>NZ_JAGMUF010000090.1:0-181014 GCF_019049125.1 Streptomyces sp. AC602_WCS936 | reverse complement strand
TCGGCGGGCGCCGTCACCGTACGCGTGGCACGACGACGACCACGACGCGGCGCGGCCTCCTCGACGGCCGGCTCCGAGGCGGCGGCCTGCTCCGGCTGCGCGGGGGCATCGGCCTGCTCGGCGGGCGCGGTCTCGGCGGGCGCCGTTACCGTACGCGTGGCACGACGACGACCACGACGCGGCGCGGCATCCTCGACGGCCGGCTCCGAGGCGGCGGGCTGCTCGGGCTGTACGGGGGCCTCTGCGGCGGGGGACGCCGGAACGACGGTCTCGGCCGCCTCCGCCGACGCCGGAGCCCCGGCGGGCGAGGAGGCGCGGCGCACGGCACGGCGCCGCGGACGGCCCGCGGGCGCGGGCTCAGCAGCCGTCTCGGCGGCACGGGCGGCTTCGGTGACGGCCTCGTCGGCCGCCGCCTCGGGCGCCGCATCCGCCGGCGCGACGGTCTCCGCCGACGACGCGGACGCACCGGACGGCGGGCCGGCCGGGCGGGACGCGGCCCTGCGCCGACGGCGCGGCGGCAGGGTGTCGCTGGGGGTGTTCGACTCGGTGTCCGTCGAGCTGGTCGCGGACCCGGTGGGTTCGGTCGGTTCGAGCATGCGGGGGTTTCTCCCGTCAGGCTCCCGGGCGCCGCGCCTGGTCCGGCGTCGACAGGTCGACCGCCGGTGACGTCCGCGGCTCGCGCTGGTGCGCGGTCGCCGCCGTCCGGGGCGCGGGCGCCGCTCGGAAGCTCTCGTGTCTTGTCTCGCCGGTTCCGTACCCCTTGTCGTGCACGGCCTGGCGAAAGTCTTGTGGTCGGTGCGCTGCCCGACCCAGGTGGCTCCCGAGTTCGAGGGCGGCGCTACGACGTCCGTCCCTGAGCGGAACCTTCCTTACGCCGACGCCTTCGCGGCGGCGGAAGCGGCGGCCGGTTGCGGCTCGGGCGCTTCTGCCTCGCGGTCGGGCGCGAGCGGGTCGGTCACCGCACCGGTCTCTTCATCGAACAGCCCCTGCGCCAGCCTGGTCACCGCTGCGGGGACCGGCGGCGCCAGGTCGGCCACGGCGCGAAGACCGGACAGGACGTCGTCGGGTCGTACGGCAGGCGTCACGTGCCGAACAACCAGCCGCAGTATCGCACAGGGCTGGTCGGTCGGCCTATCAGCCGGCGAACCGTGCGTGGTGACGCTCTCGAGGTGCGCGACGGCGGAGCGGGCGTCGAAGGTGCGGACGCCGTTCTTGGTCCGGCGCTGGACCTCCACCGCCGGGGCCGAGTTGAACGCCGCCACGGCGCGCTCGGCGTCCGCGGGCTCCACACCGGCCAGCCGCAGCTCCCACACGGAGGCCGTCAGCCGATCGGCGAGTCCGGAGGTCCGGGACTCGACCGCGTCGACGATGTCGAGCCCGGCGGGCAGGGACTCGTCGAGGAGTGCCCGGAGCCGCTGGGGGTCCCGCGCCTCGGTGAGCGCGATCTCCAGATATTCCGCCTCACTGCCCGTGCCGGTGGGTGCGGCATTGGCGTACGACACCTTCGGGTGCGGGGTGAACCCCGCCGAGTACGCCATAGGCACCTCGGCGCGGCGCAGCGCACGCTCGAAGGCGCGCTGGAAGTCACGGTGGCTGGTGAACCGGAGGCGGCCGCGCTTGGTGTAACGCAGACGAATGCGCTGCACCGCGGGTACGGGCGGCGGGCCTTCGGGCTGTCGCTTGCCCAGGGGACTTCTCCTTGTGTACGGCGGTCGGGACCGTGACGCACCCCCGCGGTGGCGGGGAGCGGTCCGGCTGACGCGTTCCCGGCGTCGTGCGGTCGGGATCATCCCCGCATCGGCGGGGAGGTCTCGCGTCCGGTCCTTGTCTCAAGGGTACGCGTTTGCGCGCCCAGGGGTTCCCGCCGGTCCGCCGGCAGCGCCCGATCCGGCTCTCCGAACAGCGTCCGCCGCAGGTCGGCGCGGACCTGCCGGACCGACAGCCGGGCGGAGCGGAGCGCCTGCCGGCCGGCCCGCCGGGCACCGCGCGCGGCGTCGGCGAGGGGTCGCAGGACGGTGCCGCGCACGGCGTGCCCCACCGGCGTCAGCACGCTCCGGTACACCCACCGCGCCGGTTCGGCGACGGTCCACCGGAACAGGGCGCCCAGCGCCCGTCCGACGGCGCGCGAGACGTACCCGGCGACGCGCCAGGCGTGCCCGAGCGCGTCCAGGACCTCCCGCCCGATGACGGCGAGCACCCGGCCGACCGGCGCCAGCACCCACCGCCACACGGCGAGGGCGGGCAGCACCAGCAGCACCCGGACGGTCCAGTACAGCACCGTGCCGACGCCCGTGACGGCCTTGCCCAGACACCAGAGCACCGACCTGCCGCACCAGGCCAGCAGATGCCCGACGGGCGTCAGCACCCAGGCGTAGAGCCAGGCGGCCGGTACGACCACGAAGTAGCGCGCGAGCCGGGCGAGACCGGCGTACAGCCCGCGCCCGACGGCCACGAGCACCGCGCCCGCGCCCCGGAAGAACCAGCCGAGCGCCTGCCCGACCGGCGTCAGCACCCACCGGTACACCCACACCGCCGGCACGGCGAGCAGCACGTTCCCCAGCCACCCGACCCCCTTGGCCACCGGCACGACGACATACCGCCACAGCCCGACCAGCGGCCACACGAACAGGGCCCGGCCGAGCCACGCCAGCGCCCGCCCGACCGGCCGCCCCACCGTGTCCAGGAGGAACCGCCCGGCGACGGCCAGCACGTCCCACACCATCCGCACCGGTACGACCAGCACCAGGACGACGATCCGCACCGGAACGCGGACCGCCGCGGCGACGCACCCTTCCGGGTCCGTACGCCGCGGCGGCTCCTGCGGACGGCCGTGCGGCCGCTTCTCAAGGTCCATACCGGCGAAGACGCCGAAACGCCTCGCCCGGATCCTCGGTCAGACGATGTCGCTGCTTTCCCACTTCCAGCTGAACGACCCCGCGCTGTCCCACTTGCGCACCGGCCCACCGAACCCGGAACCGTTGCTCGTCAGCGTCCACAGGCCGGTGCGATTGGTGCCATCGTCCTGGCGGCCGTAGTCGTAGAGCACACCGACGTCGCTGCGGCCGTCACCGTCGAAGTCTCCGGCGAACGGCTTGGAATTGTTCCAGCTCCAGCTGCCGCCCGTGGCGCTGTCCCACTTGCGCACCGGCCCACCGAAATCGGTACCGCTGCTGGTGAACGTCCACAGGGTGGTGTGATTGGCCCCGTCACTGCGCTGACCGTTGTTGTAGAGCACGCCCACGTCGCTACGGCCGTCACCGTTGAAGTCGCCGGAGACCACCTTCGACCGGTCCCAGTCCCAGCTGGGGCCGTTGTCGGTGACGTTGTCCCAGGCCTTGACCGGCCTGCCGAACCCGGAGCCGTTGCTCGTCAGCGTCCACAGGCCGGTGCGGTTGACCCCGTTGGCCTCGGGACCGTAGTCGTAGAGCACACCGATGTCGCTGCGGCCGTCGCCGTTGAAATCACCGGCGAACGGCTTGGAGTAGTTCCAGTTCCAGCTGCCGCCCGTGGCGCTGTCCCACTTGCGCACCGGCCCACCGAAATCGGTACCGCTGCTGGTGAACGTCCACAGGGTGGTGTGATTGGCCCCGTCACTGCGCTGACCGTTGTCGTACAGCACACCCACGTCGTCACGGCCGTCACCGTCGAAGTCGCCGGAGACCACCTTCGACCGGTCCCAGTCCCAGCTGGGGCCGTTGTCGGTGACGTTGTCCCAGACCTTGACGGGCTTGCCGAACCCGGAGCCGTTGCTCGTCAGCGTCCACAGACCGGTGTGGTTGGTCCCGTCGGCCTCGGTGCCGTAGTCGTAGAGCACGCCGACGTCGCTGCGGCCGTCACCGTTGAAGTCACCGGAGAACGCCTTGGAGCGGCTCCAGCTCCAGCTGCCACCCGTGGCACTGTCCCACTCGCGCACCGGCCCACCGAAACCGGAACCGCTGCTGGTGAACGACCACAGGGCGGTGCGATTGGCCCCGTCACTGCGCTGACCGCTGTCGTACAGCACACCCACGTCGCTGCGGCCGTCACCGTCGAAGTCGGCGGCGGGAGTCCGCACCGCGTTCCCGGTGACCCAGTCGCGTATGTCGTCCACCCTGGCGGCGACGGCGCTGCTGGGCGTCCCCTCCGCGGAGTCGACGCCGAAGCAGCCCACGTGGTTCGAACGGCTGCTCACCGCGACGAGCTCCGGGCGGCCGTCGACGGTCCGCAGCACCGGGCCACCCGCGTCACCCTGGCAGACCGAGGCTCCGTCCTTGCCGCTCATGACCAGGTCGGCGCCGTCGACGGCGGTGACGGCGAAGGTGCCGGTGTGCTGCTCGAGCGGCGCCCACTCCGTCGCCGTACGGCCGTGTCCGGCCACGGTGAGGTCCTGTCCGGCGGTGGCTCCCGCGCCGGCGAGGGCGACGGGCGCCACTCCCCGCACCGGCTGCGCCAGACGGGCCAGCACGAGGTCGCGCTCACCGTGCGGGCGGAGCTCCACGACGTCCCGCGTTACACCGCCCACGGTCGCGACGGTCTCCAGCCGGGGCGGGCCGGCGGGCACGGAGAGGTCGGCGGCCGGGTCGTCGGCGAAGCAGCTGGCGGTCGTGAGCACCCACTCGGGCGAGACCAGGGAGCCGGAGCAGCCCCGCTGGTGGTCACCGACGACCAGCCGGGCGGTGAACCCGAGACCCGCGTCCGTCGAGGGCTGGCCGACCACCGCTTGCGCCGGCGTGCCGGTGAGGAGCAACAGCGGCGCCGCGCCGAGGAGCGCGACGGCCCTGACCGCGGCGGTTCCTGAGACGCCGGCGCGTCTGAGCCGGTTCGGGCGTGAAGCGGTCTTGCGTGCGTTCATTGCAGTCCTAGGAGTCGGTCTTGTGATAACAGGCTCGAAGGTCGCGGTACGCCGACTGCTTTTCACTTGTCGGTGGGTGTTCTTCGCTCAGTCGCCACGAGAAACACCCTGTGCCCCGCCCCCCTCAGCCATCTAAGACCGAGCTCCATGATCTCGTCCACGGTTCAAACCGCCCAAACTGACAGTACGTCACTCCCGGAGCATGACGTACGTCACCTGTGTCAGCCGGCCGGGGCGGTGTTCTTGACCGTGAGAGGCAGTAGCTTCTTGCCGGTCGGGCCGATCTGGATCTCCGTGTCCATCGCGGGGCACACCCCGCAGTCGAAGCACGGCGTCCAGCGGCAGTCCTCGACCTCGGTCTCGTCGAGGGCGTCCTGCCAGTCCTCCCAGAGCCAGTCCTTGTCGAGGCCCGAGTCGAGGTGGTCCCAGGGCAGGACCTCCTCGTAGCCGCGCTCGCGCGTGGTGTACCAGTCGACGTCGATGCCGAAGGGCTCCAGGGCCTTGTCGGCGCAGGCCATCCAGCGGTCGTACGAGAAGTGCTCGCGCCAGCCGTCGAAGCGGCCGCCGTCGTCGTAGACGGCGCGGATGACGGCGCCGGTGCGGCGGTCGCCGCGGGAGAGGAGGCCCTCGACGATGCCGGGCTTGCCGTCGTGGTAGCGGAAGCCGATGGAGCGGCCGTACTTCTTGTCGCCGCGGATCTTGTCGCGGAGCTTCTGCAGGCGGGCGTCGGTCTCCTCGGCGGACAGCTGCGGCGCCCACTGGAAGGGGGTGTGGGGCTTGGGGACGAAGCCGCCGATCGACACCGTGCAGCGGATGTCGCCGGAGCCGGAGACCTCGCGGCCCTTGGCGATGACGCGGGTGGCCATGTCGGCGATCTGGAGGACGTCGTCGTCGGTCTCGGTGGGCAGGCCGCACATGAAGTACAGCTTCACCTGGCGCCAGCCGTTGCCGTAGGCCGTGGAGACGGTCCGGATGAGGTCGTCCTCCGAGACCATCTTGTTGATGACCTTGCGGATGCGCTCGGAGCCGCCCTCAGGGGCGAAGGTGAGGCCGGAGCGGCGGCCGTTGCGGGTCAGCTCGTTGGCCAGGTCGATGTTGAAGGCGTCGACGCGGGTGGAGGGGAGGGACAAGCCGATCTTGTCCTCCTCGTAGCGGTCCGCGAGGCCCTTGGCCACGTCGGCGATCTCCGAGTGGTCGGCGGAGGAGAGGGACAGGAGGCCGACCTCCTCGAAGCCGGTCGCCTTCAGGCCCTTGTCGACCATGTCGCCGATGCCGGTGATGGAGCGCTCGCGCACCGGGCGGGTGATCATGCCGGCCTGGCAGAAGCGGCAGCCGCGGGTGCAGCCGCGGAAGATCTCGACGGACATGCGCTCGTGGACGGTCTCGGCGAGCGGGACGAGGGGCTGCTTGGGGTAGGGCCACTCGTCGAGGTCCATGACGGTGTGCTTGGAGACGCGCCACGGGACGCCCGAGCGGTTGGGTACGACGCGGGCGATGCGGCCGTCGGGGAGGTACTCGACGTCGTAGAAGCCGGGGACGTAGACGCCGCCGGTCTTCGCCAGGCGGAGGAGGAGTTCCTCGCGGCCGCCGGGGCGGCCCTCGGCCTTCCAGGCACGGATGATCGCGGTGATCTCCAGGACGGCCTGCTCGCCGTCGCCGATGACCGCGCAGTCGATGAAGTCGGCGATCGGCTCGGGGTTGAAGGCCGCGTGTCCGCCGGCCAGGACGACCGGGTCGTCGATGCCGCGGTCCTTGGCCTCCAGCGGGATGCCCGCGAGGTCGAGCGCGGCCAGCATGTTGGTGTAGCCCAGCTCCGTGGAGAAGGAGAGGCCGAAGACGTCGAAGGCCTTCACCGGACGGTGGCTGTCGACGGTGAACTGCGGGACGGAGTGCTCCCGCATCAGCGCCTCCAGGTCCGGCCAGACGCTGTAGGTGCGCTCGGCGAGGACGCCCTGCTGCTCGTTCAGCACCTCGTAGAGGATCATGACGCCCTGGTTGGGCAGGCCGACCTCGTAGGCGTCCGGGTACATCAGGGCCCAGCGGACGTCACAGGATTCCCACTCCTTGACCGTGGAGTTGAGCTCTCCGCCGACGTACTGGATCGGCTTCTGCACATGCGGGAGCAGAGCTTCGAGCTGCGGAAAAACAGACTTCACAGACTCGGCGGCTTCGGCAGGCATCTCACGGAACCTTCGTGTGCTGACAAGGGGGACCATCCAGCCTAACCCGGCCCGGATGGTCCCCCGTACCGCTCGTCCCGTCCGCCCCGCGGACCGGGGCTGCCTACGCCGGCTCCGCTACGCCGACATCGGTTTCTGCACGGTGATCGATTGAAGGAGTCCGATCGCTATCCAGATGGCGAACATCGACGAGCCGCCGTACGACACGAAGGGCAGCGGCAGGCCGGTGACCGGCATGATGCCGAGGGTCATGCCGATGTTCTCGAAGGTCTGGAAGGCGAACCAGGCGACGATCCCCGCGGCGACGATCGTGCCGTACAGGTCGGTGGTCTGGCGGGCGATCCGGCAGGCCCGCCAGAGCACCACGCCGAGCAGGGCGATGATGAGGCCGGCGCCGAGGAAGCCCAGTTCCTCGCCGGCGACCGTGAAGACGAAGTCGGTCTGCTGCTCCGGGACGAAGCGGCCGGTGGTCTGCGAGCCCTCGAAGAGGCCGGAACCGGTCAGGCCGCCGGAGCCGATGGCGATGCGGGCCTGGTTGGTGTTGTAGCCGACGCCGGCGGGGTCGAGTTCCGGGTTGGCGAAGGCGGCGAAGCGGGCGATCTGGTAGTCGTCCAGGATGCCGAGCTGCCAGACGGCGAGCGCGCCGGCGGTTCCGGCGCCGAGCAGTCCGAAGATCCAGCGGTTGGAGGCGCCGGAGGCGAGCAGCACGCCCAGCACGATGATGACCATGACCATGACGGACCCGAGGTCGGGCATGAGCATCACGATCAGCATGGGCACGGTGGCCAGGCCGAGGGCCTGGAGCACGGTCCGGTGGTCGGGGTGGGGCCGGTCCCCGGCGTCGACGCGCGCAGCGAGCAGCATCGCCATGCCGAGGATGATCGTGATCTTCACGAACTCCGAGGGCTGCAGGGAGAAGCCGCCGGGGAGTTTGATCCAGGAGTGGGCGCCGTTGATGGTCGAGCCGAGCGGCGTGAGCACCAGCAGGATCAGGAACACGGAGGCGCCGTAGAGGACCGGCACGGCGGTGCGCAGGTGGCGGTGGCCGAGCCAGACGACGGCGACCATCATGGCGAGGCCGATGCCAGTGTTCAGCAGGTGGCGGGTGAGGAAGTAGTACTGGTCGCCCTGGTTGAGTTCGGTGCGGTTGCGGGTCGCGGAGTAGACGAGCAGGGAGCCCATCAGGGAGAGCGCGACGGAGGCCAGCAGTATCGGCCAGTCGAGCCGCCGTGCCATGCCGTCCCGGGCGAAGACCCGGGTCCAGCCGGCCTTCTCGGGTCCGTATCCGGAGACCTGGAAGCTGTTGGCGCCGGTCATGTGCGTGCCCTCCGGCTTCCGTTGCCGGCCGCCGGACGCCGGCCGGGGCCGCGACCGCGTCCGCCGCCGCGTCGCCGGTGGCGGCGGGTGTCGCGGTTGTCGCCGTTCTGGGTCGGCGTCGTGGCGCCCTGCTGCTGTTCGTCGATGGGGGCGTACTCCTCCTCCGGGGAGGCCTTCTCGTCGGGCAGGAGGTCCTTGACGATGTCCTTGGAGATCTTCGGTGCGGGGATGGTCCCGTCGGCCTTGACCGTGGGCAGCTTCGCCTGGGGCTTCGGCAGCAGCGCCTTCTTGGGGTCGATGTCGCCGTCGTCCGAGACGCCGTAGAGCGCGTCGTAGATGTTGCGGACGGCGGGACCGGAGGCGCCGGAGCCCGTGCCGCCCTGGGAGATCGTCATGACGATCGCGTACTCGTCGGTGTAGGTGGCGAACCACGAGGTGGTCTGCTTGCCGTGGACCTCGGCGGTACCGGTCTTGGCGTGCATCGGGATCTTGTCCTGGGGCCAGCCGACCTGGGCGAACCGCCAGGCGGCGGTGCCGCGCGTGGCGACGCCCGCGAGGGCCTCGTCCATCTGGGCGAGCGTGGTCTTGCTTATGGGCAGCTTGCCGTGCGACTCGGGTTCGATCTCGCGGACCTCCTGGCCGTCGGGGCTGATGATCGCCTTGCCGATGGAGGGGTCGTAGAGGGTGCCGCCGTTGGAGATGGCCGCGTAGATGGTGGCCATCTGGATGGGGGTGACGAGGGTGTCGCCCTGGCCGATGGAGTAGTTGATGGCGTCACCGGCGCGCATCTTGTTGCCCTCGAGGCAGCCCTCGTACGCGAGCCGTTCGACGTAGGAGCCGTCCTTCTTGCCGGACTTGCACCAGGCGTCCTTGTTGGCCTCCCAGTAGTCCTGCTTCCACTGGCGGTCGGGGACGCGGCCGCTGACCTCGTTGGGGAGGTCGATGCCGGTCTTCTTGCCGAGGCCGAACTCGTGGGCGGCCTTGTAGAAGTAGTCGTTGGGGTTCTTGGGGTTGTTGCCGCCGTCCCTCTTCCACTCCTGGTGGGCGAGGCGGTAGTAGACGGTGTCGCAGGAGAGTTCCAGGGCGCGGCCGAGGTCGATCGAGCCGTAGCTGGCGGACTCGTAGTTCTTGAAGACCTGGCCGCCGACGGAGTAGGAGCTGGAGCAGTTGTAGCTGCCGTTGAAGTCGTAGCCGGCCTTGACGGCGGCGGCGGTCGAGATCACCTTGAAGATGGAGCCGGGCGCCGCCTGGCCCTGGGTGGCCCGGTTGAGGAGCGGGTAGTTGGATTCCTTGCCGGTGAGCCTCTTGTAGTCCTTGGCGGAGATGCCGCCGACCCAGGCGTTGGGGTCGTACGTCGGGTTGGAGGCCATGGCGACGATGCGGCCGGTCTTGGCCTCCATCACGACGACGGCGCCGGCGTCGGCCTTGTAGTTCTCGCCGGTGTTGTCGTCGTAGACCTTGCGGGCTTCCTTCATCGCCTCGTTCAGCTCGTACTCGGCGACCCGCTGGACGCGGGCGTCGAGGCTGGTGACGAGGTTGGAGCCGGGCACGCCGGGGTCGGACTCGGCCTCTCCGATGACGCGGCCGAGGTTGTCGACCTCGTAGCGGGTGACGCCGGCCTTGCCGCGCAGCGCCTTGTCGTACTGGCGCTCCAGGCCGGAGCGGCCGACCTGGTCGGAGCGCAGGAACGGCGAGTCGGTGTCCTCGGCCTTCTTGATCTCCTCGTCGGTGACCGGGGAGAGGTAGCCGAGGACCTGGCCGGTGTTGGCCTTGCCGGGGGCGGCATAGCGGCGTACGGCCATGGGTTCGGCGGTGATGCCGGGGAAGTCCTCGGCGCGCTCGCGGATCTGGAGGGCCTGCTTGGGGGTGGCCTCGTCGGTGACGGGGATCGGCTGGTAGGGCGAGCCGTTCCAGCAGGGCTGGGGGGTCTCGGCGTCGCAGAGCCGGACCTTGTCCATGACTTCCCGCGGCTCCATGCCGAGGACGCCGGCGAGCTTGGTGAGGACGGCCTTGCCGTCGTCCTTCATCTTCAGCAGGTCGGTGCGGGAGGCGGAGACGACCAGGCGTGCCTCGTTGTCGGCGAGGGCGACGCCGCGGGCGTCCAGGATCGAGCCGCGGGGTGCGGGTTGGACGACCTGCTGGACGTGGTTGCCGGACGCCTCCGCGGCGTACTCGTCGCCCTGGCGGATCTGGAGGTACCAGAGCCGGCCGCCGAGGGTGGCGAGGAGGGAGAGGACGAGGACCTGGATGACGACGAGCCGGGTCTGGACGCGTGTGCTGCGGCCGGTCTCGGGGATGTTGGTCACCGCGGCTGCCTCCCCCTGGTGAAGTGCGTGCTCCTTGTGTGCTGCCGCGTGGTCACAGCCGCTTGACCCCCTTGATGCGTCCGGCCCGGGCCACCCGTGCCCGCGCCGCCTTCACCCGCAGTCCGTTGCGCTGGCCGCCGATGCGCAGGCCGGTGCCGCCGGAGAGCCAGCCGGTGGAGATGTCGGGTTTCTGGCCGGCGGCGTTGGTGTCGGCGAGCGGGTCGTTCTCCGCGCGTCTGGCCAGCGCCATGATGCCGGGGACGACGAAGGGCGCGAGCAGCAGGTCGTAGAGGGCGGCCGTGAACAGCAGGCCGGGCAGGCCGACATGTCGGGCGGCGGTGTCGCCGACGAGGGCGCCGACGCCGGCGTAGAGCAGGGTGGTGCCGAGGGCGGCGACGACCACGACGGCCATGGGGCCGGTGGCCGACCTGAGCCTGCCGTTCTCCGGTTTGGCGAGTCCGGCGAGGTAGCCGATGACGCAGAGCACCAGGGCGTAGCGGCCGGCGGCGTGGTCGGCGGGCGGGGCGAGGTCGGCGAGGAGTCCGGCGCCGAAGCCGACGAGGGCGCCGCCGACGTGGCCGTAGACCAGGGCGAGGCCGAGGACGGTGAGCAGCAGCAGGTCGGGGACGGCGCCGGGCAGGTGGAGGCGGGCGAGGACGCTCACCTGGATGACCAGGGCGACGACGACGAGGGAGGCGGAGAGCAGGATCCGGTTGACGCGCATGGGGTGAAAGCTCCTACTGCTCGTTCTGCTCGGACTGCTGGTTCTGCCCGGTCCCGCCGTCCTCGGCCTGACCGTCCTGGGCCTGACCGTCCTGGGTCTGGCCGCCGTCCTGGGTCTGGCCGTCGGGGTCGGCTCCGGGGGTCACGGTCACCGTGACGGTCGGCGTGGGCTTGGGCTGCTCCTTCTCCGGGAGCACCGTGTCGCGCGGGTCCTTCTGCGGGCCCTGGACGACGACGCCGACGATGTCGAGCTTGGTGAAGCTGACGAACGGCGTGACCTCGAGCGTGCGGGTCAGGTCGCCGCCGGAGGGGTCGACGCGGGAGACGGTGCCGACGGGCACGCCGGGGACGAACGGCTTGTCGGCCTGGGAGCCGAAGGTGACCAGGCGGTCGCCCTTCTTGACCTGGGCCTTGCCGTTGAGCAGCTCGACGCGCAGGGGGCGGCCGCCCTGGCCGGAGGCGAAGCCGAGTTCGTCGCTGCCCTCCATCCGGGTGCCCACGGTGAAGTCGGGGTCGTTGGCGAGCAGCACCGTGGCGGTGTTCGGGCCGACGGTGGTGACGCGGCCGACGAGGCCGTCGCCGTTGAGGACCGTCATGTCGCGCTCGATGCCATCGTTGGCGCCGGCGTCGATGGTGATGGTCCAGGAGAAGCCCTGCGCGGCTCCTATGGCGATGACCTGGGCGCCCTTGATGCCGTACTGGCCGGCGCCGGCCAGCCCGAGCATCTTGTCGAACTGCTTCAGGCGGCTGCGGCCGCGCTCGTCGCTGCCGAGCTTCGCCTTCAGGGCCGCGTTCTCCGTCTCCAGTGCGGCGAGCCGGTCGTGGCGGTCGCCGGAGTCGCGGACGGCGGAGATCGCGTTGCCGATCGGGTCGACCGCGGACGACACCCCGTTCTCGATCGGACCGAAGACGCCGGCCGCGGCCTGCCGGGCACCGTCGACCGGTGAGTCCTCCCCGCCGCGGATGTCCACCGTGATCAGCGCGAACGCGATGGCGATCAGCAGCACCAGAAGCAGCCGGCTCTCTTTCGTGTCCCTCACGTGCGGCGGCCGTGCCTTCCTCGTCGAATTCGACAATTACGTGGCGGTGTTCAGGAATTCAGGGGATTCGGTACCCGCGGTGCGAAACGCGCGGTACCAAGCCTCTATATCAACGATCCGCCGCACGAGAGGAGATCGTCTCGTACGGCGGAACCGAAGTGTTACGTCATCTGCGGGGCGAGGCGTCCAGCACCTGCTGGAGCGCCTCGAACTCCTCGACGCACTTGCCGGAGCCGAGCGCCACGCTGTCCAGCGGGTCCTCGGCGATGTGGATCGGCATCCCGGTCTCCCGGCGCAGCCGCTCGTCGAGCCCGCGCAGCAGCGCGCCGCCGCCGGTCAGGACGATGCCCCGGTCCATGATGTCGCCGGACAGCTCCGGCGGACACTTGTCGAGGGTCGTCTTGACGGCGTCGACGATCGCGTTGACCGGCTCCTCGATCGCCTTGCGCACTTCGGCGGCGGAGATGACGACGGTCTTGGGCAGGCCGGAGACGAGGTCCCGGCCGCGGATTTCGGTGTGCTCGTCGGAGTCGAGGTCGTACGCCGAACCGATCGTGATCTTGATCTGCTCGGCCGTGCGCTCACCCAGGAGAAGGCTGTACTCCTTCTTCACGTGCTGGATGATCGCGTTGTCCAGCTCGTCACCCGCGACGCGGATGGACTGGGCGGTGACGATGCCGCCGAGCGAGATGACCGCGACCTCCGTGGTGCCGCCGCCGATGTCGACCACCATGTTGCCCGTGGCCTCGTGGACCGGCAGGCCGGAACCGATGGCCGCGGCCATGGGCTCCTCGATGATGTGCACCTGACGGGCGCCGGCCTGGGACGACGCCTCGATGACGGCGCGGCGCTCGACGCCGGTGATGCCCGAGGGCACACAGACGACGACCCGCGGACGAGCCAGATACCGCCGCTTGTGGATCTTCAGGATGAAGTAGCGGAGCATCCGCTCGGTGATCTCGAAGTCGGCGATGACGCCGTCCTTCAGCGGGCGCACGGCAACGATGTTGCCGGGCGTGCGCCCGATCATCTTCTTCGCTTCGGCGCCGACCGCGAGGATGCCACCGGTGTTGGTGTTGATCGCGACGACGGACGGCTCGTTGAGTACGATCCCGCGACCCCTGACGTACACCAGCGTGTTGGCGGTCCCGAGGTCGACAGCCATGTCACGGCCGATGAACGACATTGAGTTCCCCATCAGGATTCGACTGGCCTTCCCAGGAGCTTTTGAGGGCTTTTCAGGTAGGCGAAGTGGGTGCAGTGACGCGTGGAGGCTTCCATCGTAGACGCGCTTTCGCGAACACTGCGCGAGGGTCTTCGCCATTGTCAGCAGATGGCGCATCGCCTCGCTTGTGGAGACGGGCCAACGGAGGCATCCGTTCCCCCGAACAGGCGCGCATATGCCACAGGGCGGTCGCTTTTACGCGACCGCCCTGGTCCGCGGCGGGCCTGTCCGGCTGACGTCGCGTCAGAAAAAAGTTGTGCTCGGCGTGTCCGACGAGAGCCGGGAAGGCTCAGGCCCGGCCGGGGAAGAAGATCTTCAGCTCGCGCTCGGCGGACTCCTCGGAGTCGGAGGCGTGGATCAGGTTCTCCCGGACGATGACGCCGAAGTCCCCGCGGATGGAGCCGGGGGCGGCGGCGATCGGGTCGGTCGGGCCGGCCAGCGCGCGCACGCCCTCGATGACCCGCTCGCCCTCGACGACCATGGCGACGACCGGGCCGGACGCCATGAACTCGACCAGCGGCTCGTAGAAGGGCCGACCGACGTGCTCGGCGTAGTGCTGTTCGAGAATGGCACGGTCCAGGGACCGCTGCTCCAACGCGGTGATCTGCCAGCCGGCCTTGCGCTCGATACGGCTGATGATCTCGCCGACCAGTGAGCGGCGGACGGCGTCCGGCTTCAGGAGGACGAGCGTGCGCTGGGTCATGATGTGCGGCTCCTTGCAGGCCAGAAAATCGAATGGCCTGAGGCTACCGGGTCGGTCACCGCGACTGGCACCCGGACCGCTCCCGAAAGCGCCGCTGCCCCGGCACCGACAGCGCCCCGCTACGCCTCCTGCGCCGCGAACCTCGCCTTCGCCTCGTCGATCTTCCGCCCGTAGTGCACGGACGCCCACCACAGGGCGGCGAAGACCGCGCCCAGGAAGAACATGGTCGGCACCACGAAACCGGACGCGATCAGCGCGATCTGCAGGGCCCAGCCGAAGGCGACGCCGCCCGGCCGGGTCACCGCGCCGCACAGCGCCACGCACAGGAACATCGCGATGCCGCTGACCGTCCACACCGTCCCCATGGACAGGTCGGGGTCCTTCATGGCGACCAGTCCGGCGAAGCCGATGACGAAGAACTCGCCGATCAAGGTCGAAGCACAGAGCGTACGCACGTGGAATCCTCAGCCCTTCCCCAGCAGCAGCCGGGCCTCGCCGACGGTGATGACGGAACCGGTGACGAGCACACCGCCGCCCGCGAACTCGCCCTCCTCCTCGGCCAGCGTGATCGCGGCCTCCAGGGCGTCCGGCAGCCGCGGCTCGACCTGGACGCGGTCCTCGCCGAAGACCTCGACGGCGATCCCGGCCAGTTCGTCGGCGTCCATCGCGCGGTGGCTGGAGTTCTGGGTGACGACGACCTCGGCGAAGACCGGCTCGAACGCCTCCAGCAGCCCCCGCACGTTCTTGTCGCCGCTCGCGCCGACCACGCCGATGAGCCGGCTGAACTGGAACGCCTCCCCCACCGCCTCGGCGGTCACCCGGGCGCCGGCCGGATTGTGCGCGGCGTCCAGCACCACGGTCGGCGAACGCCGGACCACCTCCATCCGTCCCGGCGAGGCGACGGCGGCGAAGGCCTTGCGCACGGTGTCGATGTCCAGCGGCTCGGGGCGCTGCGAGCCGACGCCGAAGAACGCCTCGACGGCGGCGAGCGCGACGGCCGCGTTGTGCGCCTGGTGGGCGCCGTGCAGCGGCAGGTACACCTCGTCGTACTCGCCGCCCAGCCCGCGCAGCGTCACCAGCTGTCCGCCGACGGCGACCTGCCGGGCGACGACCCCGAACTCCAGCCCCTCGCGCGCGACGGTCGCGTTGACGTCCACGGCCTTCTTCAGCATGACCTGCGCGGCGTCCACCGGCTGCTGGGCCAGGATCACGGTGGCGTCCTGCTTGACGATCCCGGCCTTCTCGGTCGCGATCTCACCGGGCGTCTCGCCGAGCCGGTCGGTGTGGTCCAGGTCGATGGGGGTGACGACGGCGACGTCCCCGTCGATGACGTTGGTCGCGTCCCAGGAGCCGCCCATCCCGACCTCGACGACGGCCACGTCCACGGGCGCGTCGGCGAAGGCCGCGTACGCCATGCCGGTCAGCACCTCGAAGAACGACAGCCGGTACTCCTGCTGCGCGTCGACCATCTCGACGTACGGCTTGACGTCCTGGTACGTCTCGATGAACCGCTCGGCGGAGATCGCGGCGCCGTCCAGGCTGATCCGCTCGGTGATCGACTGCACGTGCGGCGAGGTGTACCGGCCGGTGCGCAGCTCGAAGGCGCCGAGCAGGGCCTCGATCATGCGGGCGGTGGAGGTCTTGCCGTTCGTCCCCGTGATGTGGATGGAGGGGTACGACCGCTGCGGCTCCCCCAGCACGTCCATCAGCGCGGCGATGCGGGTGACGGACGGCTCCAGCTTGGTCTCGCCCCAGCGGGTGGCGAGCTCCGCCTCGACCTCGCGCAGGGCGGCGTCCACCTCGGGATCCGCGGGGCGCGTCGGCACGTCGGCCTCCGGCGGACCGCCCTGGGTGCGCAGGGTGCGGCTGCCGGCCTCGATGACGGCGAGGTCGGGGTCGCGGGTGGTCTCCGCCGCGATGATCTCGTCGAAGTCGCTGGCGGGGTCGGAGGGGTCGGGCTGGTCGTTCTGGCCGGGGATGTCGCTCACGGGGACCAGTCTACGGAGGTCGGCCGACGGGGCGCCCAGGGAGTGGGGTGGCTGATGTTCCGGGGCGAGTGCACGCGCGTTGTGGCTGGTCGCGCAGTTCCCCGCGCCCCTGAAGGGACGTGAAGGCTCCCGGCGCCTGCAAAGGCACCGGGAGCCTTCATTCACGTACCGGCGGGCTACGCCTCCGGCAGCTTCTCCAGCTGGGTCTGGATGCGGGCGATGTCCTCGTCCGCCTTGGCGAGGCGGCCGCGGATCTTGTCCACGACGTGGTCCGGCGCCTTCGCGAGGAACGCCTCGTTGCCGAGCTTGGCGTTCGCCTGGGCCTTCTCCTTCTCGGCGGCGGCAAGGTCCTTCGCCAGCCGCTTGCGCTCCGCGGCGAAGTCGATGACACCGGAGAGGTCGAGGGCGACCTCCACGCCCGCCACCGGCAGCGTCGCCGTCGCCGTGAAGGCGTCGCCCTCCGGCTGGAGCCGCAGCAGCTGCCGGACGGCCGCCTCGTGCGCCGCGAGCGCGCTGCCCGCCAGGGTCAGCCGGGCCGGCACCCGCTGGCCGGGCTGGAGCCCCTGGTCGGCGCGGAAGCGGCGGACCTCGGTGATGACGGACTGGAGCGTCTCGATCTCCCGCTCGGCGTCGGCGTCCCGGAAGCCGGAGTCCGACGGCCACTCGGCGATGACGACCGACTCACCACCCGTGAGCGTCGTCCACAGCGTCTCGGTGACGAAGGGGACGACCGGGTGGAGGAGGCGCAGCGTGACGTCCAGGACCTCACCGAGGACCCGCTTGGAGACCTCGGCGGCCTCGCCGCCCGCCTGGAAGGTGGTCTTGGACAGCTCGACGTACCAGTCGAAGACCTCGTCCCAGGCGAAGTGGAACAGGGCGTCGGACAGCTTCGCGAACTGGTAGTCCTCGTAGTACGCGTCGACCTCGGCGACGACCGAGTTGAGCCGGGACAGGATCCAGCGGTCGGTCGAGGACATCTTCGACGCGTCCGGCAGCGGGCCCTCGACCGTCGCGCCGTTCATCAGCGCGAAGCGAGTGGCGTTCCAGATCTTGTTGGCGAAGTTCCGGGAGCCCTGGACCCAGTCCTCGCCGATCGGGACGTCGACGCCCGGGTTGGCGCCGCGCGCGAGCGTGAACCGGAGCGCGTCGGAGCCGTACTTGTCCATCCAGTCCAGCGGGTTGACCACGTTCCCGAAGGACTTGGACATCTTCTTGCCGTTCTGGTCACGGACCATGCCGTGCAGGGCGATGGTGTGGAACGGCGGGGTGCCGTCCATCGCGTAGAGGCCGAACATCATCATCCGGGCGACCCAGAAGAAGAGGATGTCGTAGCCGGTGACCAGGACGGAGTTCGGGTAGAACTTCGCGAGCGAGTCGGTCTGCTCGGGCCAGCCCAGCGTGGAGAACGGCCACAGGCCGGACGAGAACCAGGTGTCCAGGACGTCGGAGTCCTGGTACCAGCCCTCACCGGTCGGCGGTTCCTCGTCGGGCCCGACGCAGACGACCTCACCCTCCGGGCCGTACCAGACCGGGATGCGGTGACCCCACCACAGCTGGCGCGAGATGCACCAGTCGTGGAGGTTGTCGACCCAGTCGAAGTACCGCTTCTCCATATCCTGCGGGTGGATCTTGACCTTGCCGTCGCGGACGGCGTCACCGGCCGCCTTGGCGAGCGGGCCGACCTTGACCCACCACTGCATGGACAGGCGCGGCTCGATGGTGGTCTTGCAGCGCGAGCAGTGGCCGACGGAGTGGACGTAGGGCCGCTTCTCGGCGACGATCCGGCCCTCGGCGCGCAGCGCGGCGACGATGGCGGAACGGGCCTCCAGGCGGTCCAGGCCCTGGAAGGGACCGTGGGCGGTGATGATCGCGTGCTCGTCCATCACGGCGATGGCGGGCAGGTCGTGGCGCTGGCCGATCTCGAAGTCGTTCGGGTCGTGGGCGGGCGTCACCTTGACGGCGCCGGTGCCGAACTCCGGGTCGACGTGCTCGTCGGCGACGACGGGGATGGAGCGGTCGGTCAGCGGCAGCTTGATGAGCTTGCCGACGAGGTGCTTGTACCGCTCGTCCTCCGGGTGGACGGCGACGGCGGTGTCACCGAGCATCGTCTCGGCACGCGTGGTGGCGACGACGATCGTCTCGTCCCCGTCCCCGTACTTCATGGAGACCAGCTCGCCGTCGTCGTCCTGGTACTCGACCTCGATGTCCGAGATGGCCGTCAGGCAGCGGGGGCACCAGTTGATGATGCGCTCGGCGCGGTAGATCAGCTCGTCGTCGTAGAGCCGCTTGAAGATGGTCTGGACGGCCTGGGAGAGGCCCTCGTCCATGGTGAAGCGCTCACGCGACCAGGCGACACCGTCACCGAGGCGGCGCATCTGGCCGCTGATCTGGCCGCCGGACTCGCCCTTCCACTGCCAGACGCGCTCGACGAACGCCTCCCGGCCGAGGTCGTGCCGGGACTTGCCCTCCTTGGCCAGTTCCCGCTCGACGACGTTCTGCGTGGCGATGCCGGCGTGGTCCATGCCGGGCTGCCACAGCGTCTCGAAGCCCTGCATGCGCTTGCGGCGGGTCAGGGCGTCGATGAGCGTGTGCTCGAAGGCGTGCCCGAGGTGCAGGCTGCCCGTGACGTTCGGCGGCGGGATGACGACGGTGTACGGCGGCTTGTCGCTGTCCGCGTCGGCCTCGAAGTAACCCCGTTCTACCCAGCGCTCGTACAGCTTCCCCTCTACCTCGGCCGGCGTGTACTGGGTCGGCAGTTCGGTGGTGGGTGCGGGCTGCGGCTGCTGAGAGTTCTCGGTCACGGGGGTCAGTTTACGGGCGTCACGACCGTGTCCCGAAACGCGTTTCCTCTGTAACGGTGTGGCCCCCGGTGACCTGCGCACGCCATGCCTGCGTCAGGATGTCAGCACCACGTAAGCATCTGGAGGGGAACCCAGAAATGAGTCACAACCAGCCGGGCCCGTACGGCGGGCAGCCCCAGCAGCCCGGGCCGTACGGCCAGCCGGGACCGTACGGCCAGCAGCCGCCGCAGGCCCCCCAGCCCGGCTATGGCTACCCCCAGCAGACGCCTCCCCCGCAGCCGGGCTACGGCTACCCTCAGCAGCCCCAGCAGGGCGGCGTCCCGCCGCAGCAGCCGCCGTACGGCCAGCAGGCCCCGTACGGCCAGCAGCCGCCCTACGGCCAGCAGCAGCCGTACGGCATGCCCCAGCCCCCGGCGCCGGGCGGCGGCAAGAAGAAGACGGGCCTGATCATCGGCGCGGTCGCCGTCGTGGCGGCGATCGGCGTGGGGGCGTACTTCGTGTTCGGCGGGGGCGGTGGCGGCGGCGCGGACATCGCGGACGACGGGCCGCACAAGCTGACGACTCCGGCGACGGTGCTCGGGGAGTACGAGAAGAGCGAGGGCGACAGCGGCTCCATGGACGCTGCCGACCTGAAGGACGCCGAATCGTGGGGGGTCAAGGACCCCAAGGACGTGAGTGCCTCCTACACGGCGAAGAACGAGGAGAACCCGCTCGCCAGCAAGCAGCTCATGTTCGGCGGCGTGTACGGCACGATCGACGACCCGGAGAAGGCCGTCGACGCGTTTTTCGCCAACATGAAGAAGCAGAGCCAGGAGGGCGGCAGTGACGAGGACGTCACGCTGCAGGGCGACCCGAAGGAGTACAAGCCCGAGTCCCTCGACGGTGCCATCCTCAAGTGCCAGGAGGCCAAGGTCGACAACTCGGACGGCGGTCCCAACGAGCCGAAGTCGATGACCGTGACGTACTGCGTCTGGGGCGACCACAGCACGCTCGGCTTCGCCATGCCTATGAGCATCCTGGACATCGCGGCCGGCAAGAAGCCCGACCCGGCTGAGGCGGCCGACATCACCGCCAAGCTCCGCAAGGAAGTCCGCGTCAAGCTCTGACACGAGGCGCGGACTGCGGAAGGGGCCCGGTCGGTCGACCGGGCCCCTTCCGCATGACTGTCGGCTACGCCGTCTTCTGCTCCCCCGAACCCCGCCCCCGCGAATCCCGCGGAATGAGCGTCGGGTTGACGTTGGAGAGGACCACGTCCGCCGTGATGACGACGCGGGCGACGTCCTTGCGGGACGGGACCTCGTACATCACGCCCTGGAGGACCTCCTCCATGATGGCCCGCAGGCCACGCGCGCCGGTCTGGCGGAGGATGGCCTGGTCGGCGATGGCCTCCAAGGCCTCGCGCTCGAAGTCCAGCTCCACGCCGTCGAGTTCGAAGAGGCGCTCGTACTGCTTGACGAGGGCGTTGCGCGGCTCGACGAGGATCTGGAGGAGCGCCTCGCGGTCGAGGTTGTGGACCGAGGTGATGACCGGGAGGCGGCCGATGAACTCGGGGATCATCCCGAACTTGACCAGGTCCTCCGGCATGACCTGCTCGAACTGGTCCTTGGACTCGGTCTCCCGCTTGGAGCGGATCTGCGCGCCGAAGCCGATGCCCTTGGCGCCGGCCCGGCCCTCGATGATCTTCTCCAGGCCCGCGAAGGCGCCGCCCACGATGAACAGGACGTTCGTCGTGTCGATCTGGATGAACTCCTGGTGCGGGTGCTTGCGGCCGCCCTGGGGCGGGACCGAGGCGGTGGTGCCCTCCAGGATCTTCAGCAGGGCCTGCTGGACGCCCTCGCCGCTGACGTCACGCGTGATCGACGGGTTCTCGCTCTTGCGCGCGACCTTGTCGATCTCGTCGATGTAGATGATCCCGGTCTCGGCCTTCTTGACGTCGTAGTCGGCGGCCTGGATCAGCTTGAGCAGGATGTTCTCGACGTCCTCGCCGACGTAACCCGCCTCGGTGAGCGCCGTGGCGTCGGCGATCGCGAAGGGCACGTTGAGCATGCGGGCGAGGGTCTGGGCGAGGAGGGTCTTGCCGGAGCCCGTGGGGCCCAGCAGGAGGATGTTGGACTTCGCCAACTCGATGGCGTCGTCGCGGCCTTGGGCGCCGCCGTTCTCGCCGGCCTGGACCCGCTTGTAGTGGTTGTACACCGCGACGGACAGGGCCTTCTTGGCGGCTTCCTGGCCGACCACGTAGCCCTCGAGGAACTCGTAGATCTCGCGGGGCTTCGGGAGCTCCTCCCAGCGGACCTCGCTGGTCTCCGCCAGCTCTTCCTCGATGATCTCGTTGCAGAGGTCGATGCACTCGTCGCAGATGTACACACCGGGCCCTGCGATGAGCTTCTTGACCTGCTTCTGGCTCTTGCCGCAGAACGAGCACTTGAGCAGATCGCCGCCGTCACCGATGCGTGCCACGGTGTGCTTCCCCTTCGCCTGGGAGACGCCTGGCCGCCGACGTGACGTCAACGGCCGGCGGACTCCTGGTGCTGCCTTATGTCCGACGGTACCTTGCCGGGCCCCCCGTCCGGGCCCCCCTTGGCACGGTTCCCTTTGACGTGAACCGCGTCAAACCGTGCCAAGGAGCGGCAGACGATACAGCCTCCCGCCTCAGCGGAGGGAGGAGTTGTCCATCTTCCGGGTGGTGATGATCTGGTCGATCAGGCCGTAGCTCAGCGAGTCCTCGGCCGTGAGGATCTTGTCGCGCTCGATGTCCTCGCGGATCTTCTCGACCGGCGTGGTGGAGTGCTTGGCCAGCATCTCCTCCAGCTGCGAGCGCATCCGCAGGATCTCGTTGGCGGCGATCTCCAGGTCGGAGACCTGGCCGCGGCCGGTCTCGCTGTACGGCTGGTGGATCAGGACGCGGGCGTTCGGCAGCGCCATGCGCTTGCCCGGCGTACCGGCGGCCAGCAGGACGGCGGCGGCGGAGGCGGCCTGCCCCATGCAGACCGTCTGGATGTCCGGCTTCACGTACTGCATCGTGTCGTAGATCGCCGTGAGCGCCGTGAAGGAGCCGCCGGGGCTGTTGATGTAGACCGAGATGTCCCGGTCGGGGTCCATCGACTCCAGGCACAGCAGCTGCGCCATGACGTCGTTGGCGGAGGCGTCGTCGATCTGGACGCCGAGGAAGATCACGCGCTCCTCGAAGAGCTTCGCGTACGGGTCGTACTCGCGCACGCCCTGCGAGGTGCGCTCGACGAAGCGCGGGATCACGTAGCGGGACTCGGCGGTCGGGCCGGTGTACTCGGCGCGCGTGCGGTCGTACAGGCCGCTGCCGGGGAAGTCGTTCACTGTGTCTCCTGGGAAGGGGCTGAGGCGTCGGCTGGGGGCGGGCTGGGGCGCGCTCCTGGGGCCCGCTGGGGCCCGCGGAGGGCTCAGGCCCCGGTGCCGCCGCCGCCCGGCATACCGGCGGCCGTGGGGATGACGTCGTCGATGAGGCCGTACTCCTTGGCCTCGAAGGCGTCGAACCAGCGGTCGCGGTCCGAGTCGCGGGTGATCTGCTCGACCGTCTGGCCGGTGTGCTGCGAGGTGAGCTCGGCCATGCGCTTCTTGGTGTGCAGCAGCCGCTCGGCGTGGATCTTGATGTCCGAGGCCGAGCCGGCCAGGCCGGCCGAGGGCTGGTGGATCAGGATCTCGGCGTTCGGCAGCGCGAAGCGCTTGCCCGGGGTGCCCGCGCTGAGCAGGAACTGCCCCATGGAGGCCGCGAGACCCATGGCGATCGTCACCACGTCGTTCTTGATGAACTGCATGGTGTCGTAGATCGCCATGCCCGCCGTGATCGAACCGCCCGGGCTGTTGATGTACAGGAAGATGTCCTTGTCCGGGTCGGCGGCAAGGAGCAGCAGCTGTGCGGTGATCTTGTTGGCAATGTCGTCGTCGACCGGCTGGCCGAGGAAGATGATCCGCTCGCCGAGCAGCCGGTTGTAGACCTGGTCGCCGAGGCCACCACCGATGGAGGGCTCGCCGGCGGCGGAGGGCATCAGATTCGTCACGTAATCCACCTGCTCGTCTTACGACGGCGCCGGGCCGTCTCACGTTTCCCTGCGGGGCTGGAGCCGCTTTCGGGGACTCCCCTGCCCTCGTATTCATGGACCCTAACGCGCAGGGCCTGCGGCGCCATCCCGGTTCCGCGAGTGTTCGCCGGGGGCGTAGCGCCGTGGCAGAGCCGGTCACCGCCAGGTGCGGGCCCGTCGTGGTTGCTCGCGCAGTTCCCCGCGCCCCTGGCGGGGCTGTCCAGTCGTACACGAAAGGGCCCCGGCGTTGGTCGTCCGGGGCCCTTCCACGTCCGTCTGCGGAGGCGCGAGGGGGATCAGCCCTCGGTCTTCTCCTCGGCCTTGTCGTCAGCCTTGTCGGTGTCGGACTCGGTGGACTCGGCGGCGGCCTCGGGGGCCTCCTCCGCCTCCTCCTCGTCGTCCAGGTCGACGACCTCGCCGTTGGTGTCCTTGACCGTGGCCTTCTCGACCACGACGGCCAGGGCCTTGCCGCGGGCGACCTCGCCGACGAGGAGCGGGACCTGGCCCTGCTCGACGACGGCCTGGGCGAACTGGTCGGGGGACATGCCGGAGGAGGAGGCGCGGCGCATGAGGTGCTCGGTGAGCTCCTCCTGGCTGACGTTGAGCTTCTCCTGCTTGACCAGCTCGTCGAGGACGAACTGGGTCTTGATGCCCTTGACCGCGGCCTCGCGGGTCTCGGTGTCGAACTCCTCGGCGGTCTTGCCCTGGAGCTCGAGGTACTTCTCGAGGTCGAGGCCCATCTGGCCGAGCTGGTGGTGCTCGAGGTTGTGCTTACGGGTGTTGATCTCGTCCTCGAGGAGCTTCTCGGGGACCGGGACCTCGACCAGCTCGAGCAGCTTGTCCAGGACGCGCTCCTGGGCCTGCGTGGCCTGGTCGTACTGCTTCATGTTGGCGAGGCGCTTGCGGCTGTCGGCGCGCAGCTCCTCCAGGGTGTCGAACTCCGACGCGAGCTGCGCGAAGTCGTCGTCCAGCTCGGGCAGCTCGCGCGCGGCGACCTGGGTGACCTTGACGGTGACCTCGGCCTCCTTGCCGGCCGCCGAGCCGCCCTTGAGCTCGGAGGTGAAGGTGGCCTCGCCACCGGCCTCCAGGCCCTTCACGGCGTCGTCGATGCCCTCCAGCAGCTCACCGGAGCCGATGGTGTAGGAGACGCCGTCGGCGACGCCGTCCTCGAGGACCTCGCCGTCGACCTTGGCCTGCAGGTCGATGGTGATCACGTCGCCGTCCTCGGCGGCACGCTCGACCGGGGAGGTGGAGGCGAAGCGCTCGCGCAGCTGCTCGACCGACTTCTCCACGTCCTCGTCGGTGACCTCGACGGCGTCGACCTCGACCTCGATGCCGGAGTAGTCCGGGATCTCGACGGTCGGGCGGACGTCGACCTCGGCGGTGAAGTTCAGCGTCTCGCCGTCCTTCAGCTCGGTGATGTCGACCTCGGGCTGACCCAGCGGGTTCAGGTCGGCCTCGTTGACCGCGTCGGTGTAGAACTTCGGGAGCGCGTCGTTGACGGCCTCCTCCAGGACGGCGCCACGACCGAACCGCTGGTCGATGACCCGGGCGGGGATCTTGCCCTTGCGGAAGCCCTTCACCGTGACCTGCTGGTTGATCTTCTTGTACGCCGCGTCGAGGCTGTCCTTGAGCTCCTCGAAGGGCACCTCGACAGTGAGCCGAACCCGGGTCGGGTTCAGGGTCTCCACGGCGCTCTTCACGGTTCGGTCTCCTTGGTGGCTGACTTCTTGGGTTCTGCCGGGGCCAGCGGGGCGTCCGGCGGATTCGCCGCCCGGAGACTTCAGACTCTGAGACACACGGGCGTGCAGCTTGCATAGTAACGGCAGCGACTACACCGCCCAAAAGGCGATCACCCGGTGATCGGTCGGTGGTCGGGGTGGCGGGATTTGAACCCACGGCCTTCCGCTCCCAAAGCGGACGCGCTACCAAGCTGCGCCACACCCCGTCTGGTGCGACACGTAGGGTACATGCCGCCAGGCACCGGGCACGCGCGGTTTCCCGGGTGCCCGCGCACGTGCCCGTGGACTCCGGCGCGGACCGGAAGGGGTGTGCGGGACAGGGGTGCGACCCGCTACGATGCCTCCAGTGCCGCGGTCACCGACCTGCGGCGCGCGCTGTGCGGGCGTAGCTCAATGGTAGAGCCCTAGTCTTCCAAACTAGCTACGCGGGTTCGATTCCCGTCGCCCGCTCCAAGAGGCCTCCGGCCCGGTTCCTTCAGGGGATCGGGCCGGAGGCCTTTGTGCCGTCGGCCCGCCGTGGGCCGCCGGCCGCGGTGGCCGTCGGCCCGCCGGACGCTCCGGGTCAGAACTGGATCGAGTTGAGCGTGTCCGCTATCGAGTCCAGGAACCGCTGGATGTCGTCGGCCATGCCCGTCGAGGCCAGGAAGAAGCCGAAGAGGACCGCGACGATCGCCGGGCCCGCCTTGATGGAGCCTCCTCGCAGCAGCACCACCAGGATGATCGCCAACAGCAGCACCACTGACAGTGAAATGGCCACAACTGATCACACCCTCGATCGGTCCGCTCTCCCGGCCCGGAGGTGCGGCCGCGCACACCCCCGCCAGGACCATCGTGCCACCAACCGGGCTCCGTCATGCGGCAGGTGACGCATCGTCGGCCGGTTCCTGGGGTCCGGCAGTGCCCAGCACACGCGGACCCACCCCACGATCCCATCCCGCACATGAATTCGACAGGACACCCGTGCGGGGAATTCCGGCCGCTTCGTTTCGATGTCCACACAACGCGTTCGCAGATATTTCGAATTGCCTCGGGAAGCACACAGACAGGCACATCACAGGGAGATCACAGGCTCCCGCGGAGGTCCCGTCCGGCCCATTGAAGCGGACATTCCAGGGAAGTCACCCTCCGGTCTTATGCGCTGTTTAGTCATGACGTGTCATGACAAGTGGGGTGCTCTGGACGCCCCTTAGGTCCCCGGCGGCTTTCCGCGCTGTGGCGGAGGTCATGGCGCCGCCCGGGACAAGTTCCCCGAATTACGGGGTACTCGCCAGGCACTCGGGATCCGAATGCAGGAATGACGTCGAAGGTTTTACGGAATCCCACGGAGAACGCTAGGGTGCCTCAGATGTTCTACGCTGCCTCGTCCCCCACCAGAGCAGCGAGGTCCTGTGACAACTCGCCGATTTTCCGGCGGGGGGTTGCATGACGAGCTCGCTGCGACCGCACGGCGACCGGAAGACGCCGTCCCCACCGGATCAGCAGACACAACCGAGCCGACAGCGCGACGCGTTCTTCGACAACGCCAAGTACCTGGCGATCGTGCTGGTCGGCGTCGGCCACGCCTGGGGTCAGCTCCTGGACGGGAACCGGACGGTGGAGGCCCTCTACCGGGCCCTGTACACGTTCCACATGCCGGCGTTCATCATCATCTCCGGCTACTTCTCGCGAACTTTCGACCTGAGCCCCAAGCGCGTGAAGCGCCTGATCACCGGCGTCGCCGTCCCCTACCTCGTCTTCGAGATCGGCTACGCGCTGCACCGCCGCGTCAGCGAGGACCCGTCCAACGACATCAGCCTGCTGGACCCCACGTACCTCCTGTGGTTCCTGTGCGCGCTGTTCATCTGGCGGCTGACCACCCCGATCTGGCAGACGGTCCGCTGGCCGCTGCCGATCGCCCTGGTGATCGCGGCGCTGGCCTCCGTGACACCCAGCATCGGCAACGACCTGAACATGCAGCGGGTGCTGCAGTTCCTGCCGTGCTTCGTGCTGGGCCTGGTGCTGCGCCCCGAGCACTTCCAGCTGGTCCGGCGCCGCTCGGCGCGGATCATGGCCGTGCCGGTGGCCGCTGTGGCGGTGGCCGTCGCCTGGTGGTCGGTGCCGCGCATGGAGACCGGCTGGTTCTACCGCAACGCCGCCGTGCAGTCCACGGACGCCCCCTGGTGGTCCGGGCCCGTCCTGACGCTCGCGCTCTTCGGCTGCTCGGTCGTACTGACCGCCTGCTTCTTCGCCTGGGTGCCGGGCCGGCGCATGTGGTTCACGGCGCTCGGCGCGGGCACGATCTACGGCTACCTGCTGCACGGCTTCGTCGTGAAGGAGGGCACCTTCGCGGGCTGGTTCCACGATCCCGCGTGGGACACCCCGCTGGGCGAGATCGGGATCACCGTCCTGGGAGCCACCCTCATCACTCTGCTGTGCACCAAGCCCGTCCAGCGGGTCCTGCGGTGCGTGGTGGAACCGAAGATGGAGTGGGCCTTCAAGCGGGACGCCGGTGAGGCGGCCCGGGGCCGTGAGAAGCGGGAGCGGAAGGGGGAGGGACGCGAGACGGGTGCCGACGCGGCGCGCGCGTCCAGCGAGGCCGGCGAGAAGGTGTCCGTCTGACGTCCGTCCCCTGAGGTTCTGGGGCTCTGGAGTCCTAGCGTCCGTCCGGCAGACCGAGGAGTGCGCGCATCCGCGTGTACTTCTCGGTCAGTCGTGTGCGCGTGGCCGCGTCGAGGGCCGCGAGCCGTGCCGGGTCGGCGTTGTGTGCCAGGTCCGCCTCCTTGACCAGCGGTGCGCCGGGCGTGGCGAGGATGCGCGCCGCGTACGCCTCGGGCGGCTCCCCGGCCCGTTTGGTGAGGGCCAGGACGATGTCCTTGGTACGGCGGCTCAGCGCGGCCTCGCGCAGCCAGCCCTCGGACAGCGCGTCGTCCTCGACGGCGTCGTGCAGCCAGGCCGCCGCGATCTGCTCGTCGTCCCCGCCACGCAGCCGGACGCCCTCGGCGACGGCCCACAGGTGCTCGGCGTAGGGCCGTCCCGCCTTGTCGGTCTGCCCGGCGTGGGCGGCGCGGGCGACGGCCTCCACCTCGGCCACGGAGAGCCGGGCGGGGGGTGTGGGCGGCGTGGCGGGTGCGGGTGTGGGTGCGGGTGTGGTGTCGGACACCGGGCCAGTGTGTCAGTCCGCCGTCGCGGAGGGGCCGGTGGCCGTGATCCGGGCCGTGGCGGTCTGGGCGGTCGAGGACTGGGCCGTGGCGGTCTGGGCCGTGGCGGTCTGGGCCGTCGGGCCCTCCCGGCAGATCAGCAGCAGGGCCCGGTCGTCGTTGACGTCCTTGGCCACCGCTTCGATCAGGTGCCAGGCGGCGCCGTGGAAGCCGCCCGCGACGTAGCGGTCGGCTTCGCCGGTGAGGCGGTCGATGCCCTCGGCGATGTCCCGGTCCGAGGTCTCCACCAGTCCGTCCGTGAACAGCATCAACACGTCTCCGGGACGCAGCGATCCCTTCACGGAGTCGAACTGCGCACCGTCGTACACGCCCAGCAGCGGCCCCTCGGCCGACTTCTCCTCCCAGCGGCCGGTGCCGGCGCTGAGCTGGAGGCCCGGCGGATGTCCGGCCGAGTACAGCTCGTAGTCGCCGGAGTCGAGGTCCAGGACGAGGTGGATGGAGGTGGCGAAGCCCTCGTCCCAGTCCTGGCGGAGCAGATAGCCGTTGGCGGCGGGCAGGAAGGCGTGCGGCGGCAGGCTGCCGAGCAGTCCGCCGAAGGCGCCCGACAGCAGCAGGGCGCGCGAGCCCGCGTCCATGCCCTTGCCGGAGACGTCGGTGAGGACCACCTCCAGCGTCCGGCCGCCGCCCGTGCGGGCCGCGACCACGAAGTCGCCGGAGAAGGACTGGCCGCCGGCCGGGCGCAGCGCCATCTCGCGGTGCCAGCCCGGCGGCAGCCCCGGCAGCTTGCTCTGGACCCGGATGCGTTCGCGCAGGTCGAAGAGCATGGTGCCGCCGCGCCGCCAGGGCACGCCGACCCGGCTGCGGAACTGTGCGACCAGTAGCCCGAAGAAGCCGCAGGCCGCGACGACCAGGACCACGCCGGGGGTGACCCGCGAGGGGCCCTCGGTGTACGGGCCGAGCTGCACCGACTCCACGATCAGTGCCGTGGCCGCCGCCGCGTACAGGCCGAGCAGGCTCGCCGGGCGCAGCAGCAGGCCGCCCGCGACGATGGGCAGGACCAGTGCGGAGGGTGCGCACCACACCGAGTTCATCATCGTGGTGGCCGCGATGACGGGGATCGTCAGCAGCAGTCCGGCCAGCGCGATCCAGTCCGAGCCGTCGCCGCGGAAGTAGTCGACGGCGGATCTGCGCATGCCGACGCGGGCCCGGTGCCACTGCTTCTTCCACCGGGCCGTGAACGTGTCGGCTTCCGCGCGCCGCTGTCGTCCTGCTGCCATTAGTTCGGGACCCTATCCATCGGACCGGGCACTTGGCACGGGAGGTCCTGCTTGTCCCCCGTCCGGGGCCCGACTCACAGTGAACTTCACGAACGGCCCTCGCGCGGCAACCTGGCGGAAATTCCCTCGCCCGTCCTTCGCGCCCCTGGTACGCATGGCCCATGAGCGATGACAGCGGCGACCTGACCCGGACCGGCCTGCGGACACTGCGGCGCGGCGAGTGGGACACGTGGTACGGGACACTGATCCGTGCCTTCGGCGGGGTCCCGGAGTCGGCCGAGGAACTGGAACTGTTCAACTCCCTGACCGAGACCGACCGCTCGCTCGGCGTCTGGGACGGCGACGAGTGCGTCGGTACGGCGGGGTCGTTCAGCTTCCGGATGACGGTGCCCGGCGGTGCCGTGGTGCCCGTGGCGGGCGTCACGATGGTGGGCGTGGCCGCCACGCACCGGCGCCGGGGCGTGCTGACGTCGATGATGCGGCGGCAGCTGGACGACGTACGGTCCCTGGGCGAGCCGCTGGCCGTGCTGACGGCCTCCGAACCGGCGATCTACGGCCGGTTCGGGTACGGCGCCGCGACCTTCCAGGTCAACGCGGAGATCGACACGGACCGGGTCCGGTTGTCGGTGCCGGACGGCACGGATGACGTACGGCTGCGGTACGCGGCGCCCGGTGACGTGCTCGACGCGTGCGAGGCGGTCTACGCGCGGCTGGTGCCGGAGCGGCCGGGCATGCTGGCCCGCCGGCCCGGCTGGGAGCGGCTCGGGCTGCTGGACCCGGAGAGCGAGCGGGAGGGGGCGTCGCCGCTGCAGTGCGTCCTCGCCCGGCGGGGCGGGGAGGTGACCGGGTTCGCACGGTTCCAGGTGCGGCCGGCCTGGCGGAACGAGGGGCCCAGCGGCACGGTGGTCCTCAAGGACCTGGCCGGGCTGGACCCGGCGACCGAGGCGGCGCTGTGGCGCTTCCTGTTCGGCATCGACCTGACGTCGACGCTGGCGGTGCGGGCGCGGCCGGTCGACGAGGCGTGGCAGCACCAGGTGTCGGACCTGCGGCGGTGCGGGCCGGTGCTGCGGGACGGGCTGTACGTGCGGCTGGTGGACGTGGGAGCGGCGCTCGCGGCGCGCACGTACCAGGCGCCGGTGGACGTCGTGTTCGAGGTCGAGGACGCGTTCTGCCCCTGGAACGCGGGGCGTTGGCGGCTGAGCGGGGACACGAAGGGGGCGTCCTGCGAGCGTACGTCCGACGCTGCGGACCTGCTGCTGTCGGTACGGGAGTTGGGCGCGGCGTATCTCGGGGGCGTGAGCCTGGCGTCGCTGGGCGCGGCCGGGCGGGTGCGGGAGGTGCGGCCCGGGGCGCTGGCTCAGGCGTCGGTGGGATTCGGGTCGGACGTCGCGCCGTGGTTGCCGCACGGGTTCTGACGGTCTTGTGACGGTCGTGGCGCGGTTCGCCTAGTCCTGCTTACGCTGGCAGGTCGGGCACCAGAAGAGGTTGCGGGCGGCCAGGTCCGCGGTGCGGATCGGGTCGCCGCAGAAGTGGCAGGGCTGGTTCGCGCGGCGGTAGACGTAGACCTCGCCGCCGTGGTCGTCGACGCGGGGCGGGCGGCCCATGGCCTCGGGGGTGTGCTCGGGGCGGACGGTGTCGATGCGGTTGTTCTTCACGCCCTCGCGCATGAGGGCGGTGAGGTCGTGCCAGATCGCGTCCCACTCGGCGGGGGTGAGGGACTTGCCGGGGCGGTACGGGTCGATGCCGTGGCGGAAGAGGACCTCGGCGCGGTAGACGTTGCCGACGCCGGCGATGACCTTCTGGTCCATGAGCAGGGCGGCGATGGTGGTGCGGCTGCGGGAGACGCGGCGGTAGGCCGCCTGCGGGTCGGCGTCCGGGCGCAGGGGATCGGGGCCGAGGCGGTCGTGTATCGCCTGCTTCTCCGGGTCCGTGATCAGGGCGCAGGTGGTGGGGCCGCGGAGGTCGACGTAGGCGGTGTCGTTCGCCAGGCGGAGCCGGACGGTGTCCGTGGGGGGCGGGGCCGGGGCCAGTCCGAAGGTGACCTTGCCGAAGAGGCCGAGGTGGATGTGGACCCAGTCGGCTGCGCCGAAGCCGAGGAAGAGGTGCTTGCCGTGGGCCTCGGTACGGGTGAGCCGGGTGCCGGTGAGGAGGGCGGCGGCGTCGGAGAACTTGCCCTGGGGGCTGGTGACGTGCGGTGCCGTGCCGTCGGTGAAGGCGGCGGCGTAGTCCTTGGCCAGCCGGTGGATGGTGTGCCCCTCTGGCACGGGGGGTGTCCTTTCGTTTCCTTTGCCCACCCGCCCACCCGACTCGGTGGGTCGAGAGGCTCGACTCGTCCCGGGGCCCCGCCCCGGACCCGGCGGGGACTCCGCCCCCTGCGCCCCTGGGCGATTCCGCTCCGTACCGCTCCGACAGATGCCGGCCCCGCACCGCTCTGCCGGACTTCGGGGCCCCACGCCACGCCACGCGACGGACGCCGGGCCCGCGCCGCGCCACCGATGCCGGCCCCGTGCCACGAGACGGACGCCTGCGCCGTACCGCGTGGCCGATGCCGGCCCCGCACCGCTCTGCCGGACTTCGGCCCCGTGCCGCTGCGAGGTGTTCCGCCCCGGCCCTGCGCCGTCCTGATGTCGCCGTCCGTCGGCGGCCCTCGGTGTTCCCGGCCCGCCCCTCCCCCGGTGCCCACGCACCGGGAGAGGGCGCCGGTGGGCTGCTACTGCTGCGGGTGGTGGGCGGGGACGGGTGGGAGGTCGCCCGTGGTCTCGTAGGAGGTGAGCATGTCGATGCGGCGGACGTGGCGTTCGTCGCCGGAGAACGGGGTGGCGAGGAAGGTCTCGACGAACTTCGTCGCCTCCTCCTGCGTGTGCATGCGGGCGCCGACCGCCACGACGTTGGCATTGTTGTGCTGGCGGCCCAGCGACGCCGTCTCCTCGCTCCAGGCCAGCGCCGCGCGCACGCCCTTCACCTTGTTCGCCGCGATCTGCTCGCCGTTGCCGGAGCCGCCGATCACGATGCCGAGGGCGCCCTGGTCGGCGGCCGTGCGCTCTGCGGCGCGCAGGCAGAAGGGCGGGTAGTCGTCCTGGGCGTCGAAGATGTGCGGGCCGCAGTCGACGGGCTCGTGCCCCGCCGCCTTGAGCCATTCGACGAGGTGGTTCTTGAGTTCGTAGCCCGCATGGTCCGAGCCGAGATACACGCGCATGCGTCGAGTGTGACACGGGGGCGGTGAGGCGGCCGCGCCGGGTACGGGGTGTGAAAACACTGAGTGAAACTATGGAACCTCAGGAAAAGCTCAAGTAACGATCCGAAATCAAAGGTTCCTGTATTCGTTCACCTCCGTTTCACTGGTCCGGCTCGTACACCGCTCGTACGAGGAAGTGCACGACCGGCGCAAAGGAAAACACCCCCCATGACTTCGCAGCCGACTCTGACCAAGGCCGTGGACGGCCCCGGGAAGCCCGGCGAACCCGGGTCCGGGCTCCAGGCCGGGCTCAAGAACCGCCACCTGTCGATGATCGCGATCGGTGGCGTGATCGGGGCCGGACTGTTCGTGGGCTCCAGCTCCGGCATCGCCACCGCCGGCCCCGGCATCCTGCTGTCGTACGCCCTCGTCGGCACGCTCGTGGTGCTGGTGATGCGGATGCTCGGCGAGATGTCCGCCGCCAACCCGACCTCGGGTTCCTTCTCCGCGCACGCCGACCGGGCGCTCGGACCCTGGGCCGGGTTCTCCATCGGCTGGCTGTACTGGTTCTTCTGGGTCGTCGTGCTCGCCGTGGAGGCGACGGCCGGGGCGAAGATCCTGGAGGGCTGGATACCCGCCGTGCCGCAGTGGGGGTGGGCGCTGATCGTGATGGTCGTGCTGACCGCCACCAACCTCGCCTCGGTGGGGTCCTACGGCGAGTTCGAGTTCTGGTTCGCCGGGATCAAGGTCGTCGCGATCGCCGCGTTCATCGTCGTCGGCGGACTGGCCGTCTTCGGGCTGCTGCCGGGTGTGGACAGCGAGCAGGCGGGGCTGGCCAATCTGACGGAGCACGGCGGTTTCCTGCCGAACGGGGCGGGAGCGATCCTGACCGGTGTACTGCTCGTCGTCTTCTCCTTCATGGGCAGCGAGATCCCCGCCCTGGCCGCCGGTGAGTCCGAGGACCCGCAGCGGGCCGTCACCAAGGCGACCAACAGCATCATCTGGCGTATCGCCGTCTTCTACCTGGGCTCCATCTTCGTCGTGATCGCGCTGCTGCCCTGGGACTCGCAGTCGATCATCGACAAGGGGTCGTACGTCGCCGCGCTGGACTCCCTCGGGATCGCCAACGCCGGTCAGATCATGAACTTCATCGTGCTGACCTCCGTGCTGTCCTGCCTGAACTCCGGGCTCTACACGGCCTCCCGCATGGCCTTCTCGCTCGGTCAGCGCGGTGACGCGCCGGGGGCGTTCGCCCGGACCACCGCGCGGGGCGTGCCGCGGACGGCGATCCTCGTGTCCGTGGTGTTCGGTTTCGTCGCCGTGTTCTTCAACTACGAGTTCCCGGACTCCGTCTTCCTCTTCCTCGTCAACTCCTCCGGCGCCGTGGCCCTCTTCGTGTGGCTGGTGATCTGCTTCTCGCAGCTGCGGATGCGGAAGATCATCCAGGCCGAGGCGCCGGAGAAGCTGGTGGTGCGGATGTGGCTGTTCCCGTACCTGACCTGGGCGGCCGCCGCCGTGATCGTCTTCGTGCTCGGCTACATGCTGACCGACACGGAGCACAACGGGCGTACGACCGTGCTGCTGTCGCTCCTCGTCGCGGCGCTGGTGCTCGTCGTCGCGTTCGTCAAGCAGAGGGTCACCGTGCGGAAGGCCACCGAGCGGGAGGCCCTCGCCGGCGAGGACTGACCGCCGGGATCGGCGCACGAGAAGGGGCCGGCCCGGTCGCGGAAGCGATCGGGCCGGCCCCTTTCGGTGTCCGTGCGGCCGTCTACTTCTTGTCGGCCAGCTTCCAGGCGGTGGGCAGCACGCCCATCGCCAGCGCCGCCTTCAGCGCGTCGCCGATCAGGAACGGCGTCAGGCCGGCCGCGATCGCGGCGGTGAGGGACATGTCGGCGGCGAGGGCCAGGTACGGGACGCCGACGGCGTAGATGACGGCCTCGCCGAGCAGCATGGTGCCGGCCATGCGCAGCATCGAGCGGTCGGCGCCGCGGCGGGCCAGGGCGCCCACGACGGTGGCGGCGAGCAGCATGCCGAAGACGTAGCCGAGGGACGGGGCGCCGACGCCGGAGCCGCCCTCCGCGAACCACGGCACGCCCGCCATGCCGACCAGGGCGTACAGCGCGAGCGAGAGCAGGCCGCGCCCGGCGCCGAGGGAGGTGCCGACGAGCAGCGCGGCGAAGGTCTGGCCGGTCACCGGGACCGGGGAGCCGGGGACGGGCACCGCGATCTGGGCCGCGACGCCGGTGAGCACGGCACCGCCGGCGACCAGCGCGACATCCCGGACCCGGGAGGAGGGGATGAGGTCGGCGAGGACCTGGCCGGAGCGGGTGGGAAGGGCAGCGGTGCTCATGGGGACTCCGCGGGTGGTGTGGACATGTCGGGACAGCGCGACGCTATCCCAGCGTGCCGGACCCGATCACCAGCAGCGCTCGACAAAGGGTCGATCGGCGCCTTGGTGGGCTCCCGACAAAGACGCGGCATACACGTGGTTGCGGGTGATATCGGTCACCGTGGCGGGGAGGTGAGCGTCACCCGAGCATCACCTGGAAGCGGAATCCCGTATTCGGATGATCACGTTCCGTATCGGCGGCGTCCATATCGTGGGCAACCGCTGTCGCCGACGGGCGCCACCCCGGAGACTGTGGGCGTTTTTGCCCCGCCCCCGCCCCCCACGCATTGGACGAGCCGCCCCATGTCCAACAGCACCACCACCAAGGCGCCGCCCGAGTCGCACGACGACGCCTCCCTCTCCCACGGCCTCAAGCAGCGCCACCTGTCGATGATCGCCCTCGGCGGCGTGATCGGCGCCGGGCTGTTCGTCGGCTCCGGGGCCGGCATCGCCGCCGCCGGGCCCTCGATCGTCGTCGCCTACACCCTCTCCGGCCTCCTCGTGATGCTGGTGATGCGGATGCTGGGCGAGATGTCGGCCGCGTACCCGTCGTCGGGTTCCTTCTCTGCGCACGCCGAGCGGGCGATCGGGCCCTGGGCCGGCTTCACCGCGGGCTGGGCGTTCTGGGTGCTGCTGTGCACCGCCGTCGGCCTGGAGGGCATCGGCGCCGCGGCGATCGTCCACGGCTGGCTGCCGGGCACGCCCGAGTGGGTGTGGGTGGCGCTGTTCATGGTGGTGTTCTGCGGGACGAACCTGGCCGCCGTGAAGAACTTCGGCGAGTTCGAGTTCTGGTTCGCCGCGCTCAAGGTCGGCGCGATCACCCTGTTCCTGGTGCTGGGCGTGCTGGCGATCGCCGGTGTCCTGCCCGGCACCGACTCCCCCGGCACCTCCCACCTGAGCGACTTCCTGCCCAACGGCGGCAACGGCCTGATCATCGGCCTGCTCGCCTCGGTCTTCGCCTACGGCGGCCTGGAGACGGTGACCATCGCGGCGGCCGAGTCGGAGAACCCGGTCAAGGGCGTGGCGAGCGCCGTGCGGACGGCGATGTGGCGGATCGCGCTGTTCTACATCGGCTCCATGGCGGTCATCGTGACCCTGGTCCCCTGGGACTCCCCCGAGGTCGTCGAGAAGGGCCCCTACGTCGCGGCCCTCGACGAGTTGGGCATCCCCGGCGCCGGTGAACTGATGAACGTCGTCGTGCTGGTCGCGCTGCTGAGCGCGATGAACGCCAACATCTACGGCGCCTCCCGCATCGGCTACTCGCTGGTCGAGCGCGGGCAGGGCCCGAAGGCGCTGGGCCGGGTGTCGGGCGGGGTGCCGCGGATCGCGGTGCTGGTCTCGTCCCTCTTCGGCTTCGGCTGCGTGCTGCTCAGCTACTGGCGGCCGGACGACGTCTTCGCCTGGCTGCTGAACATGATCGGCGCGGTCATCCTGGTCGTCTGGATCTTCATCGCCGTCTCCCAGCTGCGGCTGCGGCGCCGTCTGGAGCGGGAGGCGCCCGGGAAGCTGGTGGTGCGCATGTGGGCGTACCCGTGGCTGACGTGGGTGGCGCTGGCGGCCATGGCCGCGGTGTTCGTGCTGATGGCCCGCGAGCCCGACACACGGGTGCAGCTGTACTCGACGGGCGGCATGACGCTGGCCCTGGCGGCCACCGGCTACGTCTGGCAGCGGCGGCGGGCGCGCGGCTAGCCGCCGCGGGCCTTCGGGGCCCGGCGTGACGCCGGTCCGGGTGCCGGCGCCGAGCAGGGCGACGGCACCCGGAAATCGGCCTCCGGCGCGCACCCGCACCGGCCGCTTCGCAGCACTCGGCCCCGCCGGGCGCGAGCCCGGCGGGGCCGAGAGGAGTCTCCCCGCTATGACGGGGGGCGGCCGTTACGCCGCCGAGTACCCGAAGTAGTTGCCGTTGGCCGGGAGTCCGCCCTGGCCCGGCTGATACGTGGTCGCGGGCCTGCTCGTGCCGCCCGCCACGACGTTCGGGAACGGCAGGACGTGCAGGGCTCCGGTGGCGGTGGGCCCGTAGGGCATACCGGCGTAGAGGTTGCGCGGGGTGAAGTGGATGCTGGTGCCCAGCTTGTCGCCCTCACCCGGGGAACCGGGGATGCCGTCGCCGTCGCCGGCCTCGACCCACAGGTCGTTGGCGCCGACCCCGCCCATCAGCGAGAAGGTGTGGATGGCACCGGCGTCGGCGACGCCCGCGAGATCCTCACCGGGGACGCCCACGGCGACCTTCAGGGTGGCGGCGGAACCGACCTCCCGGGGCGCGGTGTTGACCGCGCTCAGGGCCGAACCCACGCCGTCACCGGCCTCGATCGTGCCGGAGCGGTCGTCGGTGCTCGTGCCCTGGTTGAGCGCGTGCATGTAGTCCCAGGTGCCGTCGGCCTCGATGTGCACGAGCATCACGTTGCCCGCGCCGGCCCGCTGCGCGCCGCCGGTCTCGGCGGCCAGGGCCTCGCCGGGCGAGCCGATCGCGAGGATCGAGTCGGTGGCCGTGGCCGCGCCGGACGGGCGGTAGGCGACCAGCGCGAGGGCCTGGGCGAACTTGTCACCGGCCTCGGCGCCGCCGCTGATCTTCTCGTTGTCCTGGTCCATGCCCGTGACCACGGTGGGCCGGCCGTCGGCGTCCAGCTTGTGGCTGAGCACGGCCAGGTTTCCGGCGTTCGCGTCGCCGCCGATGGCGTCACCGGGAGCGCCGATGGCGATGAAGTTGGCGTCACCCGTGACGGACGTGCCGAAGGCGTCGCCGGCCTCGGACGCGCCGGGGACGTCCGCGGTGTCCTGGTTGATGTCGATGTTGGTGTCACCGTGCACGTAGTAGGCGCCACCCGCCTTGGCGAGCGAGCCGAGCGCCTCGCCCGGCGTGCCGATCAGGATCCACGGCTTGCCCTCGGCGGTGGTGCCCGCGGCGAGGGAGACGCCCATCCGGTCGCCGCTCTCGGGCGTGGAGGAGCCTATGGCGCCGTTGCCGGAGCCCTGCTCGAAGTGGCGGGCGGCCGGGCCGCTGCCGAGGCCGTTCTCGCCCCCGAACAGGATGTCGACGAAGCCGGCGTCGACCGCGCTGCCGACGTTCTCCTCGGAGGCGGTGACGACGAGGTCGGTGTAACCGTCCTCGTTGTAGTCGACGGTCGCGAGGTGGCCGCCGAAGTGGTCCCCGGCCTCGGCGCCGCCGGGCACCCAGTCGAGGTCCTGGGTGATCTCGGCGGTGCCCTTGCCGCCGCCGTGGACGACACGGACGAGACCGGCGGTGGTGTCGCCGCCGACCGTGGCCATGGGGTCGCCGATGGCGATGTCCTCGACGGCGTCGCCGTTGAAGTCGGCGATGCGGGTGGCGCCGACCTTGGCGTCGATCCAGGAGGCGAGGTCGTCGACGCGCGCGATGACGCCCGCGGTGGAGGTCTGGGTCTCGTCGGTGCCGAGGCAGCCGCCCTGGAAGGACTGGCTGTTGAGGCCGACGAGCTTGCCGCCGGAGACGACCGGACCGCCGGTGTCGCCCATGCAGGCGGCCGCGCCGTCCTTGCCGGTGACGCCCGCGGAGGTGGCCGCGGTGGAGTCGACGGTGTAGGTGCCGGTGTGCAGCTTCAGCGGCGCCCATACGGTCTTCGTACGGCCGTATCCGGCGAAGGTCAGCTCCGCGCCGGCCGCGGGCGCGGTGGTGGCGAGCTGGACCGGGGTCACGTTGGTGACGGGCCGGTTGAGGCGGGCCAGGACCACGTCGCGGTCCGTGCGCGGCACGATCTCGACGACGCGGCGCTCGGCGCCCTGCGTGCCGGAGAGGTCGGAGCGGCCGATGACGGCGGTGGTCGCCTTGGCGGGGACGCCGGCCGGGACGGCGAGCGAGGCGGCCGGGTTCTCGGCGAAGCAGCTGGCCGCCGTGAGCAGCCATTCGGCGTCGACGAGGACGGCGGAGCAGCCGCGGTCGTGGGCGCCGACGGTGATCTGCGCGGTGTAGGCGTGAGTGGTGTCCGAGTCGGCGACCGGCGTGCCGCCGGTGACGGCGACGGCGGGTGCCGCGGTCAGCGCGAGCGACCCGGCGGCCAGGACCGCGCCGAGCGCGGCCAGCCGGGGACGTCTTATGGAAGACATACGAGTGGTTTCCCCAATCACAGGGTGACGTCGGTCAGTTGGTGACGCGGATCTCGACCAGGACGTGGTCCCGGCCGTCGACGGACTCGCCGACGCCCGCCCACGTGTCCGCCGGGATGTCGTACTCGACCTGGTCGCCCTCGGCGGTCATCTCCAGGTGAGTGTTGGCGGAGTCGTCCGTCTTGACTCCGTGCACCGCGGGGAGTTCGAGGGTCAGCCAGCCCTCGTCGGCGGTGACCTTGAAGCAGACGTCGTCGTGGTCGCGCGCGAGGAACTGCAGGAGGTCGCCCCCGGCGGCGCAGTCGGCGAGCACGATGTGGCCGTCGCCGCGCTTGAGGACGATGTTCTGCTCGGCCAGGATCTTGTCGGCGTTCGGGTAGTTGTAGTCCTCGACGGCGTAGCCGGGCGCGGCCTCGGCGACGGTCTCGGTGGAGGGCACGGCGGCACCCGCGCCGCCCTGGGCGAGCACGGCCCAGGTCAGGGCGCCGGCGGTGGCCGCGGCGCCCAGAATGCGCACGAGCGTGTTGCGTGACTTCATCTCAGTCCTAGAAATTCGACAGCTCTTCGGGTTCAAGCCCCTTATCGAAGCGGGCACTTGGCGAATACGTCCAATTCCTAAAACGGACAGAAATCGGGCAACCGGCGAGTTCGGGCCGTGATCCGCGTCACGCCAGGAAAGGGTTGTAGTGATCTTGACAACGACTTCGTAACGGCTCGCGGGGCAAGCCGTCGAGAGGCGCCCGGGAAAGCGGAAGGGCCGCGGAGAAAACCCCGCGACCCTACCGTCCTACGCCATCAGGGCGATCGATCAGCTCGCCCTGTCGAATTTCTGGGTGATCGGACCGTCCGGATCGAAGTGGAAGAACAGCGTGTCCTGATCGTCCACGTAGAGCTGGATTCCGCCGGTCTTGCCGAGCCCGCCGTCCTCGATCCCCAAGTACACGAAGTCGTTCATGGTGGCCGAGTCCTCGAACTCCCAGTTGCCGTGGAAGTCGACCGGATCCGCGCCCTCGCTCAACGTCACGCCGGCGGCCGAGAACGTGCCCTCCGCCGACAACTCGATCTTCCCGCCGTCGTCGCCGCGGTACACACCGGGCAGCTTCTCCGGGTCGACCGCCGCCGAGCACCCCGAGACGAGCACCGCGGAAGCGGCGAGCGCGGCGAAGAGCCACCGCCCGCCCGCACCCTCACGCATCACGGCCCCAGCGTCACGTTGAACTCGATCACCTGGGTCGTGCGCGACAGCGGCCCGTCGTCACCGACGACCTTGTCGACGAACGCGCCGACCGTGCTGCTCCACAGGTCCGTGTACCCGATGACCGGCGGGTGCGTCGCCGACTCGATGTCCGATTCGTTGTACGCGGTGTAGCGCCAGACGACCGACCCGTCCGGGTTCTCCCGGATGGGGGTCATACGGATGTCGTGCGAGCCCATGTACGTGTACACGAGGTTGCCGGTGTGCCCGGCCGTGGTGAGCGTCCCGAGGTCCCTGATGTACTTGCCGACGCCCTCCCACTGACCGAGTGAGTAGTCGTTGTAGTAGGTGTGGCCCAGTTCGTAGTTCCCGTTCTGCTGCCTCTCGAGGAAGAAGTCGAGTACCTCCTGGACCTTCGGGTGCTCGCGGTAGGTCTGGGTGAACTCGTCGTCCGGGCCGAAACACATCGACCTGGGGCCGTCACCGGTCAGCCAGCTCCACCCCAGCTCCCACGGGTTCGTGTTGTTCCGGTGCGTGATCGGGTCGCCGAACGGCGTCAGGCAGCTCTCCGCGCCCGGCGGCAGGCCGTTCGTGTCGTTGATCGGCACCTTCGAGTTGTCGATCGCGTCCTGGAACGCCTGCTGGATGGCGGCCTTGATGTACAGGTTCTTCGCCTCGGTCGCGGCGATGGCGGCCTCGTCGCGGGACTTGCCCGCCGCGAGCGCCGCCTGCCGTGCGGCCGTCGCCGACGCCTGCGCGTCCGCGGCGTAGCCCGCGGCGACCACGCCGGAGCGCGCGGCCCGGCCCGCCGCGTTCCGCGCCACCCTGCTCGCCTCGCGGGCCACGGCGGCGGCGTTGGCCGCGGTCTGCGCGGACTTCGCGGCGGACGCCGCGGAGGCTTCGGCGGCCGTCGCGTTCTGCCGGGCCTCCTCGGCGGAGGCCTTGGCGTCGGCCGCCCAGCCCTCGGCCTTGTCGGCCCAGTCGGACGCCTTCTGCGCCTCCGAGCGGGCGAGGGCGGCCGCCTCGGAGGCCCGTGCCGCGTCCTCGAGCGCGTTCTGCGCGACCTTGGCCGCCTGCGCGATCGCGGCACGGATCGCGCTGATGTGCGTGGCGTGGTCGTGGTCGATCCGCGCGAACTCGTGCTGCGTGGTGCCGATGAACTGGCGCAGCATGTGCGAATCGCCCTCGAGCGCGACCTTCGCCGCGGCCTGCACGTACGGGCCGCCGGTCGTCAGGAGCGTGGTGGCCGCCACCTCGTCGTCCTCGTGGACGGCCGCGGGGAGCTCCACGTGCAGGAAGTGGTGCAGCGCCTCGGCGGTGCCCTTCTCGAGTGCCGCCTCGCCCGCCTGCCGTACCGCCCTGCCGGTGGCGTCGTCGGCGAGGAGCGTGGTCACCTCGACCTCGTTGTCGTCCCTGGCCGCCTCGACCGCACCGGTCTCCAGGAACGCCTTGATGGCTGCGGCGTCCTCGGTCTGCAGCGCCGCCGCGGCCGCGGCGGCCACGTGCTGCGTCGAGATCGCGGCGACGGCCGCGACGTTCTCCGCGTTGTCCTGCTGCAGGGCGAGGACGCGGTCGGCCTCGATCCACCGCAGTACGTCTTCGTCCGACCCGGCGAGGGCGTACTGGGCCGCCCCCCGGGTCCACGTACCCGGCCCCTCGAGCAGCTGGACGGCGGCCTGCCGCCCCTTGTCCACGGCCTCACCGGTCCGGCCTCCTGCGAGTGCCGCCTCCATCGCGGTGATCAGCGTGACGAGTTCCTCGGACAGGCGTGCTTCCTGGGTGCGCTCCCGGTTGGCGCGCGCCAGCTCGTCGCTCTCGGTGACCGCCTGCTGCTTGGCGACCTCCATCGCCTCCGCGGCCTCCTCGTTCAGCCGCTCGATCTCGGCTGCCCGGGCCTCCTGCTCGACCGCACGCGCCTCGGTGACCGCCTCGTACGCCTTGTTCGCGGCGTCCACGGCGGCGTTGGCGGCGGCCGTGGAGCGGTTGGCGTAGTCCACGGCTTCGCCGGCGTGCTCGGCCGCTTCCTCGGCGGCCGCGGCGGCCTTCTCGGCGTGGTCGGCGGCGCTGTTGGCCGCGGCGGACGCGGTACGCGCGGCGGCGGCCGACCGCGCCGAGAGGGTCGAGGCCCGGCTCGCGGCCGCGGTGGCGCGGCTCGCGGCGGCCTCCGCGATGGCGGCCTGGCGCTGTGCCTCGGCGGCCTCGGACTGCGCGGCACCGGAGGCGACGGCCGCGTCTGCCGAGGCGCGCGCGGCGGCGGCCGAGTTGATCGCGGCGCCGGCGGCGGCGTTGCCCGCGTCCCTGGCCGCTTCGGAGGCGTACGAGGCGAGCAGTGCCTTCGCGGCCACGCTGCGCACCCAGCTGACCATCTTCCGCGCGGCCTGCGCCGCCTGGTTGGCGGCCTCCGCCATGTTCGCGTTCTTGGAGGCGCTGATCGCGGCATGGTACGCGCGTGACGCGGCGCGCCCCGCCGCCGCGGCGGCCGCCGCGGCCGCGTTCGCCGCGGCCACCGAACGCCGGGCCGCGGCCTGCGCCGTACGCGAGGCGGACACCGCGGTGGTCGCGGCCGCCGCGGCGCCCTGGGCCGCGCGCGCGGCCTTGTTCGCCGCCCGGGCGGAACGCTGCACGTCCTGTTCGGCCGCCTGCGCCTCGGCCTTCGCCTCCAGCGCGGCCGCCTTGGCCTTGGCGGCGGCCTGGACCGCCTGCTCGGAGAGTTCGACCGCCTCGTCGGTCTTGCGCTCGGCGCGCCGTCCCTCCGACTCCACGATCTTGACCAGCTGCTGGATCTCGGCCGACTCCTCGTCCCGCGCCCGGGCGATGTACTGCCCCGTCGTCAGGAACCACTGGATCGCCCGCGGCGATCCGTCGTCGAGCGCCCGCTCCGCGTACTCCCGCACCTGCGGCGAGGCGGTCACGAGGATGGAGGTCACCTGGACGCGCTGGTCCTCGTCGTGTGCGTCGTACTGCCCGCTGCTGAGGAAGTCCCGCAGCGCGAAGTCCGTACCGGCCTCGATCGCCTCGGCGGCATCGCGCTTGACGGCCCTGCCGCCGTGCGCGTTGACCGTGGTCACGGCCACTTGGAGGTCCTCGGACACGGCCGTCGCGAAGCCGCCCTCCAGATAGGCCGCGACCGCCGCGTCGCCGCCGGACAGCGCCTGCCCGATCCCGGCGCGCGTGGCCTTGCCCGCGGTGACCAGGGCCTTGCTGAGCGTGAACCGGTTGTCCTCGGCCGTGGCCGCCGGCAGCCTCTCGGCGAGGAACGTGGTCACGGCGTCCGCGTTGCCCACGAGCGCCGCCGCCGCGGCCGTACGCACCGCACGGCCGCCGGTCTTGTACGCGTGCACCACCTTGCCGCGGTCGGTGTCGGGCAGCCGTGTACCGCCGTCGGCCGCCGCCGTGTCAGCCGCGTACGCGGGCCGGGGCCCGAACACCCCGAGAGGCAGTGCGGTACCTGCCGCGATCCCCCCGAAAATGGCCAGTGACTGGCGTCTGCTGAATATCTGTCGTGATTGTGACATCACGACTCCCTTCTCGATTACGAGGGGAAATCTCGCCGCCCCCCTGCGGTACAAGTCCCTTATCGAAGCCGGGGCTTGGTGGACTCGTCCAATGCAGAAACCGGGCAGAGATCAGGTAACCGTCGAATATCCATCGTGATGTACATCACAGGCCGAAAAGGTTGTAGCGATCGCGATAAAGAATTGATAGAGACCCCCGGCGGCGACACGCCCGGCCACCCCCTCGGACGACCCCGAGCCCGCTCCTGCTGCTAGCGTGCACTTGCAAGTCCTTTGCAATAAGAGGTCGGAGGGGATCCGCCATGCCCGTCTACACGCTTCCTGAACTGCCGTACGACTACTCCGCGCTGGCGCCCGTGATCAGCCCCGAGATCATCGAGCTGCACCACGACAAGCACCACGCGGCCTACGTGAAGGGCGCCAACGACACCCTGGAGCAGCTCGCCGAGGCGCGCGACAAGGAGTCCTGGGGCGCGATCAACGGCCTGGAGAAGAACCTGGCCTTCCACCTGTCCGGGCACATCCTGCACTCGATCTACTGGCACAACATGACCGGTGACGGCGGCGGCGAGCCGCTGGCCGCCGACGGTGTGGGGGGCCTCGCCGACGCGATCGCCGAGTCCTTCGGCTCCTTCGCGGGTTTCAAGGCGCAGCTCACCAAGGCCGCCGCGACCACGCAGGGCTCCGGCTGGGGCGTGCTGGCGTACGAGCCGCTCAGCGGCCGGCTGATCGTCGAGCAGGTCTACGACCACCAGGGCAACGTCGGCCAGGGCGCCACCCCGGTCCTGGTCTTCGACGCCTGGGAGCACGCCTTCTACCTCCAGTACAAGAACCAGAAGGTCGACTTCATCGACGCCATGTGGGCCGTCGTCAACTGGCAGGACGTGGCCAGGCGCTACGAGGCCGCGAAGTCCCGTACGAACACGCTGCTGCTGGCGCCGTGACCGGCTGAGTTCCCCAGTCGTCCTGCCTCGTGATCGTCTTCTCACCCTTCACGGCGGCAGGCGGAATGAGGGAAGCCCCCGCGAGGACGTGACTCGCGGGGGCTTTCTGTGTGACCGGCAGGTCAGGGTTTGCGGGCGAGGCCGCCGTGCTGGCCGATCGGCTGTGGGGCGGTGCCGTCCGGGGAGGGGTCCGGGCGCCACAGCGGGACGGAGACCACGCCGGGCTCGACCAGTTCCAGGCCGTCGAAGTACGCCTCGATCTGCTCCACGGGCCGCAGGAAGTAGGGGATCGCGCCGGTCTCGTTGTAGCCGTCCTGGGCCGCCTCGTAGGCCGGGTCGGTGCCGCGCGAGCCGTCGTTGACGCAGAGGTGACTGCCGGAGGGCAGGCCGGCCATCAGGCGACGGACCAGGTCCCGGGCCCGGTCGTGATCGGCGACGTGGCCGAGGATGCCGCTGAGGATGAGGGCGGTGGGACGGGTCAGGTCGAGGGTGCGGGCGGCGGCCTGAAGGATCTTCTCCGGCTCGAGGAGGCTCATGTCCTCGTAGGCGGTGACGCCCTCGGGGGTGGAGGTGAGCAGGGCGCGGGCGTGGGCGAGGACCAGCGGGTCGTTGTCGACGTAGACGATCCGGGACTCGGGGGCGTGCCGCTGAGCGACCTCGTGGGTGTTGTCGACGGTCGGCAGTCCGGTGCCGACGTCCAGGAACTGGCGCACTCCCGCCTCCAGCGCCACGTACCGGATGGCCCGGCCGAGGAAGGCGCGGCTGCTGCGGGCGATGGTGACGATGCCGGGGAAGACGGCGGTGTAGGCGTCGCCGGCCGCCTCGTCCACGGGGTAGTTGTCCTTGCCGCCCAGCCAGTAGTTCCAGATCCGGGCCGAGTGCGGCACCGAGGTGTCGATCTCCGTCATGGGGTGGGACTCGCCTCCAGGGTCGGTGTCCGGCCCATGGTGCTACGTCCGGGCGGGCCCGCGTGGCACAACCGCCGCGACGGACCCGCCCGTGGTGCCGGGCGGTGCGGCCCTACAGGTTGCTGAAGTCCGGGCCCTTGGTGCGGGTGCGCTTGATCTCGTAGAAGCCGGGGACGGAGGCGACCGCGAGGGTGCCGTCCCAGAGCTTGGCGGCGTCCTCGCCCTTGGGGGCGGGGGTGACGACCGGGCCGAAGAAGGCGAGCTGCTCGCCGTCGGCGCCGGGGACGGCGATGACCGGGGTGCCGACCTCCTGGCCGACCTTGTCGATGCCCTCCTTGTGGGAGGCGCGCAGCTGGGGCTCGTACGGGGTGTCGTCCCAGTGGTCCATGAGGGACTCGGGCAGGCCGACGTCCTTCAGGGCGGCGGCCACCGTCTCCTTCCCCGGGCCCTCGCCCTGGTTGTGGAAGCGGGTGCCGAGCGCCGTGTAGAGGTCGCCGAGCACCTCGGCGCCGTGCTCCTCCTGGGCCGCGATGACGACGCGGACCGGGCCCCAGGCCTTGGTCTCCAGCAGCTCGCGGTACTCCTCGGGCAGCTCGTCCAGCTTGTCCTCGTTGAGGACTGCGAGGCTCATCAGGTGCCAGTGGACCTCGATGTCCCGGACCTTCTCCACCTCCAGGACCCAGCGGGAGGTCATCCACGCCCACGGGCACAGCGGGTCGAACCAGAAGTCGACGGGGGTCTTCTCCGACATGTCTCTCCTCAAGAGGCAACAGGGCCGAGCATTTCTCCTGGCAACCGGCCGGACGCCGTGGCCATTCCCGGCTGCCGCCCGTCAGGGGCGCATGGCAGGATCGGTGCTGTCCGCATACTGAACACCACCCGAGGGAGTGCCGCCCGTGCCCGGTGAGAATCTGTCCCGCGACGAGGCCCGGGAGCGGGCCGCCCTGCTGTCCGTCGACGGGTACGAGGTGTCCCTCGACGTGCGCTCGGCCACCGGTGAGGCTCAGGGCGAGGGTCCGCGCACCTTCCGCTCCGTGACCACGATCCGCTTCCGCTGCAACGAGCCCGGCGCGAGCAGCTTCGCCGACCTGATCGCGCCGAGCGTGACCGCCGTGTCCCTCAACGGCCGCGACCTCGACCCGAGCGAGGTCTTCGACGGCGCCCGCATCGCCCTGGAGGACCTGGCCGCCGACAACGAGCTGGTCGTCGACGCCCAGTGCGCCTACTCGCGCACCGGTGAGGGCCTGCACCGCTTCGTCGACCCCGAGGACGGCGAGGTGTACCTGTACACCCAGTACGAGCCGGCCGACTCCCGCCGGGTCTTCGCCAACTTCGAGCAGCCGAACCTGAAGGCGCCCTTCCGCTTCGAGGTGCGGGCGCCGGAGGAGTGGACGGTCTGGTCCAACGGCGCCGGGGAGCGCGTCGACGGGGTGTGGCGGTTCGCGGAGACTAAGCCCATCTCGACGTACATCACGTGTGTGGTCGCGGGGCCGTACCACTACGTGACCGACTCCTACGAGCGCGAGTTCGAGGACGGGACGCGGCTGGAGATCCCGCTCGGCGCCATGTGCCGCAAGGGTCTCGCGCCGCACTTCGACGCCGACGACGTCTTCCTGATCACCAAGCAGGGCCTGGACTTCTTCCACGACCGCTTCGACTTCCCCTACCCCTTCGGGAAGTACGACCAGGCGTTCGTGCCCGAGTACAACCTCGGCGCGATGGAGAACCCGGGGATGGTGACCTTCCGCGAGGAGTACATCTTCCGGGGCAAGGTGACGCAGGCGTCGTACGAGGGCCGCGCCAACACCATCCTGCACGAGATGGCGCACATGTGGTTCGGCGACCTGGTCACCATGGAGTGGTGGGACGACCTGTGGCTGAAGGAGTCCTTCGCCGACTTCATGGGCGCCTTCGCCAACGTCGGCGCCACCCGCTTCGAGGACGCCTGGATCACCTTCGCCAACCGCCGCAAGGCGTGGGCCTACCGCGCCGACCAGCTCCCCTCCACCCACCCGGTCACCGCCGACATCCGCGACCTTGAGGACGCCAAGCTCAACTTCGACGGCATCACGTACGCCAAGGGCGCCTCGGTGCTCAAGCAGCTGGTGGCGTACGTCGGCCAGGACGCGTTCCTGGAGGGCGCGCGGCGCTACTTCAAGCGGCACGCCTACGGCAACACGCGCCTCGGTGACCTGCTGTCGGTACTGGAGGAGACCAGCGGCCGGGACATGGCCTCCTGGGCCCGGTCCTGGCTCCAGACGGCCGGCGTCAACTCGCTGACCCCGCAGGTGCTGCTGAGCGAGTCGGGCACGGTCGACGAGCTGGCCGTGGTGCAGGAGGCCGCCGAGTCGCACCCCGAACTGCGTCCGCACCGGGTGGCCGTGGGCCTGTACCGGCGTACGCCCGAGGGCGCGCTGGAGCGGTACGCGCGCGCCGAGGTGGACGTCGACGGGCCGCGCACGGTCGTGGCGGAGCTGGCCGGTGCCGAGGCGCCCGAGCTGGTCCTCGTCAACGACGACGACCTGACGTACTGCAAGACCCGCTTCGACGAGACCTCGCTGGCGACGCTGCGCGAGCACCTGGGTGCGCTGACCGACCCGCTGGCCCGTGCCCTGTGCTGGTCGGCGCTGTGGAACATGACCCGGGACGCGCTGCTGCCGGCGCGGGACTTCGTCGGCCTGGTGCTGCGGTTCGCGGGGCGCGAGTCGTCCATCGGGGTGCTCCAGATGCTGCACGCCTGGGCGAACTCGGCGCTGGTGCACTACGTCGCCCCCGACGGGCGCGAGGCCTGCGGCCGGCTGCTGGGCGAGGGTGCGCTGCGGGAGCTGCGGGACGCGGCGCCGGGCAGCGAGCAGCAGCTGGCGTGGGCACGGTTCTTCGCTTCGGTGGCCTCGGGGGAGCCCGAACTGCGGCTGCTGCGCGGGCTGCTGGAGGGCGCGGAGAAGATCGACGGCCTGGACGTGGACCAGGAGCTGCGCTGGGCGTTCCTGGAGCCGCTCGCCGCGCACGGCGAGGCCGACGAGAAGGTGCTCGCCGCTGAGCTGGCGCGTGACGACACGGCCTCCGGCAAGCGCCACCAGGTGCGCTGCCTGGCGGCCCGTCCGTCGGCGGCGGTGAAGGCGCAGGCCTGGGCGCAGGTCGTGGAGTCGGACGCGCTGTCGAACGCCCTGGTGGAGGCGACCATCGCGGGCTTCGCGCAGCCCTCGCAGCGGGAACTGGTCGCGCCGTACGCCGAGAAGTACTTCGCGGCGATCGAGCGGGTGTGGGACGAGCGGTCGATCCAGATCGGGATGGACGTGGTGCGGGGCCTGTTCCCGTCGCTGCGGGACTCCCGGGACACGCTGGAGGCGACGGACGCGTGGCTGTCCGCCCACGAGGACGCGGCGCCGGCGCTGCGGCGGCTGGTGCTGGAGGCGCGGGACGACCTGGCGCGGGCGTTGCGGGGACAGGCGTGCGACGCGGCGGCGGCAAGCCGCTGAAGCACCCTTAGCTTTGGCCAATGATTGGGCGCTCCGTCATCGTTACGGAATCCGGTCAACGGCAGCCGTAACCCCTGGTCCGCACCTTTGCCGACCAGGGGTTTTCGGCATCCGAACACCCGTCCTTTAGTGCGGCCTTGTCCGGATTCGTCGATGGACTCGTAACAGCGGTTAAGGGGCCGATCGGGCGCGGGAAATTGCCGGTCATGACGCACAACACCCCGCTCTCCCCGCGCCCCCTGCACCAGCTCGCCGACGACCGGCGCCGGCTGATGACCACCGCTCAGCTGCGGGCGCACGGTGTCTCCGCCGCCGAGACCAGCGAGCAGTGCCGGCCGGGCGGCCCCTGGCAGCAGCTGCTCCCGAACGTCGTCCTGCTCCACCCGGGCCCGCCCACCAGCGACGAGCGCCTGCACGCGGTACTGCTGTACGCGGCGCGGGAGCGGTCCGGCGGACCGGGCCCCGGCGTCGCCGCGTCCGTGCCGCTCCAGCCGGGCGGGGAGGACACACCCGCGGCTCCCTACGCCGAGGCGATGGTCACGGGACTGGCCGCGCTGACGCTGCACGGCTTCTCCACCGCTCCCCCGCTGCCTTCCCTGGAGGTCATCGACGTCCTGGTGCCGAGACTGCGCCGGCTGCGCACGACGGGCTGCGCGCGCATCGTCCGCACGACCGCGCTGCCCACCGCCGAGTTGGTCACCGGGGTCCCGGTGGCGCCGGTGGCGCGGGCGCTGGCGGACGCGGTGGCGGAGCTGACGGACGCGGGCGTGGTTCGCCGGCTGCTGACGGAGGCGGTGCGCGGCGGGCACTGCGAACCGGCGGCGGTGGTACGGGAGCTGAACCGGGCCCGGCTGCTCAGCCGCCCGCACGTGGTGGACGCCGTGGACTCGCTGGTCGCCGAGGGGCGGGCGCTGGCCGAGCAGCGCCTGTACCGGATGGTGCGCGAACACGGTCTGCCGGAGCCGCTGTGGAACGTCGACCTGCGCCTGCCCGGCGGCCCGCACCTCGGCGGCGTGGACGCCTTCTGGCCCGAGCACGCGGTGGCGCTGGAGCTGGACACCCGCGCCCACCGGCAGCAGGAGGACGACGCGGTGTGGGCGGAACACGTGCGCAAGCGCGAGCACCTGGAGCGGCTGGGTGTCACGGTCGTGCACCTCACGCCGCGCAAGCTGCGGGACTCCCCGGAACACCAGGCGGCCGTCGTCCGGACGGCGTTGATGGCGGCCGGGGACCGGGAACCCGCCGCGTACGTCGTGGTACTGCCCCGGTAGTACCAGGACGGCAGGAGGGGAGGGGAGGGGCCGCCGGGCACGACCGCCCGGCGGCCCCTCCTCACGTCCCACCCCTCCCGTCACTTGTCGCAGAACTCCGCCTCGATCACCGCACCGCTGTCCCCCGACCAGTCGCCGTTGAAGTTGAAGGCGAGGGCGTGCCGGCCGTCCCGCGTCGTCACCGCCTCCGACGAGGAGCCGTGGATGCCGCCGCCGTGGCCCCAGACGGTCACCCCGCAGTCGAGCTGCCGTTTCATCAGGCCGAGGCCGTAACCGGCGCCCTTCTCCACCTCGTCCAACGGGACCGTGGTCGTCATCTCGGCCAGCTGCTCGGCGGGCAGCAGCCGGCCCCGCAGGAGGGCGGTGTAGAAGCGGTTCAGGTCGGCGGAGCTGGAGACCATCTCGCCCGCCGCCCCGGCGATGGACGGGTTGAGCCGCGTGACGTCGTACGTCGGGTCCGTCGCCGTCCCGCCCAGCTTGGAGTAGGCGCGGCTGCTGGGCCGCGGCAGCCAGGCCCGGGTGCCGGGGACCGAGGTGGCGCGCAGCTTCAGCGGCTCGACGATGCGGCGGCGCACCTCCTCGCCGTACGGGCGTCCGGTGACCTCCTCGATCACCATGCCGGCCAGGACGTAGTTGGTGTTGGAGTAGCTCCAGTCGGTGCCCGGTGCGAAGTCCGGCTTGTGGGTCATGGCGACGGCGACCAGTTCCGGCGGCGTCACCGTGTCGTAGCGGTGCTCGAAGAAGCCGTCCTTGAGGAAGTGGGTGCGGACGAAGTCGTCGTCGCTCGTGTAGTCGTAGACGCCGCTGGTGTGGTTGAGGAGTTGGCGCAAAGTGATGCGGCCGCCGTCGTGGCCGTTGCCCTCCACCACGCCCGGCAGCCAGTCGTCCACCGTGTCGTCCAGCGAGAGCCGGCCCTCGGCCTCCAGCTGGAGCAGGACGGTGGCGACGAAGGTCTTGGTGATGCTGCCGACCCGGTAGCGGTCCCGCTCCGAACGCGGCTCGCCGGTCCGCAGGTCTCCCACCCCGGCCGTCTGGGCCCATGTGCGGTGGCCCTCGCGAGCGGCCGCGGTCACGCCGGGCACTCCGTCGGCGACCGCGGCCTCCATGGCACGGCGGGTCGCGTCGTGGCCGTGGCCGCCGGTGGCGGGTGCCGCCACGGCAGGAGCGGCCAGCGCCGCCGACAGTGCCACGGCGGTGGCCGCCACCAGGGTGGCCCGTACGCGTGCGCTCATGTCTTCCCCCATCGTCTGGTGTCGTACTGCGTGCTCGGTGTCGCTCGGTCGGCGGGAAGGACCGGGTGGCCGGCGTGAAGGTTGAGGCGTCCGATGGTGGTTGGGCCTGTTTCAGCCGTCTTCCGGCCCGGGGCGCCCGGCCCGCCCCGCCGGCGGCCGCTCCCGCCACAGCCGCAGTCCCGCGTCGACCAGCGGCACCCGGGTCAGGCCGGGCACGGCGTCCAGGTCCTGCCAGGCCGCCAGGTCGGTGGAGCCGCCGACCTCGAACCGCAGGTCGCCGCCGGTGACCCGGGCCTCGTAGACGAGCCGTACGCCGTGGTGGTCCACGGTCCGCCGCAGGAGGCGCCCCGGGCCGACGCGGCTCGGGCGGGTCAGACGGTTGGAGTCGACGCCGAGCAGGGCGGTGGGCTCGACGCGGTAGCCGGTCTCCTCCTCGACCTCGCGGACGACGGTGTCGTGGGGGTCCTCGCCGTGTTCCGTCCCGCCGCCCGGCAGCACCCACTCGGGGACTCCGCCGGGGCCCGGCGACCGGGCGAGCAGCACCTGTCCGTCGCGGACGCATATGGCGTAGGCCGCCACCCTGAGTTTGCGCAGCACTCCGGGACGTTAACCCGCCCGGCCACGACCCGGACGGGGCTCACAGGAATGTCACAGGCCGTCCCTTGTGTCCCCGGTGGCGTATGGCGGAAGTACGCCATGACTCCATCCCGCCCCGGACAACTCTCCCCAAACAATGATCCCTTGGGTAAAGCTGAGCGGTCGTCCGGGATCGGATTCCGGACGACCGCGGCCAGGATCGATCGGTCCCGGTCGCACCTCACGTTCCTTTACCAACAAGGGATGCCGATGACCCACACCCCCCAGCGCGAACCGATACCGGGCGCCAGACGCGCGGCCCGCGTCGCCGTGGCCACGGGCCTCGCCGCCGCGCTCTGCGCCGTCGGGCCGATACCCATGGCGTTCGCCGCCGACGGCCCCCAGGTCGTGCCGCCCGCCGACGCTTCCGTGAAGTCCGCGCACGACAAGCTCGGTTCGCACGACGCGGACCTGCTCGCCGAGGCGAAGACCGACGGCACGAAGAACGTCACGATGATGGTCGCCACCGCCCCCGGCAAGACCGAGCAGGTGGCGAAGGAACTAGACGCGGTCGGCGGCGGCAGCGTCGGCCGGACCTACGACGAACTCGGCTACGTCCGCGCCACCGTCCCCACCGGCAAGGCGGACTCGGCCATCGCCGCCGCCGCCAAGCTCTCCTCCGTGCACGGCATCGACCTGCGCGACGAGATCCCGCTGGACGACCCGACGCCGAGCGCGGACCGCGCGAAGGGCGGCGCACACCACAAGGGCCGCACCTACCCGGGACCCGACCGCCGCACCCCCGCCGAGAACCCGTACAACCCGTCCTTCGAGACGGGCGCCGTCGACTTCGTGAAGAAGCACCCGAAGGCGGACGGCCGCGGCATCACCATCGGCATCCTCGACTCGGGCGTCGACCTCGCCCACCCGGCGCTTCAGAAGACCACCACCGGCGAACGCAAGATCGTCGACTGGGTCACCGCGACCGACCCGGTCGTCGACGGCGACCGCACCTGGCGCCCGATGACCACCTCCGTCTCCGGGCCGACCTTCACCTACGGCGGCGAGACGTGGACGGCGCCCGCCGGCTCGTACCGGGTGAGCACCTTCCTGGAGTCGTACACCACCGGTGGTGACGCGGGCGGCGACGCCAACCGGGACGGCGACACCACCGACTCCTGGGGCGTCCTCTACGACGCTCAGGCCGGCACGGTCCGCGTCGACCTGAACGACAACCACGACTTCGCCGACGACACCCCGATGAAGCCCTACAAGGACGGCTTCCAGATCGGGTACTTCGGCACCGACGACCCGAAGACGGACGTGGCCGAGCGCCAGCCGTTCGTCGTCGAGATCCGCGAGGACGTCGTCTACAACGGAGCCGGCGCCAAGGCCGACTTCGTCAACATCGGCGTCATCGAGGGCTCGCACGGCTCGCACGTGGCCGGACTCGCCGCCGCCAACGGCCTGTTCGGCGGCCGGATGGACGGTGCCGCCCCGGGCGCGAAGATCGTCTCGTCCCGCGCCTGCACGTGGAGCGGCGGCTGCACCAACGTCGCGCTCACCGAGGGCATGATCGACCTCGTCGTCAACCGCGGCGTCGACATCGTCAACATGTCGATCGGCGGCCTGCCCGCGCTCAACGACGGCAACAACGCGCGCGCCGAGCTGTACACGCGCCTCATCGACACCTACGGCGTCCAGCTCGTCATCTCCGCGGGCAACTCCGGACCCGGCGCCAACACCATCGGCGACCCGTCGCTGGCGGACAAGGTGATCTCGGTCGGCGCCTCCATCTCGCGCGAGACCTGGGCCGCCAACTACGGCTCCGCGGTGCGGAAGAAGTACCAGATGATGCCGTTCTCCTCGCGCGGCCCGCGTGAGGACGGCGGCTTCACCCCGACGCTGACCGCGCCCGGCGCGGCGGTCAACACCATCCAGACCTGGGCGCCCGGCGCCCCGGTCCCCGAGGCGGGCTACGACCTCCCCGCCGGCTACGGCATGCTCCAGGGCACCTCGATGGCCTCCCCGCAGGCAGCCGGCGCCTCGGCGCTGCTGCTGTCGGCCGCGAAGCAGGCGGACATCGACCTCACCCCCGCCAAGCTGCGGACGGCGCTGACCTCGACCGCCGACCACATCAGGGGCGTGCAGGCGTACGAGGAGGGCGCGGGCCTGATCAACATCCCCGACGCCTGGCGCGCGATCCGCAAGGGCGCCACCGCCCACGAGTACACGGTCAAGGCGCCGGTCGACACCGCGATCGACCAGTTCCTGAAGACCCCGGGCTACGGCACCGGCCTCTACGACCGTGAGGGCGGCCTGGAGGCGGGCGAGCGCAAGACGTACGAGATCACGCTCACCCGCACCACCGGCGCCGACCGGGCGATCCGGCACGAGCTGCACTTCGAGAACAACACCGACCGCACCTTCCGCATCGTCGGCTCCGACGAGGTGAGGCTGCCGCTGAACGAGCCGGTCACCGTCAAGGTGCAGGCCAAGCCGCGCTCGGAGGGCATCAAGAGCGCGATCCTCGAGGTCGACGACCCGCGCACCGAGGGCACCGACAAGCTGGTCCTGACCACGGTCGTGGCCTCGGCCCCGCTGGAGTACGACTTCTCCGCGAAGGACTCCGTGCAGCGCAACAGCACCGAGTCGTACTTCGTGACCGTCCCCGAGGGCGCGAAGACGCTCGAGGTGGCGATGAGCGGGCTGCGCGGCGAGAGCCAGACCCGGTTCATCGCCATCCACCCGTACGGCGTACCGGTCGACAACACCTCCACGCCGTACTGCTACAACAACTACCTCGACGGCAACGGCTGCCGGCCCGACGTGCGCGCGTACGCCGACCCGCAGCCCGGCGTCTGGGAGATCGAGGTCGAGTCGCGGCGCACCTCGCCGCTGCTGAACAACCCGTACAAGCTGGACGTCACCGTCCTCGGCGCGGTGTTCGACCCGGAGGTCGTGACGGTGCCCGAGGCGAAGGTCGGCACTCCGGCCGACGCCTCCTGGGAGGTGACGAACCGGTACGGCCCGATCGACGGCAAGCTGGTCGGCGGCCCGCTCGGCTCGGCCGAGACGTCCCGCCCGTCGATCGCGCAGGGTGAGACGAAGCGGTCCACGGTGGAGGTGCCCGAGGGCGCCGAGTCGCTGGACGTGGCCATCGGCGGCGTCTCCGACGCGGCCGCCGACCTGGACCTGACGGTCTACGACAAGGACGGCAACGTCGTCGGCCAGTCCGCCGACGGCGACTCGGAGGAGTCGGTCTCCGTGCCGAAGCCGGCCGCCGGCGCCTACACCGTCGAGGTCGTCGGCTACGCGGTGCCGTCGGGCAGCACGGAGTACGACTACCGGGACGTGTACTTCGCGGCCACCCTCGGCTCGGTCACCGTGGACGGCTCGGCGCCGGTGAAGCTCGGCACGGGCGAGACGGCGACGGTCTCCGGCAGCGTCACGGCGCTGGCCGCCGCGCCGGAGGGCCGTGAGTTCTTCGGCCAGGTCCGGCTGGTGAACGCCCACGGCACGACCGCGGGCTTCGGCAGCGTGCGGATCGGCACGGTCGTGCCGTAGTCCGGTGCGGTGCGTGGGAGGGGCGGGTGCTCTTGCGGGCGCCCGCCCCTTCGGCCTGCTCCGGGGAGGTCAGTCGCAGGTGAGGGTGCGGGACTCGGGCAGGGCGGCGGTGATCCGGGCGCGGGCGGTGGCGATGTCCCGCTCGCCGGTGATCACGGCGTCCGCGCCGGCCCCGTCCCGCGCGACGCCGACCAGCACCCGGTCGCCGGGGCGGAGCCGGGCGGTGGCGTCGTCCTGGAGGAAGGTCACCGATTCGGCGCTCGCCCGCGGCCCGGGGCCGGACTCGGGCCCGGTGCTCGCCCCCGGGACGTACGAGCGGGTCACCCGGAGTGTGATCCGGTGCCGGGCCTCCCCCGGGACCGGTTCGGCGCGGGTCACCGTGCCCTCGGCGACCAGGTGGGCGCAGGCGAGGTAGCGGGGGGTGCCGAAGACGAGTCCGGCCTCCTGGCCGGGGGCGGGACCGTCCTGCTGGGCCGACGCGGCGCTGCCGCTCGCCGCGTCGTCCGTGCCGCCGCCGGTCTGCACCACGAGCCACCCCAGGCCCGTGACGACGACACTCGCGCAGGCGGCCGCGAGGACGCCCAGGGCGAGGCGGAAGGACCGGTGCCGGGGGCGGCTCACGGGCGTTCCCCGTGCCGGCGCGGCGGCCCGCGGTTCGGGAACCGGTTCGCTCAGGGCGCGCCCGAGGACGTCCAGCTGCTCCCGCAGCAGCGCCACGTCGGCCGCCGCCGACCGGTACTCGCCGTGGGCGTCCGCGCCCGCCCCGGGCGGCAGCGGCTCGCCCGTGATCGCGGCCATCAGCGCGTCGTGCCCGGCGGGGTTCTGTTCGGCGGCCATCTCACACCACCTCGTCCTCGTGCAGCCGGGCCCGCAGCGCCCGTACCGCCGTGTGCAGCCTGCTCTTGACCGTGCCCTCGGGGATGCCCAGCTCCTCGGCGATGCCGCGCACCGGCAGGTCGGCGTAGAAGCGCAGGACGACGACCTGCCGCAGGATGTCGGGCAGCTCGTCCAGGCCCTGCGCGACGGCGAGGGAGAGCAGGCTCGCCTCCTCGCCGGAGGGCTGGTCGGTCTGGCGCAGGGCGGCCAGGCGCTCGCCCAGCCGGGCCTGGCGGTGCCTGGCCCGGTGCCAGTCCATGGCCAGGTTGGAGGCGACGACCGCCGCCCACGCGGACACGTCGCGCGGTGCCTCCCGTCCGCTCGCCGTCTGCTCCAGCAGCCTGAGGCGGACCTGCTGCACCCCGTCCGGCAGGTCCGCCTGCGGCACGCCACCGAGCGCGAGCACCGCCCGCACCCGCCGTTCCTGAGCCGCGTCCAGGGGATCGTCCGGTACGGCGTCCCCCTGGCCGCGGCGGGCCCTTCCGCGCAGCACGGCCACCCCTCCCCTCGCCGTGTTTCCCCTATGACGTCCCGGGGGCCCGAAACGTTCGCCGGACCGCGCCCGTCCCGGCACGAGGTATACGTCACATCGTCGTGTGGGGTGGGAAGGGATGGGCAGGGGCGGAACAGCACAGCTTGCGGCGCGGGGGCCGGTCGGCGGAATTTCTGCAGCTCAGCCGGGGTTTTCGCGCAAGGACCGTACCCGCCGCCCGAGCCGCCGCGTCCCACGGTGCGGGCACACCGCGCAAAGAATTGGACAGGCGGGCCGGGCCGCGCCGCATGATGGAAAAGTCTCGGCCGAGCAAAGCGCGCGTGAAGACACGCGCACAAACGGAGAAGGAGTCACCGTGAGGGTCGGAATCGTCGGAGCCACCGGTCAGGTCGGCACGGTCATGCGCAGGATCCTCACGGAACGGAACTTTCCGGTCACCGAGCTGAGGCTGTTCGCCTCCGCCCGCAGCGCCGGCAAGGACCTGGACGGCGTGACGGTGGAGGACGCGGCCACCGCCGACTACTCCGGCCTGGACATCGTGCTGTTCTCCGCGGGCGGCGCCACCTCCAAGGCGCTGGCCGAGAAGGTCGCCGCACAGGGCCCGGTCGTGATCGACAACTCCTCCGCCTGGCGCCGCCACCCCGAGGTCCCGCTGGTCGTGTCCGAGGTCAACCCGCACGCGATCGCCGACCGCCCCAAGGGCATCATCGCCAACCCGAACTGCACGACGATGGCCGCGATGCCGGTCCTGCGTCCGCTGCACGCCGAGGCGGGCCTCGAAGCCGTGGTCGTCGCCACCTACCAGGCGGTGTCCGGTTCCGGGCTGGCCGGTGTGGACGAGCTGTTCGAGCAGGTGAAGAAGGTCGGCGACGACGCCCCGAAGCTCACCCACGACGGCTCGGCGGTGGAGTTCCCGAAGCCGGACAAGTACGTGGCGCCGATCGCGTACAACGTGCTGCCGCTGGCCGGTTCCATCGTGGACGACGGCCTGCACGAGACGGACGAGGAGCAGAAGCTCCGCCACGAGTCCCGCAAGATCCTGGAGATCCCCGAGCTGAAGGTCTCCGGCACCTGTGTGCGCGTGCCCGTCTTCAGCGGCCACTCCCTCCAGATCAACGCCCGCTTCGCCCGCCCGATCAGCGTGGAGCGCGCCAAGGAGCTGCTGGCCGGCGCCCCCGGCGTCGCGCTCACCGAGGTGCCGACCCCGCTCGAGGCGGCCGGTCAGGACCCGTCGTACGTGGGCCGCATCCGCCAGGACGAGACCGTGGACAACGGCCTCGCCCTGTTCGTCTCCAACGACAACCTGCGCAAGGGCGCGGCCCTGAACGCGGTGCAGATCGCGGAGCTGGTGGCGGCGGAGCTGAAGGGCTAGGACCCCGGGGCCCGGCCCCTGGGGGCTAGCCCCGCCTCACCTCGTAGAGGAAACAGCCGTACTCGACGGCCCGGACGTGGACGAACGCCACGGCCGGGTCGTCGAACGCTTCCCGGAGGGCGTACGCGAAAGCGCCGGGGTCCCCGATCAGGCGCCCGCCCAGGATGCGCCCGTCGGCGCAGTAGCGGCGCAGGACGCGGTGGGAGTCGGTGAAGGCCAGGCCGCCCGTCTCCGGCCCCGCGCACTCCTCGGCGTGGACGAAGACCGGTCCCTGCTCGTCGTAGGCGCCCGGGTCGGCGCCCGTCGCCGCGGCCCAGCGCCGCAGCGGGGCGTACGAGACGAGGGCGATCGTCTCCCCCGGGCGGCTGCGGCGCAGGCAGCAGCGGAGCGGGGCGCCGCCCTCGTCGTCGGTCAGCGGGGCGGGAGCCCGGCCCGCGTCGTCGGTGGTGCGCAGTTCCTTCAGGGCGGCGGGCGGGATCGGCCGTGCGGTGTAGTGCTGCATGGTCCCAGGCTCGCGCGCGCCCGGTCCGCGCACCGGCGGGAAATGGACATCGCGTTCCGTCCCGGCCACGTGGAAGGATGGCGCAACCCACACATAACGAGGAGATGACCGCGTGCCTGGCACAAACCTGACTCGCGAAGAGGCGCAGCAGCGGGCGAAGCTGCTGACCGTTGACTCGTACGAGATCGATCTCGACCTCACCGGCGCGCAGGAGGGCGGCACCTACCGGTCCGTGACCACGGTGCGCTTCGATGTCGCGGAGGGCGGCGGCGAGTCCTTCATCGACCTGGTCGCGCCGACGGTCCACGAGGTGACGCTGAACGGCGACGCCCTCGACGCCGCCGAGGTGTTCCAGGACTCCCGCATCGCCCTGCCGGGGCTGCTGCCGGGGCGCAACATCCTGCGGGTGGCCGCCGACTGCGCGTACACCAACACCGGCGAGGGCCTGCACCGCTTCGTCGACCCGGTCGACGACCAGGCGTACCTGTACACGCAGTTCGAGGTGCCGGACGCGCGCCGCGTCTTCGCGAGCTTCGAGCAGCCGGACCTGAAGGCGACCTTCCAGTTCACCGTGAAGGCGCCCGAGGGCTGGACGGTCATCTCCAACTCGCCCACCCCGGAGCCCCAGGACAACGTCTGGGTCTTCGAGCCGACCCCGCGCATCTCGTCGTACATCACGGCGCTGATCGTCGGCCCGTACCACGCCGTGCACAGCGTGTACGAGAAGGACGGCCAGTCCGTCCCGCTCGGCATCTACTGCCGCCCCTCGCTCGCCGAGCACCTCGACGCGGACGCGATCTTCGACGTCACCCGGCAGGGCTTCGAGTGGTTCCAGGAGAAGTTCGACTACCGGTACCCGTTCCAGAAGTACGACCAGCTCTTCGTGCCGGAGTTCAACGCGGGCGCGATGGAGAACGCGGGCGCGGTGACCATCCGCGACCAGTACGTGTTCCGTTCGAAGGTGACGGACGCCGCGTACGAGGTGCGGGCGGCGACGATCCTGCACGAGCTGGCGCACATGTGGTTCGGCGACCTGGTCACCATGGAGTGGTGGAACGACCTGTGGCTGAACGAGTCGTTCGCCACCTACGCCGAGGCCGCCTGCCAGGCCGACGCGCCCGGCTCGAAGTGGCCGCACTCGTGGACGACGTTCGCCAACCAGATGAAGACCTGGGCGTACCGGCAGGACCAGCTGCCGTCCACGCACCCGATCATGGCGGACATCAGCGACCTGGACGACGTGCTCGTCAACTTCGACGGCATCACGTACGCCAAGGGCGCGAGCGTGCTCAAGCAGCTCGTCGCGTACGTCGGTGAAGAGGCGTTCTTCAAGGGCGTGCAGGCGTACTTCAAGCGGCACGCGTTCGGCAACACACGCCTGTCCGACCTGCTGGGCGCGCTGGAGGAGACCTCCGGCCGCGACCTGAAGACCTGGTCGAAGGCGTGGCTGGAGACGGCCGGCATCAACGTCCTGCGCCCGGAGATCGAGACGGACGCGGACGGGGTCATCACGTCCTTCGCCATCCGCCAGGAGGCCCCGGCCCTGCCCGCCGGCGCCAAGGGTGAGCCGACGCTCCGCCCGCACCGCATCGCGATCGGCGCCTACGACCTCGACGCCGGCGGCAAGCTGGTGCGCGGCGAGCGCGTCGAGCTGGACGTGGACGGCGAGCTGACGGCCGTACCGCAGCTGGTCGGCAAGCGCCGTCCGGCGGTGGTGCTGCTGAACGACGACGACCTGTCGTACGCGAAGGTCCGCCTGGACGAGCAGTCGCTCGCCGTGGTCACCAAGCACCTCGGCGACTTCACCGAGTCGCTGCCGCGCGCCCTGTGCTGGGCGTCGGCCTGGGACATGACCCGGGACGCGGAACTCGCCACCCGCGACTACCTCTCCCTGGTGCTGTCCGGCATCGGCAAGGAGACCGACATCGGCGTGGTGCAGTCGCTGCACCGGCAGGTGAAGCTGGCCATCGATCAGTACGCCGACCCGAACGCCCGCGAGGCGCTGCTCACCCGCTGGACGGAGGCCACGCTGGCGCACCTGCGGGCCGCCGAGGCGGGCAGCGACCACCAGCTGGCGTGGGCGCGGGCGTTCGCGGCGACGGCCAGGACGCCGGAGCAGCTGGACCTGCTGGACGCGCTGCTGGACGGCACGACGACGATCGAGGGCCTGGCCGTCGACACCGAGCTGCGGTGGGCGTTCGTGCAGCGGCTGGCGGCGGTGGGCCGGTTCGGCGGCTCGGAGATCGCCTCGGAGTACGAGCGGGACAAGACGGCCGCCGGTGAGCGCCACGCGGCCACCGCGCGTGCCGCCCGTCCGACCGAGGCGGCCAAGGCGGAGGCCTGGGAGTCGGTCGTGGAGTCCGACAAGCTGCCGAACGCCGTGCAGGAGGCGGTCATCGCCGGCTTCGTCCAGACCGACCAGCGCGAGCTGCTGGCGCCGTACACGGAGCGGTACTTCGAGGCGCTGAAGGACGTCTGGGAGTCCCGTTCGCACGAGATGGCCCAGCAGATCGCGGTCGGCCTGTACCCGGCGGTGCAGGTGTCGCGGGAGACCCTGGACCGCACGGACGCCTGGCTGTCCTCCGCCGAGCCGAACGCGGCCCTGCGGCGGCTGGTCTCGGAGTCCCGTTCGGGCGTCGAGCGCGCGCTGAAGGCCCAGGCCGCGGACGCGGCGGCGAAGTAGGCGGTACGACCTCGCGGGGCGCCCGGTGATGTACCGGGCGCCCCGTTGCCGCTTACGCGCCCGACCGGGCGGGGTCGGTGATTCTTTGCCTGCCTCAGTACAACCTTTTCGCGTGTGACGCAGGTCATGATCATTAACCGCCGATTGTTCGCTTTCACCCGGTTCCCGCAGTAGACGTCCCAGCTGGGGCCCGGCTTCGATTGGTGACTTAGCCCTGATCGGAATCCGGCCTCCAAGCAGTCCGTTGCACGCACTGGTTGAGGCCCTGGGGGCTCGGCCGCTGACAGGACGTCCTGTCAGCCGTGCAGCCCAGGAAGGAAGTACGTTGTTCAACAGAGGAATCCGCACCAGACGGGCTCGCGGCGCCCTGACCGCCGGCATAGGCCTGGCGGCCGCCGCCGGCCTGCTCACGGCGGCACCGGCCGCGCAGGCCGTCTCCGGCGAGCCCGCGGCCGCGGGGGACCACGCTTTCACCGCCCGGCTCGTCATCGGTGAGGGCGAGGCCATGCGTGGCTGCTCCGCCGCGCTGGTGCACCAGCAGTGGCTGCTGACCGCCACGAGCTGTTTCGCCACCACCCCGGGCGGCGAGGTCGAGTCGGGCAAGCCCGCGCTGAAGTCCACGGCGATCCTGGGCGGTGAGAGCCTCGACATCGTCGAGGTGGTCCCGCGCGACGACCGGGACGTGGCCATGGTCCGGCTCGCCCAGCCCGTCACCGCCGTCAAGCCAGTGAAACTGGCCGCCGACGCCCCCGTGGCGGGGGAGACCCTGACCGGTGCCGGATTCGGGCGGACCCGCACCGAGTGGGTCCCGAACCAGGTGCACACCGGTGAGTTCCTGGTGGACTCCGCCACCGACACCACTGTGGCCCTGACCGGTCAGGACGGGGTCTCCGTCTGCATGGGCGACACCGGCGGTCCGGCCCTGCGCAGCACGGGTGGCGGGGTCGAGCTGACCGCCATCCACAGCCGCTCCTGGCAGGGCGGGTGCTTCGGCTCGACGGAGACGAGGACCGGCGCGGTGGACGCCAGGGTCGACGGCCTGGCGGGCTGGGTGACGGACGTCCGTAACCGCGACCGGAGCTACTCGGCCGACATCGACGGCGACGGCAAGGACGACCTGGTCGTCCTCCGCTCGAACGGCTACGTCGTCGTCTACCGCAACCAGGGTGACACCTTCGCCCCGGGCCGGGTCATGTCCGGCGGCTGGGACCTCTTCGTCACCTGGAAGGACCTGGGCCGCCTCTACTTCGCCGACGTCAACGGCGACGGCAAGGACGACATGATCGTCCACACCAACGACGGCAACATCGAGGTCCGCTTCAACCACGGCGGCACCTACTTCGACCACGGCACCCACTGGTCCGGCGGCTGGGACCTCTTCCTCGACGGCAGTGAGCTGGGCCGGCTGTACTTCGCCGACGTCAACGGCGACCGCAAGGCCGACATGATCGTCCACACCAACGACGGCAACATCGAGGTCCGCACCAACCGCGGCACCTACTGGGACCAGGGCACCCACTGGTCCGGCGGCTGGGACCTCTTCCTGACCTGGAAGGACCTGGGCCGACTGTACTTCGCCGACGTCAACGGCGACCGCAAGGCCGACATGCTCGTCCACACCAACGACGGCAACATCGCCGTCCGCACCAACCGCGGCACCTACTGGGACCAGGGCACCCACTGGTCCGGCGGCTGGGACCTCTTCATCGACGGCTCCAAGCTGGGGACCCTCAAGTTCGGTGACGCCACCGGTGACGGCAAGGCCGACATGTTCGTCCACACCAAGGACGGCAGGGTCGCGGTCCGCACCAACCGCGGCACCTACTGGGACAGCGGCAAGGTCATGATCACTCTCTGAAGCCGCGGCTCCGCGCCCTTCTGATACCCGGCCGTTCGTGAACAGGCTGTTCGCGAACGGCCGGTTCGCATGGCCCCGAGGTGCTGGTGGACTGCCGCCAGTTGATGAAATCACGGATTCGAGAGCGGGCACCGTCGGCGACGGCGGTACGCCGGGAGGCAGGGCAGGAGAATGACAGGGATCAGCCGACGGGGGCTGCTGCGCGGCGGCATGGTGGCCGGGGCGGTCGCGGTCGTGGGGGGCACGGCATCAGCGGCCCGGGCCGACGCCGCGGGCATCAATCCGTCCGTCACGGGCGAGGCAGCACACGTCCGTGCACTGCGCAAGGCATTGGACGACGCGGCGGCCGGCGTCGTAGGCCCTCACGGCGTCGACGACAAGGGCCGGATCATCGTCAAGGCCGGGTATGCGGGTGTCCCCACCTACACACTGCTCAACACTCTGATCATCGGCGGCAACACGGTCCTGGACGCCACCGGTGCGCGGTTCGTCGCCAAATTCGGCACCGTCACGCGGAAGTACACGCTGGACCGGACGAATCAGCACTCACCGAGTCCCGAGTACGCCACGGACAGCCAGGGGACGTTCAGCGCGCCCGCGGTCAGCGGTGCCAAAGCCGCCACCATGTTGCTCAACCATGTCCCTCCGGCCACGGCGGGCTACTCGGCCCCGGGCAACATCATGGTCAAGGGCGGCGAATGGGACCCCATCTCCGCGTGGGTGTGGAACGACTCGGGTCCCGCACGGGCACGCGCCGACAAGGCTCCGCCGATGAACGTGCTGACCTTCACCCACACGCAGGACGTGGAGGTCGAAGGGGTGACGGTCTGGAACGTCAAGTGGTGGCACGCGGTCGAACTCAACGCCGTACGCCGGGGCGCGGTCCGGGACTGCTTCTTCAAGGGCTGGGTCGAGAATCCGACGTGGGGCCTGTGGCAGGGCGAGGCCGTCCAGCTCGACCTGCCCCTCTCCGGCAACACATGGGCCGGGGCCAGCGATGGCACCCCGACCGTGGATGTACAGGTCCAGCGCAACTACGCGGGTGCGTCCGGGTCCCAGCCGTCCTGGGCAAAGCTGGTCGGATCGCACACCGGCGGCGAGAAGGTCGGTCAGGTGCACGCGCGTGTGCTGATCGAGGACAACGTCGTGGACGACGCCAAGTGGGACGCCATCGGCGCGATGAACACCACAGACATCGTCATCCGCGGCAACACGATCAACAACAGCGTCGGTGGGGTCTACGTCAGTTCCATGTCGGCGAGGAGGTTCACGCAACCGCCGGTCCAGGTGGGTCCGAATCCCGTCTCCGGGGTCGACATCGTCGACAACCACGTGACCGTGGCGGCAGGCGCTTCGGGGGCCTCGCGCAACGCGGTCCGCGTGAGCGCGGACACGGTCGGGTTCGTCTCGCCGGTCAGCGACGTCGCGGTCACCGGCAACCGGGTCAGCGGCGGAGGTTTCTACTACACCCCGTACGTGACGTTCCGGCCCGGCACCACACCACAGCGCTGAGTGCCCTCCCCGGGGTGAGGGGTGCGTCTGTGCCGGGGCAGGGGCTCAGCGGTCGGCCGTGCCGAGGCGCGCTCGTGCCGCCGTGCGCAGGGCCGTCAGCACGGTGCCGACGGCCGCGCCCTCACCGGCGCCCCTGCGCACTGCGGCGACAACGTGCCGGACGGGACGGTCCGCGTGCAGCTCGCGCATCACCGCACCGTCTCGCGGCACGACCGCCATGCGCGGGACCAGGGCCACGCCCATGCCCGCCCCGACCATCGCGAGGATCGCCGTCCAGCCGGCCGCCGTGTGGGCCTGGTGGGGGCGGAAGCCGGCCGTCTCGCAGGCCGCACGGGTGATGTCGGACCAGGGGCCGCTGCCGCCGAAGATCCACGGTTCGGCGGCGAGGTCGGCCAGGCGGAGCCCGTCCGCGCGGGCCAGCGGGTGGTCTGCGGGCAGCGCCACGTCCAGCGGGTCGGCGAGGAGCGGGACGCGGGTGAAGCGCGGGTCGGCGGCGGTGGGCGCCTGGGCCGCCAGGGACAGGGCGAGGTCCACGTCCCCGGCGGCCAGCAGCTCGTACGCCTCCTGCGCCTCGGCCTCCCGCACCCGCACCGCCACCCCGGGGTGCGTCGCCCGCAGCGCGGTGACGGCCGGTACGACCAGGGCCGGTACGGCGGTGGAGAAGGCGCCGACCCGTACCTCGCCGGCCTCCCCGTGGACGTAGGCGGCCAGCTCGGCGTCGGCCCGTTCCAGCTGCTCGAAGACCGCCTCGGCGTGCCGCAGCACCAGCCGGGCCGCGTCCGTCAGTTCGACCCGTCTGCCCCGGGCCCGGAGCAGGTCCACGCCGAGCTGCCTGGAGAGGTTGGTCAGCTGCTGGGACACGGCGGACGGTGTCATGTTCAGCGCCTCGGCCGTCGCCGTCACCGTGCCCCGCTCCCGCAGCGTGCGCAGAATCTGCAGCTTGCGGATCTCCCAGTCGGCCATGGCGGCAACCTATCCGCGGGGCCCGGTCGCTAGGTGCGCGACCCCGCGCCGAGGACGACCCCGCCGAGGATCAGTGCCATGCAGCCGGCCTGCGCCCAGCCGGTCGGTTCGGCGAGCAGCGCCCAGGACAGCAGGGCGACGCACACCGGCTGGAGGTAGTAGACGATCCCGGCGCGGGTCGGGCCGATGAGGGAGATCGCCTTGTTCCAGGCGAAGAAGGCGACCGCGGAGGAGGCGATGCCGACGTAGAGGAGGGGCAGGACGGTGCCGGGCGTCAGGGAGAAGCCGCCCTGTACGGCGACACTGGCCGCGTGGGCGGGCAGCAGCATGAGGGTGCCGAGGAGGAAGGTCGTGAACAGGAACGCCGCGCCGCCCAGTTCGGCGGGCCTGCGGCGCAGCAGCGCGCTGTACGACCCGAAACAGCAGGCGGCGGCGATCATCCACAGGTCGCCGGCCGAGAAGGCGGCCCCGCCGCCGACCAGCAGCAGCACGCCCGCGCAGGCGATGAGCAGTCCGGCGACCCGGCGCGGGCCGAGCCGTACGCCGCCCGCCCGTTCCCAGAGCGCCATCAGCACCGGGGACGCGGCCATGATCATGCCCATGTTGGCGGCGGGTGTGGTGACTCCGGCCTGGTTGACGAGGGTGTTGTAGACGGTGACGCCGAGCAGGGAGGCGAGGAGGACGAAGCCGAGGTGGCGCCGGATCAGCGCGCGTTGCCGCCAGGCCCGCCGGGCGCCGAAGGGGGCGACGACCGCGAGGGCCACCACCCAGCGCCAGAACGCGTGCTGGACGGGCGGGACGCTGTCGCCGAGGGCCCGGGAGGTGACGAAGCTGCCGGACCAGACGAGGGTGGCGAGGACGGCGAGCCCGATGCCGAGGGCGACGGGGGCGGCCGGTCCCGGCCGTGCGGCGGTGGGTGCCGCGGTGCTGCTCCGGCGTTCGGCTAGGGCCACGGAGTTCCTTTCGCTGGTCGGCGATGGCGGTGGCTCTACCGTCGCAGCGTCGCACCCGTCAGGTCCATCGAATCTTTTCGACTGCTCTGTGCAGGAGAACTGAAAGGTCGGGGCTCCGCCACGGTCCTGCCCCGCGGCATGAGCTGCCCCGCGACCGTCGCCCCGAACGCCAGGGCCATGCCCGCCAGTTGCACCGGCGTCAGCGCCTCGCCGAGCGCCGCCCAGCCGACGACGGCGGCGGTCAGCGGCGAGAGCGGGCCGAGGAAGGTGATCTGGGTGGCGGAGAGCCCGCCCATGCCGCGGAACCAGAGCCAGTACGCCACCGCCGTGTTGGCCAGCGCCAGGTAGAGGTAGCCGCCGACCGCCGGGCCGTCCAGCGCGGGCGGGGTGCCCTCGGCCAGGAGGGCGAGCGGGGCGATGAGCAGGCCGCCCGCGGTCAGCTGCCATCCGGTCAGGGCGAGGGGGCCGACGCCGTCGGGGCGGCCCCACCGTTTGCTGAGCACGGTGCCGGTGGACATGGAGGCGGTGGAGGCGAGGGCGGCCAGCGCGCCGAGCGGGTCCAGTGCCCCGGCCGCCTTCAGCACCACCAGGCTGACGCCGAACGCCGCCACGACCCCGGCGAGCACGGAGCGGGTGGTGGGCCGCTGCCCGAGCAGCAGCGCGGAGAGCCCGAGGACGAAGAGCGGGCCGATGGAGCTGACGACGGCGGCCATGCCGCCCGGAAGGCGGTAGGCGGCGAGGAACAGCAGCGGGAAGAAGGCCCCGATGTTCAGCGCGCCCAGGACCGCCGCCTTCCACCACCAGGCGCCGCGCGGCAGCACCCGGGTGAGGGCGAGGAGCAGCAGGCCGGCGGGCAGGGCGCGCATCAGCCCGGTGAACAGGGGCCGGTCCGGTGGCAGGAACTCGGTGGTGACCGCGTAGGTGGTGCCCCAGGAGACGGGGGCGAGGGCGGTCAGGGCGATGAGGGCGGGACGGTTCGCGGCCACGGAGGTCCCCTTCAAGTAGGTCGGCAATAAGTAGCTTACTCCTAAGCTACTTATTAGCAAGCCACTTTCTTGCGGCCGACCTGACGGCCGTCGATACTCGTCCCATGAGTGAGCGCCCCGAGCAGCACAAGGACCCGGTCGACGCGATCATCGGCCAGTGGGCGGTGGTCCGGCCCGACCTCGACACCACCGCGATGGAGGTCTTCGGTCGCGTCAACCGGCTCTCGCGTGCGATCGGCGAGCGGATGGACAGGGCCTACGCCGGGTTCGGCATCTCCCGCGGCGAGTTCGACGTCCTGGCGACGCTGCGCCGCTCCGGCGAGCCGTACGCGCTCTCGCCCCGGCAGCTGTCGGCGACCCTGATGCTCACCACGGGCGGCATGACGGGCCGGCTCGACAAACTGGAACGGGCCGGTCTCCTGCGCCGCTCCCCAGACCCGCACGACCGCCGGGGTCTCAGGGTCACGCTCACCGACAAGGGGCGGGAACTCGTCGACGAGGCGGTCGGCGCGGGGCTCGCCGTGCAGGCGGAGGTCCTGTCCGGCGCCCTCGACGCCGGGCGGGCCGGCCAGTTGGCCGACCTGCTGCGGGACCTGCTGTCGGCGACCGAGGAGTAGGAGACGGCATGCGGAAGGCGCCGGTCCCGCCCGCGTACGGCTGCTTGCCGCGTGCGGGAGGACCGGCGCCCTCGGTACAGCTGAGGTGGGCCGACGGGCCGTGGGCCCGCCGGGTGGAGCCCGTCAGGCCTTGGCGTCGGCCTTGGGCCGGGTCTTGATGTTGCGGGAGGTCACCCGGTGCTCCTCCTTGGACCTGTCCAGGACCATGACCAGGCCCGCGATGACCACGAACAGCGCGATCGGGGCCAGGACGTAGAGGCCCAGCGTCTCGATGACGCTCAGGCCCGGGCCGGGGTCGTCGCCGTCGTCGCGGGTCAGCGCGAGCGCGGGGGACGACATGAGCAGCATCATCAGCGTCGTACCGGCTGCCAGGGCGCCGGCGCGCAGGGCGTTCTTCTTGTCCACGGTGCAAAGTTAGCGAACGGCCGTCAGGCACGCGCGCCCGGGGTGCCGTACGGGGACCGGACGGGGCCTCCGGGGCGTTCCTTCCCGTGTCCGGCGCGCTCCCGTACGACGTCGATCAGGGCGTGCAGCCGCGGGGAGGCGGCCAGGTCCTCCAGGGTCACGGGGCGGCCCCCGGCGTCGGCGATCGGCAGGCGCCAGTTCGGGTACTGGTCCCAGGTGCCGGGGAGGTTCTGCGGGCGGCGGTCGCCGACGGCGTCCGGGAGCCAGATCCCGGCCATGCGGGCGGGGGTGCGCAGCAGGAAGCGGTGGACGGCCTGGATGCCCGCCTCCTCGGAGGGGGCGCCGGTGTCGCCGCCGGTGCCGTGCAGCAGGCCGAGCCGGGCCAGTACGTCCAGCCACTCGGCCGTGTCCGCCGACGCCTCGGCCCGTTCCTCCTCCAGCGGGCGGGTGAGCAGGCCGAGCCGGTCGCGGAGTTCGACGTGTTCGCCGGTGAGGCGGGCGGCGGTGGAGGGCAGGTCGTGGGTGGTGGCGGTGGCCAGGCAGTCGGCGCGCCACCGGTCGGGGGGCAAGGGGCGGCCGTCGCCCTCCCAGTCCCGCTCGAACCACAGCACCGAGGTGCCGAGCACCCCTCGTTCGCGCAGCGCCTCGCGCACACCGGGCTCCACGGTGCCCAGGTCCTCGCCGATCACCACGGCACCGGCGCGGGACGCCTCCAGGACGAGGACGGCGAGCATGGCCTCGGCGTCGTAGTGGACGTAGGTGCCCTCGGTGGGCGGGTGGCCCTTGGGGACCCACCAGAGCCGGAACAGGCCCATGACGTGGTCGATGCGCAGGGCTCCGGCGTAGCGGAACAGGCCGCGCAGCAGGCCGCGGAAGGGCGCGTAGCCGGAGGCGGCGAGGCGGTCGGGGCGCCAGGGCGGCAGGCCCCAGTCCTGGCCGCGGGCGTTGAAGGCGTCGGGCGGGGCGCCCACCGACATGCCGGCGGCGAAGCACTCCTGCTGGGCCCAGGAGTCGGCGCCGCGCGGGTGTACGCCCACGGCGAGGTCGTGGACGATCCCGAGCGGCATGCCGGCCTCGCGGGCGCTGTGCTGGGCGGCCCTGAGCTGGGTGTCGGTGAGCCAGGCGAGGCGGGAGTGGAAGTCGACGCGGTCCATCAGGGCGGTGCGGGCGCGGTCGGTGTCGGCCGAGCGGGGGTCGTGCAGGCCCTCGGGCCAGCGGTGCCAGTCGGGGCCGTGGACCTCGGCGAGCGCGCACCAGGTGGCGTGGTCCTCCAGGGCGGTGCCCTGTTCGGCGAGGTAGTCGCAGTAAGCGGCGCGGCGGCCGGGGCCGAGAGGCACCTCGCGGAGCAGTTCCAGCGCCTCGCGCTTGAGCTCCCACACGGCGTCCCGGTCGATGAGGGCGTCATCCTCCAGCACGGCCTCGCGCAGCCGCGCCGCCCGCTCCCGCAGCGACCGGGCACGCTCGGGGTCGGAGACGTGCGCGAACTCCGGCACGTCCTCGATCCGCAGGTGTACGGGGTCGGGGAAGCGGCGCGAGGAGGGACGGTACGGGGAGGGGTCGGTGGGGGCGCCGGGTACGGCGGCGTGCAGCGGGTTGACCTGCACGAAACCGGCGCCGAGGGCGCGTCCGGCCCAGGCGGCGAGTTCCCCGAGGTCACCGAGGTCGCCCATCCCCCAGGAACGGTGGGAGAGGAGGGAGTAGAGCTGTACGAGGAGGCCGTAGGAGCGGGTGGCGGGGGCGGGCAGCCGGGCGGGCGCCACGATCAGGTGGGCGCACGCGGTCCGGCCGTCGGGCGCGGTGGCGGTCAGGCGGTGGACGCCGGGCGGAAGACCGGCGAGGACGCCACCGACCGGTGCCCCTGCGGAGCCGCCACCGACCCGGGACCCCACAGCGCCATCACCGACCGGGGGGCATGCGACGCCGTCACCGGCCGGGAGGCCCACCGTGCTGTCGCGCCGCTCGCCCTGCTCGGTGTCGATGCGCAGCCGGGTCCCGTCGGGCAGTGCGGCGAGGGCGGTCGGCGCGGTGCCGTCGCTCCAGGCGACCACGGTGGGCGGCAGCAGGCGTTCGCGCAGCTCGGTGTCGCGGGCGGCGAGCGCGGCACGTACGGCTTGCGGGGTGCTCGTGTCCACGCCGAGGGCGGCCAGGGCCGAGGTGACGGCGGTGGCCGAGGCCGCGACGGCGCGGTCCGGGGACGGGCGGTAGGAGGTGGCGACGCCGTGCAGGGCGGCGAGCCGGGTCAGATCCTCGGGAAGGTCCTCGGTGGGGGGCTCGGCCGGCCGGGCTGCTGGCATCTACGACCTCTATGACCTCGTGGGTTCCGGGACGGCGAAGGAGGGGCCGCCCTGCTCCGGCACGTCGGCCGTGAGTTCGGGCGAGGACTCGCTGGTCAGCGGTACGGCGTCGGCGAACGGCGACTCGCTGGTGAGGGGCTCGGCGTCGGGCAGCGGCGGTTCGCTGGTGAGCGGGGTCTCGGCGCAGCTCCCGGTGGCGCCGAAGACGCAGTAGTGCGGGGTCTCGGAGGCGGCGGAGGGCTCCGCCCAGGGAGTGGACGGCTCCGCCACGGGTTTGGACGGGGCGGGGAGCAGCAGGGGTGCCAGTGCAGCCACGGGGGCCTCCTTGTTTCGCGCACGCTTTTGGCGGGTCACGGCAGCCCTACCCAGTCCGCGCGCGGACAGACGTCCCGATACCGACAACGTGACCCTGGTCACACGCTTCCCCCGTAAAATCTCTCAGAATCCGGGCAGCACAGTCACTTAACCCGTTCAGAGGTGACGCGGAGCGAAAAAACTTTCGTCAGCTATTCACTCAGTACATGTACTCGGTGAATACTGATCTCCATGAGCACCCGTCACATCCTGCTGGGGCTGCTCGCCTCGGGGCCGAGCCACGGCTACGACCTGAAGCGGCGCCACGACGAACGCTTCCCCCAGGCCCGGCCGCTGGCCTACGGGCAGGTCTACACGACCCTCCAGCGCCTGGTCCGGGACGGCCTCGCGGAGGTGGACGGCACCGCGTCGGACGGCGGTCCCGAGCGCACCGCGTACCGCACGACCGAGGAGGGCGCGCGGGAACTGGCCCGCTGGGCGGGCGAGATCGCCCCGCCCGCCCCCTTCGTGACGAACGAGATCTTCGCCAAGGTCGTCGTCTCGATCCTCACCGGCGCCGACGCGGACGCCTACCTGCTGGCCCAGCGCACCGCCCACATGGACCGGATGCGGGAGCTCACGGCGGTGAAGACGGCCCCCGGCGCGGACCTGACCACCGTCCTCTCGGCCGACTACGCCCTCAACCACCTCGACGCCGACCTCCGTTGGATGACCACCACGGCGGCCCGGCTCACCAATCTGACCGCGGAGGTCCGCACAGCATGACGAACGGGGACACGACCGGGAACGCGACGCAGCCGCTGCTCGCGGCCCACGCCCTGGTGAAGGCACACGGCAGGACGGAGGCCCTGCGCGGCGCCTCGCTCGAACTGCGGCCCGGCGAGATCCTCGCCGTCACCGGGGCCAGCGGCAGCGGCAAGTCCACGCTGCTGCACTGCCTGGCCGGGATCGTTCGGCCGGACGCCGGCTCGGTGACGTACGCCGGCCGGCGCCTGGAGGAACTGCCCGAGAACCGGCTGAGCGAGCTGCGGCGCACCGACTTCGGGGTGGTCTTCCAGTTCGGGCAGCTGATCCCGGAGCTGACGGCCCTGGACAACGTGGCGCTGCCGCTGATGCTGGCCGGCACCGGGCGCGCCGAGGCCCGGGCGCTGGCCGGTCAGTGGCTGGAACGGTTCGGGGTGCGCGGGCAGGAGGAGCTGCGTCCCGGCGAGATGAGCGGCGGGCAGGCGCAGCGGGCGTCGCTGGCCCGCGCGCTGGTCACCGGCCCGAAGGTGGTGTTCGCGGACGAGCCGACCGGGGCGCTGGACTCGTTGTCGGGCGAGCAGGTGATGACGGCGCTCGCGCACACGGCACGGGAGTCGGACACGGCGGTGCTGCTGGTCACGCACGACGCCCAGGTCGCGGCGTACGCGGACCGCGAGGTCCGGCTGCGGGACGGTGCGGTGGCGCCGCTGGGGGTGACGGCATGAGCACCGTGTTCTCGGACGTCCGGCTGGCCCGGCAGCTGGTGCGCGGGTCGGACCGGCGGGAGTGGTGGCGGATCGCGCTGACGGCGGCGGGCGCGGCACTGGCCACCGGCTTCGCGCTGGCGGCGGTCGCGCTCGCGTCGGTCCCGAGCGGATACTCCGTCTCCGTCCTCCACGGCCTGGTGAGCGAGGCCGGGACCCGTTCCGGGGTGATCGCCGGGCTGTTGCTGCTGCTGGTGCCGGTGCTGGCCTTCCTCGGCCAGTGCACCCGGATCGGGGCGGTGCACCGGGACCGGCGGCTGGCCGGGCTGCGGCTGGCCGGGGCGACGCCCTGGCAGGTACGGCGGATCGCGGCGCTGGAGACCGGGCTCGCCTGCCTGGTGGGCTCGGCGGTGGCGACCGTCTTCTCGGCGCTGCTCCTGCTGCGCCTGTGGACCGGCCCGACGGCGCTGACCTGGACCGGGTTCGCGCTGATCGCCGTCGGCGTACCGGCGCTGGGAGCGGTGGCGGGGGCGCTGGCGCTGCGCCGGGTCGTGGCGTCACCGCTGGGGTGGGTGCGCCGGGTGCGGCCGGGAACGGGGCGCGGTCCGGGAGCACTGTTCCTGGGCGGACTGCTCCTGCTGGTCGCGATGGCCCCGCTCGCCATGACCGGCGGTCACCGCGCGGGCAACCGGGTCCACTGGCAGACCCCGCTGACCGTCTTCGCCCTCGTCGTCGCGCTCGGCGCGGGCGCGGTGTGGCTGGCCGGGGCGACCGCTCGCCGCACCGGCCGGCTCCTGTCCGCGCGGGCCCGCACGGCGGCCCCGCTGCTCGCGGCGGAACGGCTGCGCGACGACCCGTGGGCCCCTGCCCGCACCCACGCCGCCGTCCTGGTCGTGACGGTGGCCGGTACGGCGTTCCTGTGCATCCGGCACGCGATGCTCACCGAACTGCGCTCCCAGGAGTACCTCGGCGCCGACATGGCGTACTACACCACCGGCCTCGACCTGACCGGCGCCGCCGTCCTGGTGGCCCTCGCGATCACCCTCTCGGGCCTGGCCGTGGGCACCGCCGAGTCCCTGACCACCCGCCGCCGCACCCTGGCCGCCCAGGTGGCCGCCGGAGTGCCCCGTACGGTCCTGAACCGGGCCCTGCTCCTGGAGACCGCCCTGCCCCTCGCCCCGGCGTTGCTGCTGGCCGGCGTCGGGGGCCTCGCGGTCGGTATCTGGTACTCGACCCTGACCGGCGACGGCTCGCTCCCCTGGACCGCACTGCTGGTCGCCCCCGCCGTGTACGCGTCCTGCCTGCTGGCGGCGGCGACGGCACTGCCGCTGCTGGGGCGGTCGGTGCGGCCGGGAGAGTTGCGGTACGTGTGACGGGGCGGGGGGCCTGGCGTCGGCGGCGGCTCGGGTGTCGGGGACGGGTAGCGTTCTGAAAACGTGAGCAGTCGGCGGCCAAGTGTCATGGGGGCGCTCGGATGAGCGGCTCGATGACAGTGGGGGTGGAGGTGTTCACGGTTTTGAGGGGTGGGTGGGGGCGGGACGGTCGTGAGCTGTCGCGGGATTCGGATCCGCCGAGGCGCAGCCGGGAAGGAACCGCCGCATGACACCGCCGCCGCACCGGCTCCTCCAGGCGCTCGACCGCTTCAACGCCGCCCACCCCTGGGACCACAACGCCCACTACCACCGGTGGATACTGCGACAGCTCCCCGGCCGGTTCGGCAGCGCACTGGACGTCGGTTCGGGCAGCGGTGACCTGGCCCGGCTCCTCGCCGCACGCGCCGACGAGGTCCGGGGCATCGACTCCGACCCGGCGATCACCTCGCGGGCGCGCCTGCTGACCCCAGCGGCGACAGCCGTGTCCTTCACCGTCGCGGACGCCCCGACGGGGCTCCCCGCCGGACCCCACGACGTCATCACCTGCGTCGCCACCCTCCACCACCTGCCGTTCGCCGAGGCCCTCGCCGCGTTCCGCCGGCACCTGGCTCCCGGCGGCACCCTGGTCGCCGTCGGCCTCTACCGGCCGCGGACACCCACGGACCATCTGCTCGGCGCGGCGGCCGTCCCCCTGAACGCCGCCACCGGCTGGCTCAAGAGCAGGGGCGGGAGCACGGCCCCACCCACGTCGATGTCCGCCCGCACCCGACCGGCCGACATGCCCTTCACCGACATCGCCCAACAGGCCCACGCGCTCCTGCCCGGCGCCCGCCTGCGCCGCCGCCTCTTCTGGCGCTACACCCTCACCTGGCGTCACCCCTGAACGAGCACCACCCCAACTCCCCCGCGAACCAAGCCCAGGCCCGCGGCCCCAGACGAAGTATCGGGCCACAGGGAGCTGGGTTCTTCGAATCCCGCACGGCAACGGTCCCGACGACGTTGAGGGCCACCTCCACGCATTCGCCGGACGTATTGCTGTAGCTGGATTTCACGAAGTCGAACTCGGACACCGGTCAAATCTCCTGTCGGATAGCCTCGATGAGTCGGATGGAGTCGCGCTGAGCAAGGCTCCGTCGAGCCGTGCGATCGAAGAGGTCCTTGTACTCGCTGCTCGCCGCTTCGTTCTCCACCCACACACTGGACGCGATCGTGTCGGCCTGCACCACATCCACCGCCTCGGTCTCATTGAACGACAGGATCGTGAACGGGCCCGTGATGCACGGATGCCCTCCCGCGTGGAACGGCAGGACCTGAAGGCGCACGTTGTCCAGGACGGCGACCTCCAGGAGTCGCTCCAACTGCCTGCGCATGATCGATGATCCACCGATCAACTGCCGCAACGCCGCCTCCCAGACGACGGCGTACACCTCGAGAGGACGCTCTCCCGCCAGGCGGTCCTGGCGACGCATCCGGATGTCGACGATCCGCTCGATCTCGGCAGGGTCCTCCCAGGGCCCGACCCCCTCACTGACCGCCAACGACCGTGCGTATTCGGGCGTCTGAAACAGACCCGGTACGAGTGAGAGCTGCCAGGTGCGTACGCGGCTGGCCGCGTCTTCCATCGCGATGAACTCCGTGAGCGCCCCGGGATGAGGGGAGTCCTGCCACCACCCCTTCGCCTTGCGCCTTTCCCGGTCCAGCCTGGCCAGTTCCAGCAACTGGGCCACAGCCTTCCCGTCCGCCAGCCCGTAGAACTCGCACAGCGCGCGAATGTCCGGGTCACGCATCGGCACCCAGCCGCGCTCCATCTTGACGATCTTCGAGTTGGTCGCGCTGATGACATCGGCGGCCTGCTGCTGCGTCCGGCCCGCGGCGTCCCGCAGGCGCAGAAGTTCGCCACCGAGCCTGCGTCCGAGGACGGTTGACGTCCGGTTGCCGAGTTGCGTGGTTCGAGTCACCCCCACATGGTGCCGGACTCGCCCTCCCGTGAGATCTCGGAGACAAATGTCTCTGAACCAATTGCCCTAACGACATCCACTCCACTACCGTCAGTACCCAGCCGCTCACTCTGCGGTCCGCCCGGCGGAAGCGCACCGTCCTGCCCCACGCAGGCACGGCAGAGACACCGCCACCCACCCCCGGAGAGACACATCGCCATGGCAGAACCCGTGCCGTTGCCACCCGTACCGCTCCCCCACGAAGACCTCCTCGACTACACCCCCACCCAGCGCAGCATCCCCCTCGCCCGACGCAGAGCCGCACGGCTCGTCACCGAGTGGGGGCGGCCCGCACTCGCCGGGGACGTCGCCCTCGTCGTCTCCGAGCTGATGACCAACGCCCTGCTGCACGGCAGCCTCCGGGGGCGGCTCATCCGCGTACACCTCACCCTCGATCACCGCACGCTGCGGGTCGAGGTCAGCGATCCGCGCGGGGAGCGGTTGCCGCGCCCGCGCCCCATCGGGGACGTCGGGGACGTCGGCGAGCAGTTCGGGCGGGGACTCCTCCTGGTCGGAGCGCTGACCGCGCGGTGGGGCTGGGAACCGCGCACCGTCGGCAAGACGGTCTACGCCGAGTGGGACACCCCGCCCGCCAGGCCGGGTTTCCCCTACGCTCAGGCCCCGTGACCGCTGTCCGACCTCAGATGCTCGTCACTCAGTTCGAGGAACTCGTCCGCCATGCCGCAAGGACGGCAGAGGCCGTGCGGTTGGAGTTCCTGCACGGGCGACTGAGCGCCAAGGCACCACTCGACGGCAACGCCGCATGCACCCTTCAGTGGCTCACCCGCGCCTGTGTGCGCGAGCGGCCCGAGCTGTCGCTGAACTCCGGGCAGGGCCTGGCCGTCGGCGCCCGCCGAGAGGGCCGCGCCCGCCCGGACGGCTCGCTGGCCCCGTCGGAGGCCTTCGCCGGACAGGGCGAATGGGCCGACCCCGCCCCCGTCCTCATGGTCGTCGAGGTCACCTCGTACGACTCCGACACCGACCGGCGCGACCGCGTCGACAAGCCCCGGGCCTACGCGGAGACCGGCATCCCGGTCTCCCTGCTGATCGACCGGGACACCTGCGAGGTCAAGGTGCACAGCCGCCCGGACGATGGGCGGTACGAGACCGTGCAGACGCTGCCCTTCGGCAAGGAGGTCACGCTGCCCGATCCAATCGGGATCACCCTGGACACCGAGCCGCTCAAGAACTGGGTGCGCTGACCCGTCCAGGCGGCCCGGCGGCCCGGCGTACGAGGAGGCCCGGACCGTCAGGCGGAAATGCCGTCGATCCGGGCCATGGCGTCCTCCGCGCCGTACGGCTGCAAGTACGGCAGCCAGCGCGGGTCCCTGTGGCCCGTGCCGATGATGCGCCAGGCCAGCCCGGTGGGCGGGGCGGGCTTGTGGCGCAGGCGCCAGCCGATCTCGCCGAGGTGGCGGTCGGCCTTGACGTGGTTGCAGCGGCGGCAGGAGGCCACCACGTTGTCCCACGCGTGCAGGCCCCCGCGGCTGCGCGGGACGACGTGGTCGACGCTGGTGGCGACGGCGCCGCAGTACATGCAGCGGCCCCCGTCCCGGGCGAAGAGCGCCCGGCGGGTGAGCGGGACGGGCCCCCGGTAGGGCACCCGCACGAACCGCTTGAGCCGGACCACGCTGGGTGCGGGCACGGTGACGGTCGCGCTGTGCAGAAAGGCGCCGGACTCCTCGAGGCACACGGCCTTGTTCTCCAGGACGAGGACGAGCGCGCGGCGGAGCGGTACGACGCCGAGTGGCTCGTACGACGCGTTGAGGACCAGGACATGCGGCACGGGTGCCTCCTTGGGCGTCGGCGGCGCGTGGCTCGCGCCGGGACGATCTGCAGTCAGTCTCCCCTCATGGCTGGTGGAAGCGCCACCATGTCCCGGTAACGGGCTGGGAGTGTTTTCGACCACACGGAGTGCATCCCCAGGACCGTGACCAGTTCAAGCGCGGGTGAGCGGGGTCTCTCCTGTGAACTTCGCGCCGTTCCGCACGTGGTGCCCCGTTAGTGTGGTGATTCCGTCCGTCCGGTGACCATTCCGTGACCTTGGAGCGACCCCCGCCGGGGGCGGGCGGCACCGCACCTGGAGGTATCCGTCGTGTCCCTGTCCGCCGCCGTCCTGCTGGCCGGTCCGTCACCGTCGCCGTCGCCGTCGGAGTCGTCGACACCGGCGGTGCCCTCGTTCCAGGACGCCCAGGAGAGCGCGTCGAACGCCGCCGGGTGGGTCGAGGAGAACTGGTCGACCTGGCTCGCGATCGGGCTGCGGGTGCTGCTGATCGTGGTGATCGCGGTGGTGCTCAGGGTGGTGGTGCGGCGGGCGATCACCAAGCTGATAGAGCGGATGAACCGCCGGGCCGGGACGGGTGCCAGTACGGCGCTGAGCGGGCTGCTGGTCAACGCCGAGCGGCGCCGCCAGCGCTCGGAGGCCATCGGGTCCGTACTGCGCTCGGTGGCCAGCTTCCTCATCCTCGGCACCGCGGCCCTGATGGTGCTGGGCACCTTCCAGATCAATCTGGCCCCGCTGCTGGCCTCCGCCGGTGTCGCGGGCGTCGCGATCGGCTTCGGCGCCCGCAACCTGGTCACCGACTTCCTCTCCGGCGTCTTCATGATCCTGGAGGACCAGTACGGCGTCGGCGACAGCATCGACGCGGGCGTGGCCTCCGGCGAGGTCATCGAGGTCGGACTGCGGGTGACCAAGCTGCGCGGCGACAACGGCGAGATCTGGTACCTGCGCAACGGCGAGGTCAAGCGGATCGGCAACCTCTCCCAGGGCTGGGCCACGGCCGGCGTGGACGTGACCGTGCGCTCCGACGAGGACCTGGAGAAGGTGCAGAAGACCATCGCCGCCGTCGGCGAGCGGATGAGCAAGGAGGAGCCCTGGAACGAGATGCTCTGGGGCCCGATCGAGGTGCTCGGCCTGGACTCCGTTCTGCTGGACTCCATGGTGGTGCGGGTCTCCGCGAAGACCATGCCCGGCAAGTCCCTCACCGTGGAGCGCGAGCTGCGCTGGCGCATCAAGCGGGCCTTCGACGCGGCCGGCATCCCGATCGTCGGCGGTCCGGTGCTGCCGGGGCAGGAGGCCGCGGCGTCCGATCCGACCGCGGGCATGGCGGCCCCGTCGGCGTACTCCAGCTCCGTGTCACCGCAGTCCATCGCGGCCTCCCCGATCCCGCCGCCGAGCACCACCAAGTAGCGCCGCCCGCGCTCTTCCCGCCCCCGGGGTGACGACCGCGTCGCCCCGGGGGCAGTCTCTTGACGGCTCCCGTCCGGCGGGCCTACGTTTCTCCACCAACAGGAAACTTTCCTAACAGTCGACGTCGACAGGCGCGGCCGGTGGACTTCGCCGTCCCGCACTGAAAAGCTGAGCGGCCGAGAGGCAGGTGGGGACACGCATGGCAGCAACCGCCGGCACGCCGGGCACCCCGCGCGTCCTGCGCGCCATGAACGACCGGGCCGCGCTCGACCTCCTGCTGGAGCACGGGCCGCTGTCCCGCACCCGGATCGGCAAGCTCACCGGCCTGTCCAAACCGACCGCCTCCCAGCTGCTGGCCCGCCTGGAGGCGGCGGGACTGGTGCTGGCCGGCGGCACCACCGAGGGACGCCCGGGTCCCGGCGCCCAGCTCTACGAGGTGAACCCGGCCGCCGCGTACGCCGCCGGACTCGACGTCACCCCGGACCGCCTGCTCGCGGCGGTCGCCGACGTCACCGGGCGCACGGTCGGCCGGTACGAGCTGCCCACCCCGGGCCGCCGCCCCACCACCCCCGTCGTCCAGCAGGTCACCGACGCCCTCGACGGCGCGGTGAAGGCGGCCGGACTCGCCCGGGACGACGTCCACCGCCTGGTCATCGGCACCCCGGGCGCCTTCGACCCGGGCACCGGACGGCTGCGCTACGCCTCCCACCTGCCCGGCTGGCACTCCCCCGCCCTCCTCGACGAACTCGCCGCCGCGCTGCCGATGCCGGTCGAGTACGAGAACGACGTGAATCTCGCGGCCGTGGCGGAGCAGCGGCTCGGTGCCGCCCGGGGCCACGGGGACTTCGTCCTGCTGTGGAACCAGGAGGGGCTGGGCGCGGCCCTGGTCCTCGGTGGCCGGCTGCACCGCGGCTGGACCGGCGGCGCCGGCGAGGTCGGGTTCCTGCCCGTGCCCGGCGCTCCGCTGGTCCGCAAGGTCAGCCGTACGGGCAGCGGCGGTTTCCAGGAGCTGGCCGGTGCGCAGGCCCTGCCGAAGCTGGCCCGCGAGCTGGGCGTCGGGCCGGTGCCGTCCGGGCCGTACACCGAGTCGGCCGCCGCGCTGCTAGCCTCGGCCGCCGAGCACCGCGACGACGGCCCCCACCACCGCCTGCTCCAGACCTACGCCACCCGCCTCGCGACCGGCCTGGCCTCCCTGGTCTCCGTCCTCGACCCCGAGCTGGTGGTGCTCAGCGGCACGGCGCTCACCGCGGGCGGCGAGCCGCTGCGCGCCCTGCTCCAGGACGAGCTGGAGGAGCTGGCCGCGTCCCGGCCCCGCCTCGTCCTCGGCGGCGTGACCGCCGACCCCGTACTGCGCGGCGCGCTGGAGAGCGCGCTGGCGACCACCCGCGACGAGGTCTTCGACACCTCGCGCTGACCCCGCACCACACGGCCCAGCACCGCCCGTCCCTCACCCGCCCATGCCCTGGGAGACCCCGTCATGCCTGGAATATCCAGGAAAGCTCCCTCGCTCTGCTCACCACCGCCCGGCATCGGGGCCGTGCCCCTCTTACAGTTCGTCTATGCGGTGCGCTTGGCCTGGGTGATGCGAAGCCGGGACAGCTCCGCCGACCTCACGAACGGCAGCCCCGCCGCGTGCGCTTGTTTCCGGTCGCGCGGGCAGTCGTTCCAGACGACGCGGGATCACGTTTTCCCTTATGGACTACCCGCCCAAGGTCACGGTCTCCAAGCTGGTCAACAGCCTCAAGTCACCGGCCTACCACGCAGCATCCTGCGGCGGCGCAAAAAGGGTTGATGACTTCTTGACTTCCTCCCTGCCTAAAGGCGGGGAGTTCCAGCGGTCGCCCGCTGGGTTTCCTGCTTCACTGCCGACTGCCCGCCCGGAGTGCTCCGTTGAGGTCTTACACCGGCTCCACAGGCCGACACCGCCAGTCCGGCGGCCTTCAGATTCTTCGCGGCGTTCACGTCCCGGTCATGGGTCGTGCCGCAGTCGCAGGTCCAGGTACGGACATGCAGCGGCATGTTCTGCTGGAGGGTGCCGCAGGCCGAGCAGAGTCTGGAGGAGGGAAAGAAGCGGTCGACGACGACCACGTCCCGCCCGTACCAGGCTGCCTTGTATTCCAGCATGGACCGGAACTCGGCCCAGCTCGCGTCACTGATGGCGCGGGCGAGCATGTGATTCCTGACCATGTTGCGGACGGTCAGGTCCTCGATGACGAGCGTTTGGTTCTCACGCACGAGTCGAGTGGTCAGCTTGTGCAGGTGGTCCCGGCGCCGGTCGGCGATCCGGGCGTGCACCCTGGCCACGCGACGCCGGGCCTTGGCCCGGTTGGCACCGTCCCCCTCGGCCTTGCGCGCCAGTTCACGCTGGGCCTTCGCCAGACGTGCCCGGTCCTTGCGCTCATGACGCGGGTTGCTGACCTTCTCCCCGGTGGACAGGGTCAGCAGGTGGTCCAAGCCCACGTCGATACCGACGGCGGTGTCCGTGGCCGGGAGCGGCCGGACGGCGGGATCCTCGACGAGCATCGAGACGAACCAGCGTCCGGCCGCATCACGGGACACGGTCACCGTGGACGGCTTCGCCCCCTTCGGGAGCGGCCTCGACCACACGATGTCGAGCGCGTCGGTCATCTTCGCCAGGGTCAGTCGGCCGTCCCGGAAGCGGAAACCGCTGGTCGTGTACTCGGCCGAGGCCCGGGACTTCTTCCGCGACTTGAAGCGCGGGTACCTGGCCCGCTTGGCGAAGAAGTTCGTGAAGGCGCCTTGCAGGTGACGCAGCGTCTGCTGGAGCGGGACCGAGGACACCTCATTGAGGAACGCGAGTTCCTCGGTCCTCTTCCACGCCGTCAGCATCGCCGAGGTGGCGTTGTAGTTGACCCGCTCCTGACGCGCCCACGCCTCGGTCCTGGCAGCAAGCGCCAGGTTGTAGACCTTCCGGACACAGCCGAACGTGCGCGACAGCTCCGCCGCCTGCGCATCCGTCGGGTGGAAGCGGTACTTGAACGCCCGCTTCACCAGGTCCGTAGCCATACTCACAAACTAAACCGGCTACAGGTGAAGATCAAACCTGCTGGTCAGGGCACGACCTTTCGCCCCGACGGCGAAACTCCGCCCGCTGCCCTGCTCCGCAGAAGCCCGATTCCTCCCCGGCCTGGAGGCCGGGGTTTCCTTGGAGGTACCCGATGAAACTCACCGTGGTCGGCGGCGGTTCGACCTACACGCCCGAACTGATCGACGGTTTCGCCCGGTTGCGGGACACACTGCCCGTCGAGGAACTGGTCCTCGTCGACCCGGCGGCCGACCGGCTGGAGCTGGTCGGCGGCCTCGCCCGCCGCATCTTCGCCAAGCAGGGGCACGACGGCCGCGTCGTCACCACCTCCGACCTGGACGCGGCCGTGGACGGCGCCGACGCCGTGCTGCTCCAGCTGCGCGTGGGCGGACAGGCGGCCCGCGAGCAGGACGAGACCTGGCCCCTGGAGTGCGGCTGCGTCGGCCAGGAGACGACCGGCGCGGGAGGCCTCGCCAAGGCGCTGCGCACGGTGCCGGTGGTGCTGGACATCGCCGAACGGGTCCGCCGCGCCAACCCGGACGCCTGGATCATCGACTTCACCAACCCGGTCGGCATCGTGACCCGCGCCCTGCTCCAGGCCGGACACCGGGCGGTGGGCCTGTGCAACGTGGCGATCGGACTGCAGCGCAAGTTCGCCGCCCTGCTCCGGGTGGCGCCCGCCGACGTCCACCTGGACCACGTCGGGCTCAACCACCTCACCTGGGAGACCGGCGTCCGCCTCGGCGGCCCCGAGGGCGAGGACGTGCTGCCCCGGCTGCTGGCCGACCACGGGGACGCGGTCGCCGCCGACCTCCGGCTGCCCCGGCCGCTCCTGGACCGCCTCGGCGTCGTCCCCTCCTACTACCTGCGCTACTACTACGCCCACGACGAGGTGGTGGACGAGCTGCGCACCAAGCCGTCCCGGGCCGCCGAGGTGGCGGCGATGGAGCGGCAGCTGCTCCAGATGTACGGCGATCCGGCCCTGGACGAGAAGCCCGAGCTGCTCGCCAAGCGCGGCGGCGCCTACTACTCCGAGGCGGCCGTGGACCTCGCCGCCGCCCTGCTCGGCGGCGCGGGCTCCCCGTACCAGGTGGTGAACACGTACAACCGGGGCACGCTGCCCTTCCTGCCCGACGACGCGGTGATCGAGGTGCCGGCCGCGGTGGGCGGCAAGGGCGCCGCCCCGCTGCCGGTGGCGGACGTGGACCCGCTGTACGCGGGGCTGATGGCGAGCGTGACGGCGTACGAGGACCTGGCCCTGGACGCGGCCCTGCGCGGCGGCCGGGACCGGGTCTTCCGGGCGCTGCTCGCCCACCCGCTCGTCGGCCAGTACGCGTACGCCGAGCAGCTCACCGACCGGCTGATCGCACACAACCGGGAGCACCTGGCGTGGGCCTGACCGGGAGTGTCCTCGCCGTCGACGCGGGGAACAGCAAGACCGACGTGGCCGTGGTGGCGGCCGGCGGGGAAGTGCTCGCCACGGCTCGCGGCGGCGCCTTCCGGCCGCCCGCCGTGGGCGTCGAACGGGCCGTGGACGCGCTGGCGGAGGCGGTGGCGCGGGCCTTCGCGGCGGCCGGCGTCACCGCCGTCGACCATGTCTCGGCGTGTCTGGCCAACGCCGACCTGCCGGTGGAGGAGGAGCAGTTGGCCGCCGCGCTGCGGGCGCGGGGCTGGGGTGCGCGCGTGGACGTGCGCAACGACACGTTCGCGATCCTGCGGGCCGGGGTCGACGAGCCGCGCGGGGTCGCCGTGGTGTGCGGGGCGGGCGTCAACTGCGTCGGCATGCGCCCGGACGGGCGCACCGCCCGCTTCCCGGCCATCGGACGGCTGTCCGGCGACTGGGGCGGCGGCTGGGGGCTGGCGGAGGAGGCGCTGTGGCACGCGGCGCGGGCGGAGGACGGGCGCGGGGAGCCCACGGAGCTGGCGCGGACGCTGCCGGCCCACTTCGGGCTCGGCTCGATGTACGCCCTCATCGAGGCCCTGCACCTGCGCCACGTCGAGCCCGTCCGGCGGCACGAGCTGACGCCCGTGCTGTTCGCGACGGCGGCCGGCGGCGACCGGATCGCGCGGGCGATCGTCGACCGGCAGGCCGACGAGGTGGTCGCCATGGCCACGGTCGCGCTGACCCGGCTGGACCTGCTGGCCGAGCCGACGCCGGTGCTGCTGGGCGGCAGCGTCCTGGCGGCGCGTCACGCGCGGCTCGACGACCGGATACGGCAGCTGCTGGCGGCCCGCGCCCCCGAGGCCGTACCGCGCGTGGTGACGGCCCGGCCCGTGCTGGGCGCGGTGCTGCTGGGACTGGACCGGACGGGGGCGCCGCCCGAGGCGCACGCGCGGGCGCGGGACCACTTCGGCGGCTGAGGTCCACCGCGTGCGGGCGCCGCCGGGACCGGCCCGGGGAACCGGACCGGTTCCGGTGGCGTATTCATGGGCAGGGGTGGTGCGTTGCACCCGGACCGGATCGCACCCGGACCGGATAGCACCCGGACCGGATAGCACCCGGACGGATCAAGATCGGGTGAAGGCCGGTGCGAAAGTCGGTGCGGGCAGCGATACTTGCGGCGACGGATGACCATGGGGGAGGTCAGCAGTGAATCGACCGCCGAAGGGCAGCGCGGCGCCACCACCGGGCACCGGCACGCCCACCGTGTCCGCCGTGCCGCCGCAGTCCCCGCCGGTCCCGGCGCAGCGGCCCGGCGGCGGCGCTCCCGGCACTCCCGCTTCTCCTTCCCCTCCCTCGCCCGCGCCGCCCCGGCGCACCGCGTTCGCCGAGGGCGTGGACCGGCTGCGGGCGGCCGCCGTCACCGAGCCGGGGCGGCTGCGGATCATCGGCGCGCTGCTCGCCGCGCTGGTCGTCGCCTTCGGCACGGTCACCGCCTGGCAGATGCACGAGCGGTCCACGGCGGCCCACGACGTGCGGTATCGCAGCCAACCGCTCACCTCCGACGCGGCCGACATCTACCGTTCCCTGGCCGAGGCCAACACCGCGGCCTCCAGCGGGTTCCTCGCCGGCGGTCAGGAGACCGAGGAGTCCCGGGACCGGTACGAGAACGGCATCCGCACGGCCGCCGAGGGCCTGGTGACGGCCGCCGCGAACTCCGACGCCGACTCACCCTCCGCGGACACCATCGCCGAGCTCAACCGTCTGCTGCCCGAGTACAAGGGCCTCATCGAGCGCGCCCGCACCTACAACCGGCAGGGCTTCCCGGTCGGCGGCGCCTATCTGCGCTACGCCAACGAGAAGATGCAGCAGGAGATGCTCCCGGCGGCGGAGGACCTGTACGAGACGGAGAACCGGCGGCTGAGCGCCGACTACGGGGACGCCAAGTCCTACCCGTGGGCGGCGATCGCCCTCGGTGTGCTGGCGCTCGGTGCCCTGGCCTGGGCCCAGCACCGCAACTACCGCCGCACCAACCGGGTCTTCAACCCCGGCCTGGTCACCGCCACGGCCACCACCGCCGTCGTCCTGCTCTGGCTGGTCGTCGGCCACAGCGTCGCGCGCTCGAACCTGGGCGACTCCCACGACCACGGCGTACGCTCGCTGAACGTGCTGCACGACGCCCGCATCGCCTCCCTGAAGGCCCGGGGCAACGAGAACCTGACGCTGGTGGCGCGCGGCGCCCAGACGAAGAAGGTCGGCGGCGAGACGGTCGACGCCTACGACTTCGACTTCGGGAAGAACATGGACGCGCTCGGCAAGGGGCTGGCCGAGGCCGCGCGGCTCGCCGACGACGCCGCCGGTGAGCGCCCGGTCGCCGCGGCCAGCGGGAACATGGCGGAGTGGAAGGAGCGCCACGCCGCCGCCCGCGAGCAGGACGAGAACGGCAACTACCAGCAGGCGCTGGACCTGGTGATCGGCGGCGAGGGCGCCACCGTCGAGTGCTTCGACGGCGTCGACGCCGCGCTCGCCGACGCGCTCGAGCACGAGGAACGGGAATTCGAGCAGGCGGCGGGCGACGGGCTGGACGCGATGGGCTACCTGCCGCAGGGCGCCGGTGTCCTCGCCGCCCTGGGCGTGGCCGGGGCGCTGCTGGGCATCGGGCGCAGGCTCTCGGAGTACCGGTGAGACGGGGCGTGGGTCCGGCGGACGGGCGGGAAGGGGAACCCGTGAAAGGAGGCGTGAGGATGAGCGCACGACGACTGCGGGCCGGCCTGAAGGGCTGGGGCGGGGTAGGGGCGATGGCCTTCGCCTGCGCCCTCGCCGTGCTCTTCGCCCTGCTTCTGCCGATGGTCCGGGCCGACGGCGGCGACGGCGCCGGCACCGGCGGCCACGGCGTCGCCCACGGCAGCCAGGCGCGTGCCGCCGAGGAGTGCACGGACCCGGAGAAGCAGACCCTGCCGCCGTCCGGCGACGACGGCCCCACCATCGACGAGATCCGCAGCCGCGAGGGCGAGAAGCGCAAGCTGATCGTCGGCGTCGACCAGAACAGCTACCACTGGGGCTACCGGGACCCGAACAGCGGGGGTGCCGCCGAGCTGGAGGGCTTCGACATCGACCTGGTGCGCCGCATCGCCGAGGACATCCTCGGCGACCGGAACGCCGTGCAGTTCAAGGCGATCCCCACCGACCAGCGCATTCCCGCGATTCAGGACGGCCGGGTCGACATGGTGGTCCGCACGATGACCATCAACTGCGACCGCCTGACCGACGTCGCCTTCTCCGCCCCCTACTTCCGCACCGGCCAGCAGGTGCTGGCGCCCAAGTCGTCGAAGATCACCGGCTACGACGGCACGCTGGCCGGCAAGGAGATCTGCACGGCGGCGGGTTCGACGGCGCTGAGCACCCTCCAGCAGGACCGGGAGGACGGCCGGCTGGCCGAGGGCGTCGACCTGCGCACCACGGTGCCCAACCAGCTGGACTGCCTGGTGCGCCTCCAGCTCGGCGAGGTCGACGCAGTGGTCACCGACGGCGCGCTCGCCGCGAGCCAGGCCGCCCAGGACCCCACGGTGGAGTTGAAGGGTGACGCCTTCACCACCGAGTACTACGGCGTGGCGATGAAGAAGGACGCCGACGATCTGGTACGCCGGGTCAACCAGATCCTCGTCGAGTGGCGCGCGGACGAGGCCGAGGGCTGGCAGCGCTCGTACGAGCGGTGGCTGTCGAAGACCATGGGCGAGGACCCGGCGAAGTACGAGCCACCGACCCCGCCGCAGTATCTGCGCGAGGACTGAACGACCGCCGAACCTCAGACAAGAGAACGCACAAGTCCGCGACAGCGAGAGGTGATCGATGGGCGACACGGGACCCACCGGGCCGGTGATGGACCGGGACGAGGTGGACCGTGCGCTGGCGCGGCTCGGCGCGGAGCACGAGGCGATCGAGACCTCGCTCCTCGCCCTCCAGGACCACGCGGGCCGCAGACTCCTCGAGGGCGCCGAGCTGACCGGGACGACCGCCGAGCGCTGGGCCGCCGCGGAGGCGTCGATCACGCTGCTGTGGACCTACTTCGACGCGTACGCGGGCGCGCTGCGCACCGCGCGGGAGATCCGTGCCCGGCGCCGCTGGTCCAGCCGCGAGGATCTGGCGGAGCTGACCGAGCTGCTGCGCGGCGACGCCGTCACGGTGGCGGGCGGCGCCGCCACCGCCGCGGCGCCCACCCCGGACGGCGGTCCGGGCCGGCTGAGCGAGCGGTACTCGCTGGTGACGCTGGTGGACCGGATGAACCAGCTGTACGCGGCCTCCCTGGACCTGGTGGTCGCCGCCGACGCGGTGTGGTCGGCGCTGCCCGCGCGGATCGATTTACTCGCCGCCGAGCTGCGACGCACCCGGGAGCTCGCGCACTCCGTGGGCGTCCGTCGCGGCGAGCATCCGGCCGGTGACGACCTGGAGCGGATCACCCGCACCCTGACGCGACTGCGCGAGCAGGTCGTGTCCGACCCGCTGGCGTTCTGGCAGCCGGCCGAGGGCAGTTCGGCGCCGGGCGGCGGACGGCCGGACACCACGGTCTACGACCGGGAGGCCCGCGCCCTGGAGGACGTGCGGCGCGAGATCGACGCCGTGCTGGCCGTGCGCCAGGACGCGGAGCAGCGGATCGTACGGCTGCGGGACGTGCTCTCGCGCGCGGACCGCACGCTCGCCGAGGCGCGCACCGCGCGCGGTGAGGTGCTGGCGAAGATCGCGGCGACGGAGGTGCCGGTCGTCAGCGGACCGCCGACGGTGCTCCAGGAGCAGCTGGCGGCGGCCGCCGAGTACCGCAGGCACGCCCAGTGGCACCGCCTGTCACCGCTGCTGGAGTCGCTGGAGGAGAAGGCCGAGGACGAACTGCTGCGCGCACGTGAGTCGTTGACGGCGGTCACCGCGCCGCTCGCGGTCCGCGCGGAGCTGCGCGGCCGGCTCGACGCGTACAAGGCGAAGGTGGCCCGGCTGGGGTACGCCGAGGACCCGGAGCTGGCCGAGAAGTACGAGAAGGCGCGCCGCATGCTGTGGAGCGCGCCGTGCGACCTGCGCGTCGCCGAGCAGGCCGTGCTGCGCTACCAGCACGCGGCGGCCGAACTGCTCGGCTCCGTCCCGCGCGTGCCCGGGCAGGGCGGGCCGGTGGACCGGACGGGACGGGGGCCCGGCGCGTGAGCGACGAGGGGGAGGCAGCGTCATGAGTGAGGCGGGGCTGACGTGTCAGCGTCCCGGCTGCGGCGGGACCTACGAGGACGTGGGCGGCGGCGAGCTGTACTGCGACACGTGCGGTCTCGCACCGGTCGTCGCCGCGGGCGGCATGGTCGGCTCGTCGCCGACCGGCGTCACCGGGGGCGGCGGGCGGGGCTCGCGGGGCTCGGCGGGCAGCGGGAGTTCACGGTCGAGCGGGCGCGGTTCGCGTACGTCGTCGCAGTCGTCGAAGTCCCGGCGGTCGGTGTCGGGGCGGCTCTCGCGGTCGGTGTCGGGCCGGTCCACGGGGCGCTCGGTGTCGGTGCGCAGCTCGGGGTCGGGCGCCGGTGCCTCCGCGCGCGGGCGGCTCGGTGCCGGGCTGGTCGAGGTCCCGGCGATCCCGCGCCCCGACCCGCACGCGATGGTCCTGAACAACCCTCAGGTGCCGGAGCGCAAGCGGTTCTGCTCCCGCTCGGACTGCGGGGCGCCGGTCGGGCGGGCGCGGGGTGAGCGGCCGGGACGTACGGAGGGCTTCTGCACCAAGTGCGGGCATCCGTACTCGTTCGTGCCCAAGCTGCGGGCCGGGGACGTCGTGCACGGCCAGTACGAGGTGGTGGGCTGCCTCGCGCACGGCGGGCTGGGCTGGATCTACCTCGCCGTCGACAAGGCCGTCTCGGACCGCTGGGTGGTCCTCAAGGGCCTGCTGGACACCGGCGACCAGGACGCGATGGCGGCGGCGATCTCCGAGCGGCGCTTCCTCGCGGAGATCGAGCACGCCAACATCGTGCGGATCTACAACTTCGTCGAGCACCTCGACCAGCGGACGGGTTCGCTGGACGGGTACATCGTCATGGAGTACGTCGGCGGCAAGTCGCTGAAGGAGATCGCCAACGGCCGGCGCTCCCCCGAGGGGCGGCGCGACCCGCTGCCGGTGGAGCAGGCCTGCGCGTACGGCATCGAGACGCTGGAGGCCCTCGGCCACCTGCACAGCCGCAACCTGCTCTACTGCGACTTCAAGGTCGACAACGCCATCCAGTCCGAGGACCAGCTGAAGCTGATCGACATGGGCGCGGTGCGCCGGATGGACGACGAGGAGTCGGCCATCTACGGCACGGTGGGCTACCAGGCGCCGGAGGTCGCCGACGTCGGCCCGTCGGTGGCGTCCGACCTGTACACGGTCGGCCGCACGCTCGCCGTGCTGACGTTCGACTTCCAGGGTTACACGACGGTCTACGCCGACTCGCTGCCGGATCCGGACTCCATCGACGTGTTCCGGCGGTACGAGTCCTTCTACCGGCTGCTGGTGCGGGCCACCGACCCCGATCCGGCCCGCCGGTTCGCCTCTGCGCAGGAGATGGCGGAGCAGTTGACGGGCGTGCTGCGCGAGGTGGTCTCGCTGCAGACGGGACGCGCCCGGCCCGCCGTCTCCACTCTGTTCGGGCCGGAAGTCAGGGTGACGGACACGGAGTTGTTCCCGCGACTGGACGGTGACGTGTCGCGCCTCGGGGCGCGGCCGGTGCGGTCGGGGCGGCGCGGCGGCGGTGGTGCGGCGGCGGCCGGGCTGCCGGACGGTGCGGGTGCCGGCCCCGCGTTGCCGGGCGGGACGAGCGCGGCGGTCGGGGCGCCCGGCGGGACGGGCGCGGGAGCGGTCGGCGGGTCGGGTGCGGGCGTCGGAGCCGCCGGCCCGGGAGGCGCGGGCGCCGTGCCGCCCGCGGGCACGGGCGCGAGCACCGCGCTGCCGGGTGCCGTGAGCACGGTCGGCGCGAGCGGCGCGGGCGGCGCGGCGGGCCCGGGTGGCGCGGCGCGCACGGGCGGTGACCCCGGCGGCACCACCGCCGGACTGGTCAAACCGGCCGACGCGCCCGCCGCAGCCCTCGCGCTGCCGGTGCCGCGGGTCGACGCCGGCGACCCCAACGCGGGTTTCCTGGCGGGCCTCATGGCGTCCGCGCCGGCCGAGCTGCTGACCGCGCTGGCCGCGGCGCCCGCGCCGTCGACCGAGACGCGGCTGCGGCAGGTCCGGGCCCGCCTGGAGAGCGGCGACGCGCCCGGCGCCCTGGAGGGTCTTCAGACGCTGGAGGGCGAACGGCCCGACGACTGGCGGGTGGTCTGGTACCGGGGGCTGGCCGCGCTGGTGACCGGCGACCACGAGGGTGCCGCGCTGGCCTTCGACGCGATCTACGACGCCTTCCCGGGCGAGATCGCGCCCAAGCTGGCGCTCGGCCTGTGCGCGGAGGTGCTGGGTCAGCTCGACAACGCCGCCGAGTACTACCGGCTGGTGTGGGCGTCCGACCCGAGCCACGTCAGCGCGGCGTTCGCGCTGGCCCGGGTGCAGCTGGCCGGCGGCGACCGGGCCGGGGCCGTACGGACGCTGGAGTCGGTACCGGAGTCCTCCATCCATTGCACCGGCGCGCGGGTGGCGGCCGTACGGGCGCGGCTGCGGCAGCGCACCGCGGCGGCCGGCGACGTAACGTTCCTGGACGATCTGACCGCCTCCGCGCGGCAGGTCGAGGCGCTGGACGTGTACGGTCTGGACCCGGCTCGGCGCGAGCAGCTGTCGGCCGAGGTCCTCGGCTGCGCGCTGGACTGGGTACTCTCCGGAGGTCGGGGTTCCGTCCCTCCCGCCGCCGGGGGACGGACGCTGCTCGGCAGCGGCCTGGACGAACGCGGTCTGCGTTTCGGCCTGGAGCGTTCGTACCGCACGCTGGCTCGGCTGGCGCGGGGCGGCGAGGAGAGGATCGACCTGGTGGAACGTGCCAATCGTTACCGCCCCCGGACGTGGGTGTAGTTGATGTCGCAGATGCCCGAGCAGGCCGCTGTGTCGAAGTGCCCGAGCTGCGAGGAACCCCTCGAGCCGGGTGACCGTTTCTGCGGTGCGTGCGGATACGACCTGTCCGCCGTGCCCGCACGGCCCGACGACAGCCCGACGATCGCCATGAACGGCGCGGTGCCCGCGCCGTCGTCGGCGCCGGAAGGCGTGGACTGGCCCGTGGCCCGGGACTCGGACGGCTTCGGCCGGCCCGCCCCCGTGCACGCGGCGGCCGAGGTGCCGGGCACCGATTCGGGCGGCGCCCCGCTGCCGCCGCCCCCGCCCGCCGCGCCGCCGATGCCGTCGGCCGCGCCCGAACCGGCCGACTCCGGGGTGCGGTTCGACCACCGGGCCGACGGGCGGGAGCCCGACGAGCCCGACGAGTACCCGTTGCAGGCGCCCGACCCCCGCTCGGCCGCCGCGCCCGCGCCGGCCGCACCCGCCGCGCCCGCCGCCTCCGAGAAGGTGTGCGTGGCCTGCCGCGCGGGCCGGGTCGACGACGACGGCTACTGCGAGAACTGCGGGCACGCCCAGCCCCGCGAACGCGACCACATGGAGCAGGAGTCCGGCCCGGTCGCCGCGGTGAGCGACCGCGGCCTGCGCCACCACCGCAACGAGGACGCGTTCTCCGTCGGCTGCGCCGCCCTGCCCGACGGCGCCCCCGCGACCGTGGCGATCGTCTGCGACGGCGTCTCCTCGGCGACCCGCCCCGACGACGCGTCACTCGCCGCGTCCCGGGCGGCCGGTGAGTCCCTGCTCGCCGCCCTGCCGCGCGGAACGCACCCGCAGCAGGCCATGCACGACGCCATCCTCGCCGCCTCGCACGCCGTCAACGCGCTGGCCGAGGAGCCCCGGACAGCCCTGGAGCAGGCCCCGCACCAGAACGCGCCCGCCTGCACCCTGGTCGGCGCCGTGGTGGCCTCGGGTCTGCTGGTCGTCGGCTGGGTCGGCGACAGCCGCGTCTACTGGGTGCCGGTCGACCGGAGCACCCCGCCCGCCCGGCTCACCGAGGACGACTCGTGGGCCGCGCAGATGGTCGCCGCCGGCCTGATGAGCGAGGCGGAGGCCTACGCCGACGAGCGCGCCCACGCCATCACCGGCTGGCTCGGCGCCGACGCCTACGAACTGGAGCCGCACACCGCGTCGTTCAAGCCGGACCGCCCCGGTGTGGTCGTGGTCTGCACGGACGGCCTGTGGAACTACGCCGAGTCGGCCGAGGAGATGGCCGACGCCGTACCCCTGGACGCCGCCGCGCGACCCCTGCACAGCGCCCGCGTCCTGGTCGGCCACGCCCTGGACGGCGGGGGCCACGACAACGTAACAGTGGCTCTCCTGCCGTTCCCGGCACCGCCGCAGGGGGCAGGATCGGCCTGAGGCCGCCGCGGGGCGGGGACGCGCGCGGGGTGGCCTCGCGGGCCGCAGGGGGCGGCCCGCGCCATCAGCCGTCACCCCACCGGTGTGGGGTCGTAGAGGGGGATGCGATCGGGCATGGCCAATTTCTCGAAGTCGAACGTGCCGCAGTTCTCGGTGGACGTCTACCAGAACGAGTCCCTGCCCGAGGGCGGCCGTGAGGTCAACGCCATCGTGACGGTCACCGCGACCGGCGGCGGCACCATCGGGAGCGCGGTCGCCGCGCCCCACCTGTACTCGCCGGGCCAGGGCCCGTCCGCCGCGGTGGCCGTCATGGTCGACTGCTCGGGCTCGATGGACTACCCGCCGACCAAGATGCGCAACGCCCGCGACGCGACGGCCGCCGCGATCGACACCCTGCGCGACGGCGTGCACTTCACGGTGATCGGCGGCACCCACGTGGCCAAGGAGGTCCATCCGGGCGACGGCCGGCTCGCGGTCGCCGACGCCACCACCCGGGAGCAGGCCAAGCAGGCGCTGCGCCGGCTCAGCGCGGGCGGCGGCACCGCCATCGGCACCTGGCTGCGGCTGGCCGACCGGCTGCTGGCCACCGCGGACGTCGCCATCCGCCACGGCATCCTGCTCACGGACGGCCGCAACGAACACGAGTCACCGGACGACCTGAAGGCGGCGCTCGACGCCTGCGCCGGGCGTTTCACCTGCGATGCCCGGGGCGTGGGCACCGACTGGGAAGTGAAAGAAGTCACAGGGATCGCCTCCGCCCTGCTCGGCACCGCCGACATCGTCGCCGACCCGGCCTCTCTCGCCGCGGACTTCACGCGGATGATGGAGACGGCCATGGGCAAGGAGGTCGCGGACGTCGCCCTGCGCCTGTGGACCCCCGTCGGCACCACTGTGAAGTTCGTCAAGCAGGTCGCCCCCACGGTCGAGGAGCTGACCGGCCGCCGCACCGAGGCGGGTCCCCGCGCCGGGGACTACCCCACCGGTTCCTGGGGCGACGAGTCCCGCGACTACCACGTCTGCGTCGAGGTACCGGCCGCGGACCTCGGCCAGGAGATGCTGGCCGCCCGTGTCTCCCTGGTGATTCCGGAGCCCGGTGGCACGGTCCAGAACCTCGGTGCCCAGGGTCTGGTGCGCGCCGTGTGGACCGACGACATGGCCGCCTCCACGTCGATCAACCCTCAGGTCGCCCACTACACCGGGCAGGCCGAACTGGCACAAGCCATCCAACAAGGTCTCGATCTGCGCAAAGCGGGAGACATCGACGGAGCAACGGCCAAACTGGGTCGCGCCGTTCAGCTCGCGGGGGCCTCCGGAAACGCGGATACGGCGAAACTGCTTGCGAAGGTGGTGGACGTGGTCGACGCGGCGGCAGGTACTGTGCGACTCAAAGCGAAGGTCGAGGAAGCCGACGAGATGACTCTCGAGACCCGGTCGACAAAGACTGTTCGTGTAAAGAAGTGACGCAGGACAACAGAGTCCAACAAGCCCGCAAGAGGGGGAAGCACCGACATGCCGACCTGCCCGAACGGACACCAGTCGGGTTCCGACGACTGGTGCGAGGTCTGCGGTCACCGCATGGCCGGTGCCGTGCCGCCCCCTCCCCCGCCTCCGCCCCCGGGCGGCGGCTACGGCTTCCCGCCGCCGGCCGGTCCGGGTGGTCCGGGCGGCGGTCCCGGTGGTCCGGCGGGCGGTCCCGGTGGTCCCGGTGCCGAGCCGCAGCTGTGCCCGCAGTGCCGCACGCCGCGTGAGGGCGGGGCGCCGTTCTGCGAGGAGTGCCGGTGGAACTTCCTCACCAACACCGCCACCTCCTACACGCCGGCCGCCCCGCGCCCGCCGGCGCCCGGGGGCCCGGGGCCGCGCTTCCCGCAGCCGCCGTCGGGCCCGTCGTACGGCGGCGGTGACTCGTACGACTACCAGGGCTCCCGCCCGTCCCAGATGAACCGTCCCGCGGAGCCGATCCCGCCGGGCCCGCCCTTCGGCGGCGACCCGTCGGGTCACGGTGGACCAGGCGGCGCTCCCGGGGGGCCGGGTGGCCCCGGTAACCCCGGTGGTCGTGCTGGTGGGCCCGGCGGCCCTGGTGGCCCTGGTGGACCTGGTGGTTTTGGCGGGCCTGGTGCTCCCGGGGGGCCCAACGGGCCTGGTGGTCCGGGCGGGCCTGGTGGTCCGGGCGGGCCTGGTGGCCCCTTCGGCTCCGGTGGTCCTGACGGGCCCGGCGGTCCCGGCGGGCCCGGCGGACCTGGTGGTCCCGGCGGCCCCTTCGGCTCCGGTGGTCCTGGTGGCCCCAACGGACCCGGTGGTCCCGGCGGCCCCTTCGGCTCCGGTGGTCCTGACGGACCGGGCGGTCCCGGCGGTCCCAACGGACCTGGTGGCCCCAACGGACCCGGTGGCCCCGGCGGCCCCTTCGGCTCCGGTGGTCCTGACGGACCGGGCGGTCCTGGTGGTCCGTTCGGCCCCGGTGGTCCGGGCGATCCGTCCGGGCCCGGTGGTCCCGGCGGCCGCGGTCCCAACGGGCCCGGTGGCCCGGGTGGCCCCGGCGACCCGTTCGGCTCCGGTGGGCCTGGTGGCTCCGACGGCCCGGGCGGACCTGGTGGCCCCGGCGGCCCGTTCAGCTCCGGTGGGCCTGGTGGACCCGACGGCCCGGGCCGCCCTGGCGGCCCCTTCGGCTCCGGTGGTCCGGGCGATCCGTCCGGGCCCGGTGGTCCCGGCGGCCGCGGTCCCAACGGGCCCGGTGGCCCGGGCGGCCCCGGCGGCCCGTTCAGCTCCGGTGGACCTGGTGGGCCCGACGGTCCCGGCGGACCTGGCGGCCCCGGCGGCCCCAACCGCCCGTCCGGGCCGCCCGCCCCGCCCGCCTTCGGTGCCGACCCGTCGCGGCCGGTGCCGCCGCCGCCCGGTCCCGGTGGTCCGGGTGGCGCTCCGCAGGCGTACCAGCAGTCCGGTCCGCCCGCCCCGCCCGCCTTCCCGCAGGAGACCAACCGCCCGCAGCAGGGCGGCCCGTCCTTCGGCGGCGGGGACGACGACTGGGTGCTCTCCCCGCCGTCGTCCGGCGGCCCGAACGGCCCGGGTCAGGCGCCGGGCGGTGGCTACGGCTACCCGCAGCCGGGCGCGACCCAGGCCCCGCCGCCCCCGCCCGGCGGTGGCGGCTACGGGTTCCCGCAGCAGCCGCAGCAGCCGCAGCGGCCCCAGGGACCGGCGACGTGGACCGCGACCATCGGCCCGGACCGCGACTACTTCATGGCGATGATGCAGCGCTCCGGCCCCGAGGCCGCGGGCCTCAACCTGCCCGCGTACTCGCCCGAGCAGCAGCGCACGCTCACCGGCAACCAGATCACCATCGGCCGCCGCCGGCACTCCACCGGCGACACCCCGGACATCGACCTGGCCGTGCCGCCGGAGGACCCGGGCGTCTCGCACCAGCACGCGGTGCTGGTGCAGCAGCCGGACGGGAACTGGGCGGTCGTCGACCAGAACTCGACGAACGGCACGACGGTCAACGGCGGTGAGGAGCCGATCCAGCCCTTCGTGCCGGTGCCGCTCCAGGACGGCGACCGGGTGCACGTCGGCGCCTGGACGACGATCACGATCCGCCGGGGATGAGACGGGGCTGAGACGGGGCCCGCCGTCAGACGAACGGCCAGGCGTACGGGCCCTCCGGGTCGTCCAGCCACGCCCAGGCCCGTTCGCCGCGGACGGTGATGCCGTAGCGCTCGCGGCGCGGGGCGTCCTCCCGGGCCCACAGGGCGTACGCCTCCTGCGGGTCGAGGCTGCCCCGGCTCAGCACCAGCAGGAAGCGGAAGAGGTCGTCCTCCCGGGCCCGGCGCGGCACCCCGCCCAGGCCCGGCGTTGGCGGCTCGCCCCGGTCCGGGCCGCCGCGCAGCGGCACGAAGTACGCGGGCGTGTGCAGGAAGCGCCCCTCGGCGTGCCCGGCGTCGTGGACGGTGAGGACGACCAGGCCGGTGGCGAGCGGCGTCAGGACGCGGCCGCCGGGCCGGCACTGGGCCAGCCAGGCGCGCGGGACCGAGGGCAGTTCGCAGGTGGCGAGGACGCGGTCGTAGGGGGCGCGTTCGGGCACGCCGCGGGCGCCGTCGCCGGTGACGACGGCCGGGTGGTACCCGGCGGCGGCCAGGTGCCGGCGGGCCGACTCCGTGATCTCGGGGTCGAGGTCGACGGTGGTGACCAGGTCGTCGTCGCCGAGCCGGTGGGCGAGCAGGGCGGCGTTGTAGCCGGTGCCCGCGCCGATCTCCAGGACCCGGTCGCCGTCCGTCACGCCCAGCTCCACCAGCATCTCGGCCATCAGCGAGGGCTGGCTGCTGGAGGAGAGCAGTTCGCCGTCGCGCAGCCGGGTGGCCAGCGGGGCGTCGGTGTACGCGCCGCGCAGCCAGCGCTCGCGGGCTTCGGGGTCGGGATGCTCGCCCCAGCGGCGTTCGTAGCCGCCCCGGACGCCGACGTAGTAGTACGGCACGAAAAGGTGGCGCGGCACCGCCGCGAAGGCCTCCCGCCAGACCGGGTCGGCCCTCCAGGCACCGCTCAGCTCGATCTCCCGCACCAGCTCCGCCCGCGCGGAGGCGGCGAGGCCGTCCAGGTCCGGGTGCCCGCCCATACCCCCACAGTAGGGCCCCGGCGGGTCCTAATCCTCAAGTCCTATGTCCACACGTCTGAGACCATGGACGACGTGAATGAGATTCGGCGCGGCACGCTTCAGGAGCAGACCTTCTACGAGCAGGTCGGCGGGGAGGAGACCTTCCGCCGGCTCGTCCACCGTTTCTACCAAGGGGTCGCCGAGGATCCGATCCTGCGGCCGATGTACCCGGAGGAGGACCTGGGCCCGGCCGAGGAGCGTTTCGCGCTCTTCCTGATGCAGTACTGGGGCGGTCCGACGACGTACAGCGACAACCGCGGGCACCCGCGGCTGCGGATGCGCCACGCCCCGTTCGCCGTCGACCGGGCGGCGCACGACGCCTGGCTGAAGCACATGCGGGTCGCCGTCGACGAGCTGGGGCTCTCCGAGGAGCACGAGCAGACGCTGTGGAAGTACCTGACGTACGCGGCCGCCTCGATGATCAACACGCAGGGCTGAGCACGGCCCCTCCCCTGCGCGGGGGCTGATGAACGGATTCCGGTCGTTCGACGCCGGTATCCGGTCACGATCCGGTCAAGTCCGCCTTTCAAACGGTTACCAGCGGCCCCTCCTCTCTGCCATCCTCGCCCGGAGGTCTGGACAACAGGTGGCGGGGGAGCCGGGTGGCGGGGTTCGGGGGACTGGCGGGGTTCGTGCTGCTGCGCGCGCGGGCGCACCGCCTGCTGCTGGCGGCGGCTCTGCTCACCGTCCTGCTGACGACGACGGTGCTGGCCACCCTCACCGCGTTCTCCGGCGCCATCGGGGACGCGGCCCTGCGGCACGCTTTGGCCGACCCGCGCAACGCCGCCGACGCCGCGCTGGTCGTGAAGGCGGACGTACCGGCCGCCCAGCGCTCCGACGCCGACGCCACGGTGCGGGAGGGGGCCGCGAGGACCTTCGACGGCCTGCCGCACACGGTACGGACCCTGGTCCGCTCCGGCCCGTACGCGCTGCCTTCCTCCTCCGCGCCGCCGTCCTCCTCCGCGCCGCGGGCCGAGTCGTCCGGCAACCCCGATCTGACGTACTTCGCGGCGCTCGACCCCACGCAGGTCCGGATCGACGAGGGCCGGATGCCCGGCGAGGCGGCGGGCGAGACCGTCGAGACGGCGCTGCCGGTGACCGCCGCCGAGCAGCTGGGAGTGCGGCCCGGCGACCGGCTCACGCTCACCGACCGCCTCGACGGCCCCGACGTCCGGGTGGTGGTCACCGGCCTGTACCGGCCGGTCGACGACGGGGCACCGTACTGGCGGCTGGACGACCTGGACGGGCGCGGCGTCGAGCAGGGCGGTTTCACGACGTACGGGCCGCTGCTCGCCCCGTCCGGCGTGCTGAGCGGCGGCAGGGTCAGCGCGGGCTCGTCGGGGTGGCTGGCGACGGCGGACTACGCGTCGCTGACGGTGGGCCGGACGGACGCCCTGCGCCGGGCGGCGCAGGAGGGCACGGCGTGGCTGCGCGACAGGCCGGTGCTCAGCGGCACGACCGAGGCGGGGACCGGGCTGGCCGGAATCCTGGACCGGCTCGACCGCTCGCTGGTGGTCGCCCGGTCCACCGTCCTGGTCATCGCGCTCCAGCTCGCCCTGCTCGCGGGCGGCGCGCTGCTGCTGGTGGCCCGGCTGCTGAGCGTCGAACGGGCGGGTGAGCTGCGGCTGCTGCGGGCACGCGGTGCCTCCCGGGCCCGGCTGGTGGGCGTCTGTGCCCTGGAGGCGCTGCTGCTGGCCGGGCCCGCACTGGTCTGTGCGCCGCTGCTCGCCGGGCCGCTGATCCGGCTGCTGGCCGGGCAGGGGCCGCTGGCCCGGATCGGGCTGCGGTGGGAGCCCGCGGCCGGCGGCAGCGGCGTGGTGTGGCTGGTGGCCGCCCTCGCGGCGCTCGGCTGCACCCTCGCCGTGACGCTGCCGGCGCTGACCTCGGCGACGGACGTCGGCGGCCGGGCGAGGACGCTGCCCGCCCCGCTGCGCGCGGGCGCGGACGTGGCACTGCTGGTGCTGGCCGGCGTCGCCTACTGGCAACTGGACCGGCAGACGTCCGGCACGGACACGGACACGGACACGGCCACGGGCACCGGTTCCACGTCCGGGACCGGTGCCGACACCGCTACCGGCGGGGACCCCGGCACGCTGGGCGTCGATCCGCTGCTCGTCGCGACGCCCGCGCTGGCCCTGCTGGCCGGGACGGTCCTCGCGTTGCGGCTGCTGCCGCTGGTGGCGCGGCTGGCCGAGCGGCGGGCGGCGAGCGGGCGCGGGCTGGCGGGGGCGCTGGCGGGCTGGCAGCTGAGCCGCCGGCCGATGCGCGGGGCGGGCCCGGTGCTGCTGCTGGTGCTCGCCGTGGCGCTCGGCACGATGGCGATCGGGCAGAGCGCCTCCTGGTCCCGCTCCCAGGACGACCAGGCCGACTTCCGCACCGGAGCGCCGGTACGGGTGACCGCCCCCGCCGAGTCGGTCCCCGGTCGCACCGACCGGTACGCGGCCGTGCCCGGCGTGGCGGAGGTGGCCCCGGCGGCCCGCACCACGCTGTCGCTGTCCGGCGACCGGACGGCCACCGTGCTGGCGCTGGACACCTCCCGCGCGGCGGACACGATGCTGCTGCGCTCCGACCTGGCCGACGAGCCGCTGCCGGAACTGCTGTCGGGCCTGGCACCCGGGCAGCCGTCCGCCGGCGCGCCGATCCCCGCGGGGACGGCGACGCTGTCGCTGGCCGCGACCCTGTCCGGCTGGGACGTCGGCACACCGCCCGGCGACACCGGCGACACCGTGCCGGGGGCGGGCCGGTCCCCCGCCGGCATGGCGGCCGACGTGACGGTGACCGTCGAGGACCGCTGGGGAACCCCGTACCGGCTGCGGGCCGGCCAGCTGGCCGCCGACGGCCGGGAACACACCCTCACCATGGACGTGTCGGCCGGCCCGCTGACCCTGACCGGTGTGCAGCTGGTCATGACCCGGCCGACGGGTGAGGGGGAGCAGCACCGGTTGACCGTGCGCGAGGTGACCGCCACGTCCGCCGACGGCACCGCACGGCAGGTGCGGCTGCCCGGCGACTGGACGGGGCTGTCGGAGGTCACCGGGCCGTCGCTCGGACCGGCCGACGGAGCTGCCTCGGCCCCGCCGCGGGTGCTGTCGGCGGAGCCGTTCACGGTCGAGTACGCCACGGGTCACTCCGACAACGACCCGACCCGGCCCCCGTCGGTCCTTACCCTCCGGCTGAGGGTGTCCGGGCCGCAGCCGCCCGACGTGACCGCCGTCGCCACCGACCGTTTCCTGGAGTCGACGGGCGCCCGCGTCGGGCAGCGCGTCAACGTGAACCTCGGCGGCGAACGCGTACAGGTGCGGATCCTGCGTTCGGTGCGGGAGCTGCCGACCACCGCCCCGGACGAGGCCGACCCGGCGCGGTTCGGCGGGGCCCTGCTGGTCGACCTGCGCACGGTGAACCAGGAGCTCCAGGGCGGCCACGGCACCGCCCTCCCGCCCACCGAGTGGTGGCTGCGGACCACGCCGGAGGAGGCGGACGGGGCCGTCGCGGCGCTGCGCGCCCTCCCGGACACGGCGCCGTCCCAGGTCATGGTGCGTGACGAGGTCGCCGAGCGGCTGCGCGACGACCCGTTCGGCGCGGGTCCCGGGGCGGCGTTCGCGGCGGCCGCCGGGGTCGCGGCGGCGCTGGCCGCGGTCGGGTTCGCGGTGAGCGCCGCGGGGTCGCTGCGCGAGCGGGGCACGGAGTTCGCGGTGCTGCGGGCCCTGGGCGCCTCGCGCCTGAGGCTGGCCCGCACGGTCGCCGTCGAGCAGGGCGTGCTGGTCGGCCTCGCGCTGCTGACGGGCGCCGCCCTGGGGGCGGTCCTGACCCGGGCGGTGATCCCGCTGACCGTGCTGACCCAGCGGGCCACCCGGCCCGTCCCCGGCGTGCACGTCACGCTGCCGTACGACCGGGTCGCCGTGCTGCTGGCCGCGACGGTCCTGGTACCGCTGCTGGTGACGGCGGCACTGGCGCTGCGCCGGACGGACCCGACGGTGACGCTCAAGGAGCGCGGAGGTGACGGAAGGTGAACCCGCCGAACCCGCCGAGCCCGGCGGACCCGCCGAACCGGCCGTACCCGGCGAACCCGCCCAGCCCGGCGAACCCGCCGAACCCGCCGAACCCGGCGAACCCGGCGAGCACGGCGAACCCGCCCAGCCCGCCGAACCCGCCGAGCCCGCCGAACCGGCCGAACCGGGTGCCCGCCCCCTGGATACGCACCCGGCTGCGGGCCGCCCCCGGTGCCGCGGGCGCGCTGGCACTGCTGGTGGCGCTGACGGCGTGCCTGGCCGCCGCGTTCCCGCGGGCGCTGGACCGGTACGCGGACGCCGGGCTGAGCCGGGCCGTCGAGCAGGTCCACCCCGGGCAGAGCAGCGTCCAGGTCAGTGCCGATCCCGGCCTCGGCAGGAAAACGGCGGACCAGGAGGACGCGCTGCGTCCCAAGAGCGTCGCCGGCTACTACAAGTCGATCGTGGACACCGTCGAGAGCCCGCTGGCCGTCGACGGCTCCCGGTCGGCGTACGGGGTGCGCACCACGTCCGACCTGATCGCGGCGGAGGAGTGGCTGCCCCAGCCGGACGGACTGCCCGCGCAGATGGTCCTCGCCACCCCGAACGACCTCGCCGACCACGCCCGCCTGCGCTCCGGCCGACTGCCCGAGGTGACCGGCGGCCCCGTGACCGCCTCCACCGGCCGGGTCGAGGCGGCGGTGACCGAGGAGACGGCCCGCACGCTGCACATCAAGACGGGCTCGGTCATCCACGTAGGAGGCAGGGCCGAGCTCGCCGTCCACGTCACCGGTATCGTCGCGCCACGCGATCCCGACGGCGTCCACTGGTCGGTCTGGTCCGTCCTGCAGACCCCGTCCCTGGTCAGCGCGCCCGGCGGCGACCCGAACGCCCCGAGGTTCTGGCGCGGCGGTCTGCTGCTCCCGCCCGAGGCGGCGCCCGCGCTGCTGGGCCCGGACGGCAGTCCCGTGCGCTACTGGCACCTGGCGCCCGACACGGACGCGCTGCACGGCCGGGACCTCGACCGGCTCAGCGCCTCCGTGGCCTCGCTGGAGTCCGGGCCCGGCACGGAGCAGCTGCGCTCGATGCTCAGCCCGTTCGCCGAGGTCGAGACCGGCCTCGACGCCGTGTTCACCACGTACGACCGCCTCCGCGGGGACATCGCTCCGCTGGTCGCCGTCGCCGCGTCGGGCGCCGGCACGGTCGCCGCCGTCGTCCTGCTGATGACGGGCGGTCTGGCCGCCGGGCGGCGCCGCGCCGAACTGGCGCTGCTCCGGTCCCGCGGCGCGTCCCTGAAGGGCATGACGGGCCGGCTGCTGGCGGAGACGGCTGTGGTGGCGCTGCCCGCGGGCGCCCTCGGTCTCGCCGTGGCCGTCCTCGTCCTGCCCGGCGCCCGGCTGCTGCCCGCGCTGTGGGCCGCGGGGGCGGTCACCGCGGTGGCCTGTCTCGCGCTGCCGCTGCGGGCCGCCGCCGCGCACCGCGCCGTGCGGGTGCACGGCGGCCGTCAGGACCTGGCGACCGCGCGCCCGTCCCGGCGCCGTACGGTCGCCGAGCTGACGGCCGTGGCGCTGGCGCTCGGCGCGGTCGAGTTGCTGCGCCGGCGCGGTGCGACGGGCGACTCCGGGGACCTGGTGTCCCTGGCGCCGGTGCTGGTGGGGGTGATCGCCGCGCTGGTGCTGGTCCGCCTCCATCCGCCGGCGCTGCGCCGCCTGGCCCGCCCGGCCGGACGGCTGCGCGGCGCGGTGGGTCATCTGGCGCTGGCCCGCGCGGGCCGTACGTCCGTCTCCGCCGTGCTGCCGCTCCTCGCGCTGCTGACCGCGTTCACCACCGCCTCGTTCGGCGGCTCGGTCCTGGCCGGTGTCTCGGACGCCCGGGACCGGGCCGCGGTGCTCGCCGTCGGCGCCGACGCCCGCGTGGAGGCGACGGCCGGACCGCTGCCGTCCGGCCTGCCCGACCGCCTCGCGGACGCGCCCGGCGTGCGGGGCGTCACCGGGGTGAGCATCGCCTACCAGGCCAAGACCTCGGACGGCCGCCAGTCGCTGCCGGTCGCCGGCGTGGACCCGGACGCCTACGCGGCGCTGGCGGCGCGGACGGGCCTCGGCGAGTTCGCGCCGGAAGAGCTGACACGACGGGACGGCTCCAAGGACCCGCTCCCGGCGCTGGCCTCCTCGATGGTCGCCGAACGGTTCGGCACCGCCCCCTTCCCGGTCCGGATGGAGGACGGCACCTTCGTCACCCTCCGGATCACCGTCGTCCGCGACCGCACGCCGGCCGTCTTCCGCGACGACTTCCTGGTCGTGGACCGGGCCGGGCTCTCCGCGCGGGCGGCCCGGCCGACCGTACTGCTGCTGACCGGCGACGGCCTGGACGGGCACGCCCTGCGGCGGACGGCGGGCGACGGCGCGTCCGTGCACCTGCGGTCCGAGGAACGGGCCCGGTACGTCGACTCGCCCCTGCAGTCAGGCGCGGAGCACGTCTACACGGCCGCCGTGGCGGCGGGCGCCGGCTACGCCGCCCTGGCCCTACTGCTGTCCCTCGCCCGCGCGGCCCCCGAACGCGCCGCCCTCCTCGCCCGCCTGCGCACCATGGGCCTCACCCCGGCCCAGGGCCGCCGCCTGCTGGTCCTGGAGTCCCTGCCCCAGGCCGTGCCGGCCGTCGCGGGCGGCATCCTGACCGGCTGGGCGGCGATCCGGCTGCTCTCCCCGGGCATCGACCTGACCACGATCGCCCTGGCGGCCTCGTCGCCCTCGACGGTCCCGGCCCAGCTCCGCACGGACCCGTGGTCGCTGGCCGTTCCGGCCCTCGCGGTGCTGGTGCTGACGGTGGGTGTGGCGGCCGGGCAGGCGTGGTGGTCGGGCCGGCGCGGCGCGGTCGCGGAGCTGCGGGCGGGGGACGCGCGGTGACGGCCTCGGCGCCGGTGCCGCCCGTCTGCGCAGGGTGCCGTACGCGGAAGACGGCACACGCCGGGAGGCGACGAAGCGACACGACGCGCAGGAGACGACGGAGGCCCCGATGACGACCACCAACCCCACCCTCGCCGAACTGGCCGACCGCGCCACCGCGTCCCGCGACCGTCCTGCCTACGGCCACGACGCCCTGATCACCTGCGACCGCGTCGTGCGCATCTTCAGCACGGACGGCGTGGAGGTACAGGCGCTCCAGGGCCTCGACCTGCTGGTCCGCCAGGGCGAGCTGATGGCGCTGGTGGGCGCCTCGGGCAGCGGCAAGTCGACGCTGATGAACATCCTGGCCGGCCTGGACACCCCCACCGCCGGCGCCGCCCGGGTCGCGGGCCGGGACCTGCTCGCGATGACGGCGAAGGACCGGCTGGCCTACCGCCGTACGGTGGTCGGCTTCGTCTGGCAGCAGACGTCGGGCAACCTGATGCCGTACCTGACGGCCGCGCAGAACGTGGCCCTGCCGATGCAGCTGGCCGGCACCGGCGGCCGGCGCGCGGCCCGCGCCGAGCGGGCGCTGGAGCTCCTGGACCTGATGGGGATCGCCGAATGCCGCGACCGCCGTCCGCACCAGATGTCGGGCGGGCAGCAGCAGCGGGTCGCCATCGCCGTGGCCCTGGCCAACGACCCCGCGGTACTGCTCGCCGACGAGCCCACGGGCGAGCTGGACTCCCACACCGCGGAACAGATCTTCGCCGCCTTCCGCACCGCGAACGAGCGTCTGGGCACCACCGTCGTCATCGTCACCCACGACCAGGCGGTGGCCGGCGAGGTCAGCCGCACGGTCGCCATCCGCGACGGCCGCACCTCCACGGAGGTCCTGCGCCGCAGCGAGGTGGACGCCGCGACCGGCGACGAGAGGGTGGTGGCCCGGGAGTACGCGATGCTCGACCGCGCGGGCCGGCTCCAGTTGCCCGCCGAGTACACGCGCGCCCTGGACATGCGCGACCGCGTGGCCCTGGAACTGGAACCCGACCACATCGCCGTACGCCCGGACGACAGCGACGGAACCTGAGCGGCCGGGCGGAGGACTCTCCCGGCGGGCTCAGCGCACGCTGATGCCGAGCGCCCCGGTACCGGCCCGCCGCAGGGCGACGGACCCGTAGGGAGTGCGCAGCCGCAGCCACGCACCCGAGGAGAACAGCCCGGGCGCGTCACCTACGGACGCGGACGCCCGCAGGAACCCCAGTGACTGGGCCGCGTGCACGGCCCGCACCGGCAGCCCGGTCTCCCCGACCGTCCGGGACCATATCTCCCGCCCGATCCGGTCCAGTTCGGTCCGCGTACGCTCCTCGGGCGCCAGCTCCGCCGTGCGGGAGCGGAACTCCGCCACCGCCGCGGCGACCAGCGCGCGCAGGGCGTCCGGCGCGGGCAGCCCCGGCTCGGGCCGCCAGCCGCCGCGCGGGGGCAGCACCCCGGCCCAGGGAGGGCCCGTCACCGCGCCCGGAACTCCCGCGGTCGCCGCCTGCTCGTCCACCGTCTCCAGCAGCTCACCGGCGGACACGGTCACGTCCAGCGTGACGTCGAGCCCGTTCTCGTACGGCTTGGCGAGCCGCACCGCGCGCACGGCCAGCACCTCGAAGGACGGCGGCCGTCCGAAGACGGCGAGGGCCGTGCCGGCCGCCTGGAGGCGGACCGCGGCGGAACGGTCGTAGTGGAGCAGCCGGGAGAGGAAGGCCGCGAGGTCCGCGGCCTCCCCCTCGTCGGCGAGGTGGAGGACCGTCATGCGACGACGGCCTCCTCCTTGGCGTCCGTGTACTCCTCCAGGAACTCCCGTTCCTCGGCGGTGATCCGCCGGGGCCGCTGCGCCTCGAAGTCGAACGGCACGATCACCGTGGAGGCGCGGACGTAGACCACGTCCCCGTCCTTGACCTCGTAGGTGAGCGTGAAGGAAGCCGCCCTTATCTCGGTGACCCACAGCTCGATGTCGACCGGACGGTGCCGGTGGACGAGCTGCCGTTTGTAGTCGATCTCGTGGCGCGCCACCACCGACCCCTGCTTGAAGTCCTTCTCCGGGCGGAACAGGAAGTCGATACGGGCCTCCTCCAGGTAGCGGAGGAATACCACGTTGTTGACGTGGCCGTACGCGTCCATGTCCGCCCAGCGCAGCGGGCAGCGGTAGATGTGCCGCAAGATCGATCAGCCCCGGGTCAGCTTCTTGTAGGTGGCGCGGTGCGGACGCGCGGCGTCCGGTCCCAGCCGCTCGATCTTGTTCTTCTCGTACGACTCGAAGTTGCCCTCGAACCAGAACCACTTGGACTCGCCCTCGTAGGCGAGGATGTGGGTGGCGACGCGGTCCAGGAACCACCGGTCGTGGGAGACGACCACGGCGCACCCGGGAAACTCGAGCAGCGCGTTCTCGAGGCTGGAGAGGGTCTCGACGTCGAGGTCGTTGGTCGGCTCGTCGAGGAGCAGCAGGTTGCCGCCCTGCTTGAGGGTGAGCGCGAGGTTGAGACGGTTGCGCTCACCGCCGGAGAGCACCCCGGCGGGCTTCTGCTGGTCCGGCCCCTTGAACCCGAAGGCGGAGACGTAGGCCCGCGAGGGCATCTCCACCTGCCCCACGTTGATGTAGTCCAGCTCGTCGGAGACGACGGCCCACAGGGTCTTCTTCGGGTCGATGTTCTCGCGGCTCTGGTCGACGTAGGAGATCTTGACCGTGTCGCCGACCTTGATGGAACCGGAGTCCGGCTCCTCGAAGCCCTGGATCATCTTGAAGAGCGTGGTCTTGCCGGCGCCGTTGGGCCCGATGACACCGACGATCCCGTTCCGCGGCAGCGTGAAGCTGAGGTCGTCGATCAGTACCTTCTCACCGAAGGCCTTGGTGAGGTTGTTGACCTCGACGACGACGTTGCCCAGCCGCGGGCCCGGCGGGATCTGGATCTCCTCGAAGTCCAGCTTCCGCATCTTGTCGGCCTCGGCGGCCATCTCCTCGTACCGCGCCAGTCGCGCCTTGGACTTGGCCTGACGCCCCTTGGCGTTGGACCGCACCCAGTCCAGCTCGTCCTTGAGCCGCTTGGCGCGCTTGGCGTCCTTCTGGCCCTCGACCTTGAGGCGGGTGGCCTTGGTCTCCAGGTACTTGGAGTAGTTGCCCTCGTAGCCGTGCAGGCGGCCGCGGTCGACCTCGCAGATCCAGCCGGCCACATTGTCCAGGAAGTACCGGTCGTGGGTCACGGCCACGACGGTGCCCTCGTACTTGGCGAGGTGCTGCTCCAGCCAGTTGACGGACTCGGCGTCGAGGTGGTTCGTCGGCTCGTCGAGGAGCAGCAGGTCGGGCGCCTCCAGCAGCAGCTTGCACAGCGCGACACGCCGCTTCTCACCGCCGGAGAGGTTCACGACCGGCCAGTCGCCGGGCGGGCAGCCCAGCGCGTCCATGGCCTGCTCGAGCTGGGCGTCCAGGTCCCAGGCGTTGGCGTGGTCGAGCTCCTCCTGGAGCTTGCCCATCTCCTCGAGCAGCGCGTCCGAGTAGTCGGTCGCCATCTGCTCGGCGATCTCGTTGAACCGGTCGAGCTTGCCCTTGACCTCGGCGACACCCTCCTGGACGTTCTCCAGGACGGTCTTCTCCTCGTTCAGCGGGGGCTCCTGCAGCAGGATGCCGACCGTGTAGCCCGGCGACAGGAACGCGTCACCGTTCGACGGCTGCTCCAGCCCCGCCATGATCTTCAGAACGGTGGACTTACCGGCACCGTTCGGACCGACAACACCGATCTTGGCGCCAGGAAGGAAATTCAGGGTGACGTCATCGAGGATCACCTTGTCGCCGTGCGCCTTGCGCGCCTTGCGCATGGTGTAAATGAACTCAGCCAAGAGAAACCGTCCGGCAGCTTGATCAGGCAGTGGGCAGATACACCCCATCTTGCCGCACCGCCACCCCTGGGAGGAAACGCGTTCCCTGCGGGGGCTCTGACCTGGGGTTTCCCGGATGGCGTCCGGAGCGCCCTCTCCCTTCCTCGACGTATGCCCGCACCGTGACGCCCCGGCTGCACACTGCGGACGGGCTACGTCATCAACTCGATGTGCGGATGCTCGGGCTCCGCCGGGCAGACGAACAGGTGCTGCCGGTAGCCGCTGCCTATCTGGACCCCGGTCGCGTTGTAGCCGCGGTGGCCGGGGTACGGTCCAGCGCCTGGGTGGGGGTGCGGAGACCAGCTGTTCCCGCCGTCGTCCCCTTCCTCGAACGTGGCGACGGTCATCAGGACCTCCATGCCGGTGCCGCACTCGGAGCAGGTCTGCGGGCTGGGGTCGTTGGCGTCCCAAGCGGGCCAGCCGCCGACCTTCCAGCCGGGGGCGTTGGACAGCACACAGTCGTAATACGTCTCCGTGTTCATGTCTTCCTCTGCTGCCTGCGGCACACTCCATTGCTTGAGCTGCTCCCGCAGTTCTTCGCTCAGCTCCAGATGGTCGGGGTACTCGGTGATCTGCTCCGGTTCGAGCACGCACGGTTCCGGCAGATAGCCGTCGAACTGCACCGCGGGCGGCTCGGGGGGCGTGTCGAGGATGTCGGTGACGGCTGCTGCCGAACGCCAGAAGAGCAGGGTCCTGGGCATGATCGGATGATCGAAGGGGCACCACAGAACCTGCAGCAGGTCCTTGCCCTCCGGCGGGCTCAGATCGGGCACATCCCGTGCGTACAGCTGCGCGACGGGCAGCATCGCTATGGGGCCGTCGTACGACTGGACCGCCAGCCTCAGAGGATAGGTCCGAGGGGGCCGGATCCGCTCGAGCGTCTCCCGTTCCTCCGGAGTCAGGTCCCGGCCGTGCGAGGCGGCGAAGATCCTTCGTTCCAACCGCAGATCCGCCGGGGACTGGGCCGGGTTGATGCCATCCACCACATGCGGTTCCTCGCAGTGCGGCCACGGCTCCTCAGCGGGCCACCGCAGCGGCCCGCCGATCGAGCTGTCGTGCCATGTCGGCGCCCCAGGTCGGGGGTGCAGGCGGGTCGCCGTGCGGGCCAGCGGAGCCAGTTGGGGAAAGACCGCGGCAACGTCGATCGGCCGTGGCGGGGTGACAGGAGTGACATTCATGGCCGCAATCTTGCCGATCGCCTCTGACAACGGCCCTCGTGGCCGCCCCACGAAGAGCTCCGGCACGGGCGCCACCCGAAAGAGCGCTACCACCGGTCCGTTGCCGGCAGATGGCCCGATCTCCATCGGCCGGCAGTGGCCGAACCCCTTGAGCCGCCGGGCGCGGCCGGGCGGGGCGAAGACAGGAGGCGGGGCGCGCAGTCATCTGGAGCCAGGCGTTCAACGACCAGTCCTGGGAGCCCGCTCTCGACTCCGTCGGCATCATCCCGACCCCCGAGACGGGGCAGCGCCTCTGACCTGGGCTCTCCTGGATGCTGGCGGCGCCTCGTCCGTGACTGCCGGTCGCCGCGCGGGTAAGGTGGCGATCTTCGGTCGGCGGAGCCGGCCGGAGTCCTCGAAGGCCGGGCACACCATGCACCTCGCCGACCACCGTCCCGCGGGCCGCCGTCTCGCCGCCGCCCTGGACGGCCTCGCCGTCACCTTCCGCGGCATGACCGCGCGTCCGGACGAGTACAACTGCGACTGCCACTGGGGCAGCGCGGAGGAACTAGCCCTTCTGAAGACACCGGACGTGGAGCTGGATCCGGACCTCCTGCGCCGGACCTGGCGGGCGACCGACTGGACCGATCACGCGGCCGTGCTGCGCCGCATCCTGCCCCAGTTCGCCGGGGTCCTGGTCGCCGGTCTCGCGGACCCCCTGTTCGGGCTGGAAGAGGCCGGGTACTCCCTGGCCCGCGGCCGCTGGCAGCGGTGGCCCGACGATCACGCCGGTCCGGTGCGCGAGTTCCTGAGCGCCTGGTGGGTGCAGAGCCTCACCGATCCGGACGCGACCGTACCGGCGCACCAGGTCTTCGCGCTGTGTGCCGAGGCGTCCGGAACGGTCGGCCCCTGGCTCGCCGAGTGGGAGCGGCAGACCGGGCGCCTCAGCGACCGGCGCCTCGCCGAAGCGGCGGCGGAATGGGAGTACGAGCTCCTCGGGGACAGCCTGCCGTGGTACGTCGGCTGGTACGAGAACGACGAGGAACGACTCCGTGCCGACCTGGTCGCCTGGCTCCTCGGCCACGGCGCGGCGCGGCTGCGCGAGTCGGGCGCTCCGGCGGACCTGCTCCACCGCATACGGCTGCTGTCGCTCACGGACGAGAAGCGCTGGTCTGACCCGCACTGGCCCGGTCACCGCTACTGACGCCGCCGCGCGAGTGCGCCGACGGGCGGGTGGGTCAGCTCTTCCCGCCCTCGTTGCGCCTGCGGACGAACAGCAGGACCGCGCCGCCGATCACGACGAGGCCGATGGCCGTGCCGCCTATCAGGGGGGTCACGCCGGAGCTTCCGGTGTCGGCGAGGTTGGTGTCCGGGGTGGGGGTGGCGGCCGGGGTGGAGGGGGCCGGTTCGGTGAGGGTGCGGGTGGTGTCGTCGAGGGCGGCGGTCCGGGTGCGGCAGTCGAGGACGCCGGAGAAGCGCTGCTCGAAGCCGGCCGGGCCGCGGACGGTGAAGTCGTAGGGCCGGTCCTCCGGCAGCGGGACCGTCACCGTGCGGGACTCGCCGGCCGCGATGGTGTACTCGGTGTCCAGCAGCTCGAAGGTGAAGTCCTCGTCGCCCTTGTTGGAGGCGGTGATGTCCAGGGCGCCCTCGGCGCAGTTCTTCCTCGCGGACAGGGCGGGTATCGGGCCTTGGTCGGACCAGGTTGCGGTCGCCGTCGCCGTGACCGTCGACTCGCTGGAGCCGGCCAGGATCTGGGTCTGGCTGCGGCTCTCGGAGGCGAAGGCCCGGCCGACCGGCACGGTGGTCGAGGCCTGGACGGTCAGTCCGGCGGTGCCGGGGTCCGCTCCCCTCGGCACGTCGAAGAAGATCTGCGTGCCGTTGGTGACGGAGGTGACGGGGGTGCCGTCCTTGTCGACGATCCGCACGCCGCCCGCGGTGGCGTCGACCGGCGGGGTCACCGTCGCGCCGCCGGCGTTGGTGCGGACCGTCACCGGGCCGAGCCGCTCACCGGGGCGGCCCGAGACCGCGGGCGGGTCCAGGGAGAGGGACGCGGTCGGCTCCTCGAGGTCGCGGGCGTGCTTCTCCAGGTAGTCGGCGAGCCGTTCGGCCTCGGGATCGGTGGCCTCGACGTCCGTGTCGTCCGAGTAGCGCCAGATGGCGACCTGCGTACCGGCCGCCGCGTCCTGCTCGGTCAGGCCGCCGCGGACGCCCGCCTTCTTCGCGAGCGCGGCCAGGTCGTTGACCTGGGGGTAGGAGTTCTGGAGGATCCAGCGGATGCGCCCGGCATCGTCGTTGGTGCCCAGCGAGGTGCCGCTCCAGGGCGTCTCGCGGTACTTGGCGTCCTTCTGCGTGGGGTTCTGGATGTCGACGCAGTACGTCTGCAGCATGCCGCCGCCGTCGACGGACATCTCGAAGAGGCCGGCCGGCACCTCCTGGTCGCCGGCGGCACCGTGGACGACCGCGGTGCCGTGCGTCTTGAGGCCGCCTATGGTGGCCGTCGCCCCGCCCTGTCCCTGCGCCGCCCCGTCCCGCGCCGCGGCTGCCGGGCCCGCGCCGGTGACGACGCCCGCGGCGGCGACCGCGGACACCAGTGCCGCGGCGGCGAGTCGCGCCGCTCCCCGGCCTGGCAGGGACAGCGCAGTGAACGAAGAAAACACCAAATTCCCCTTCGAGCAGGACCCGTTGACGTGGGGGGCAAGGTCCCACCAGCAGAATCAGCAGCCCCGCAGGGCTCGTTCGGCATCCTAAGGACATGACGCACCGTGTCCGCCGGTGATGTTCGTCCGCGAGGTGATCCGAATCGGAATCGTTATCGCCGACACGGTCGTGAGCAGGGCTTATCGACAAATCAACCCAGGGGCATCCAAGGCGTCTTCGCCGATAAGCCGCACTTCGGTCAGCTGCCGCGAGGCATCCGTGTCATGCCACGGTCGCGGGCTCCGGCCGCTGCCCGGCGGCCGGTGCGGCCGAGTCGACCGGGTCGGCCGGGTCGGCCGGGCCGGCCGCTTCCGGGGCCGGTGTCTCCCAGTTGGGCTCCGGCTGCGGTGGGGAGGTGGCCGCCGTCTCGGACCTGCCGGCGCGCCGGAACGCCGCCGTGCCGCGGGCCAGGTCGTGGCCGATCGCCACCGCGTCGATGTCCGCCGAGGTCCAGTTCTGCCCCTCGCGCACGTCCGTGCGCACCTTCAGCCGCCCCTGGACCACGACCGGATCACCCACCGCCAGCGACGACGACGCGTTGGTGGCGAGCTGCCGGTTGGCCCACACCGTGAAGAAGTTGGTGTGACCGTCCGTCCACGCGCTCTTCTCCCGGTCCCAGTAACGCGCGGTGACCGCCAGCCGGAAGCGTGCCGACGGGCCGTTCGCCAGCTCCCGGTACACCGGCTGCGTCGCCACGTTGCCCACCGCGCAGATCATCGTCTCGTTCATCGCGAGTCCTCCCTCCCCGTACGGGCGCCTCCCGCACGGCTGCTCCGGCGCGGCAGGCGCCACGTCCGCGTGGTCCCGCCGCCGCCCTTGCCGGTGCGATCGCGTCCGTCGCGACCGCCCGAGGTCAGACTGCCTCCGTCCGGGCCGGCCCGCTGAGGGCTGTGGACCGTCCCCGGGTCTGTGGAAAACTCCGTCACTCCGCCGCTGTCTCGCCCCTACCTCGCCACCGCCCCCGCCCCCGTGACCCGCCCGTACTGCTCCCGTACCTCCCGGTACCGCAACAGCTCCGCCGCCAGCGGGTCCAGCACCCCGGCACGGCCGCACCCCGCGGCCGCCTCCCGCAGCAGGCGTTCCGCCTCGTGGCCGTAGCGCCGTGCCGGACCGCGCGCCGCGACACGGCAGCTCCACTCGACGAGGGGGCCGCCGATGATCCCGGCCAGCATCAGCAGCACCGGCACGCCGAGGTTCGGCGGCACGAACCCGATGATCTGCCCCAGCAGCCAGAGCCCGCCCACCACCTGAAGCAGGGTCATCGTCGCCTGGGCCAGCACCGCCACCGGCCACCAGCCCGGCCGCGGCGGACGCCCCGGCGGCAGCCCCGTGCGCACCGCCAGCTCGTCCAGGGCCTCGGGCAGCCCCTGGGCGCCGCGGACCGCGGCCTCGCGCATCGCCTGCGCCCACGGCGCCGGCAGCCCGGCCGACGCCCGGTCGGAGACCGTGCGCACCGCCTGCTCGACGCGCTGGCGGGCCGTGGCCTCCTCGTCGGCCTGCGCGCGCAACGGGAGTCGTCCCGTGGGAGGTTCGCGCCGGTCGTGGTACCAGCGCCACAGCCGCAGCCACGGCGTGCCGCACGCGCGGTTGGCGTTGCGCAGCCAGGCGCGCTCGGCCGCCTCGCCCGCCGCGGTGGCGCCCACCGCGTCCGCGAGCCGGTCGGCGAACTCCTCCCGCGCCTCCTCGCTGAGTCCGGTCCGCCGTCCGGTGACGTACACGGGCCGCAGCCCCCGCGCGGCGGCGTCCACGTCGGCCGCGATGCGGCGTGCCGGGGCCTGCCGCTCGGTGACGAACTGGCCGAGCGTCTCGCGCAGTTCGCCGATTCCCTCGCCGGTCAGCGCGGACAGGGCGAGCACGGTCGCGCCGGGTTCGCCGTACTCCCCGAGCGCGATGCCGTCCTCGTCGAGCAGGCGCCGCAGGTCGTCGAGGACCTGTTCGGCGGCCTCGCCGGGCAACCGGTCCACCTGGTTGAGGACGACGAAGGTGACCTCCGCGTGGCCGGCCATCGGCCGCAGATAGCGCTCGTGGAGCACGGCGTCGGCGTACTTCTCCGGGTCGACGACCCAGATGACGGCGTCGACGAGCCGCAGGATGCGGTCCACCTGCTCCCGGTGCTGCACGGCCGCCGAGTCGTGGTCGGGCAGGTCGATCAGGACCAGCCCGCGCAGCGGCGACTCGGAGTCCGGGTGCTGGATCGGGCGGCGGCGCAGGCGGCCGGGGATGCTCAGCCGGTCCAGGAGGCTGGCCGCGCCGTCGCTCCAGCTGCAGGCGATGGGTGCCGCGGTGGTCGGGCGGCGCACGCCCGTCTCGGAGATCGTCACTCCGGCCAGGGTGTTGAACAGCTGCGACTTGCCGCTGCCGGTGGCGCCCGCGATGGCGACCACGGTGTGCTGTCCGGAGAGCCTGCGCCGCGCGGCGGCCTCGTCCAGGACGCGGCCCGCCTCGGAGAGCGTGCTCGTGTCGAGCCGGGTGCGGGACAGGCCCACCAGTTCGCGCAGCGCGTCGAGCCGCGACCTGAGCTGTCCGTCGTACGCCAGTGGCATCAGGGCGGCCGAGGAACCCGCGGGCCTGCTCGGCACGGTGAAGTACGGGTCCGGTCCGCCGTTCTTCTCGTCCACCCGCCGCGCGATCAGCCCGTCACCCCAGGCGCCGTCGCCACCGTCCCCGGAGCCGGGCGATCCACCCGCGGCGTGCTCCGTGCCCGACGGACGCTCCGCGGTCGTCCGGCGTGCCGAGTCCGCGCCACGGGCCCCCGCGGGCACAGACGCCCCAGCAGTGGGCGCGGCGGGCACGGCGGCCCCGTGTTCCGCAACGAAAGCCGGACGGTCCCGGCCCGCCCTGCCCTCCCGCTCCCCGGACGGGCTCCCGCGCTCCGTACGACGTGACGCCGCCGCGTCCTTCACGCGCGCGTGGAACCCACGGCGGCGGCGCTCGCCCTCACGCTCGCCCTGACGCTCACGCTCAGACCCGCGCTGCTCGGCGTCCCCGTCGGCGTCCTCCCGCGCGGCGGTGCCTTCGGCCGCGCCCGGACCCGACTCGACCGGCTGATCCACCCGGTCCACCCGGTCCACCCGGTCCACCCGGTCTCGCTGGTCTCCCCGGTCTCCCCTGTCCGACTCACCCGCCTGGCCTGCCTCCCCGGTCGTGTGGCCGGTGTGCTCGGTGGGGTCCTGGTCAGTGACGGCGGTCACCGGTCACCTCTCCTTCTGCAGTACGGACAGCGCGGCGATGAGTTCGGCCTGGGGCTCGGGATGGACGTCGAGCCCGTCGAGGGGCGCCAGCCGGCGTTCGCGCTCGACGTGCACGACCCGGTCCACGTGTTCGTCGAGCAGCCGCCCGCCCCGGTCGCGCAGCCGCAGCGCGCCGTGGGCGCCGATCCGCTCGGCGAGCCGTTCCCCGGCGCTGCGCCCGCGCCGCCCGCCCAGCAGCACGGTGGCGACCAGGGCGGCCACCACGGCGGGGTCCGGGGCCAGGTTCCGGTCGAGTTCGCGGACCTCGTCCTCGGCGTACTCCTCCAGCTCCCGGCGCCACCGCCGGACGGCCAGCCCGATGCGGTGCTCGGCGCTCTCCGGGGCGGGGTCGCGGCCGGCGAGTTCCGGGGCGGTGGCCGCCGGTTCGCGCCGCCAGGCCTCGTCGACCCGTTCGTCGGCGGCGGTCACGGAGCACAGCAGCAGGGCGGTCAGGCTCTCCACCAGCGAGTCGAGGAGTTCCTCGGGGGTGCAGTCGAGGGGGAACGCCCGCCACCGCTTCAGCGCGTCCCCGGCGAGCACGGCCCCCGCCTGCAACCTGCCCCGCACGCGCGCGTGCTCGGCGTCGTAGGCGCCGTCGACGGCGGCGGTGAGCCGGAGCGCGGCGGCGTACTGCGCGGAGGTGGCACCGGCCAGTTCGGGCATCCGGGACTTGAGGGAGTCCAGGATGCCGTGCGCCGTACGGGCCATGGCGTCGTGCCGGGCCCCGAGGTCCTGCGCCCGGTGCGCGAGCCAGGTCCGCAGCGGCGCCACCGCGCTGGCCGGCAGCAGCCCGCCGCCCCAGGCCGACTCGGGCAGCTCCGGGACGGTGAACCGGGGGACGTCGCCCAGTCCGGCCTTGGTGAGCAGCGCGGCGTACTGCCGCGACACCTCGGCCACCACCTGGTGGGGCACCCGGTCGAGCACGGTGACGAGGGTGGCGTCGTACTCCTTGGCGGTGCGCAGCAGATGCCACGGGACGGCGTCGGCGTACCGGGCGGCGGTGGTGACCATCACCCAGATGTCGGCGGCGCAGAGCAGCTCGGCCGCCAGGACGCGGTTGTCGGCGACGAGGGAGTCGATGTCGGGCGCGTCCAGGAGGGCGATGCCGGGCGGCAGGCTGTCGGCGGTCTCGACGCGCAGTACCCGCGCGGGGTTCTCGCCCGGCAGGAGCAGGTCGTCGCCGGGGTCCGGGTGGGGCATCCACACGCGCGTGAGGTCGGGCAGCACCCGCATGCCGCTGAACCAGTGGTGGTCCTCCGGATGGCAGACCAGCACCGGCGTGCGGGTCGTGGGCCGCAGTACGCCCGCCTCGCTGACCCGGCGGCCCACCAGGGAGTTCACCAGCGTGGACTTTCCCGCGCCGGTGGAGCCGCCGACGACGGCCAGCAGGGGCGCTTCGGGTTCCTTCAGCCGGGGCACCAGGTAGTCGTCGAGCTGGGCGAGCAGTTCGTCGCGGTTGGCACGCGCGCGTGGGGCCCCCGCCAGGGGCAGCGGGAAGCGTGCGGCCGCGACACGGTCGCGCAGGGCGGAGAGTGCGTCGAGCAGCTGAGGCCGTACGTCCAAGGTCACCACATGTGAAGAATGCCCAATTTCAGGGGAATTCTGAAGCATATGAGTATGCCTGCGCGCCGACCGGACACTTCAGGCGGAAGGGATTACTGGGACGCGAGCACAGCCCAGGCATAACGAGTGCACAACACCCGATGCGTGAGACGCCAAAAGCGATGCACGATTCGTACCTGCCTGCGATTATCGGAACCGCTTCACCGAACCTCCACATCGAGCCACGGAGGGGAAGCATCAGGGACATGGAGCCGGGAGCCCTATCCTTGTCCCCGGCGACGTCACGGATCGGCCCACACCCGGGCACCACGACCGAGGCCACCACACCAGGCCCCCGTAGCTCAGTGGATAGAGCAGGCGCCTTCTAAGCGCTTGGCCGCAGGTTCGAGTCCTGCCGGGGGCGCCACTGCCCGTTTGGCGGACGGACCGGAGGACCGGACGACGTGCGACTGCGCTGCGCGGTGCTCGACGACTTCCAGCAGGTGGCGACCGAGATCGCCGACTGGTCCCCGGTCGCCGGGGACGTGGACGTCGTGTCCTTCGACACCCATATCGACGGCGAGGACGCCCTGGCCGCGGCGCTCGCCGACGTCGACATCGTGGTCACGCTGCGCGAACGCGTCCACTTCCCGGCGTCGCTGATCGCCCGGCTGCCGCGGCTGAAACTGATCGTCGCCTCCGGCATGCGCAACAGCGTGATCGACTACGCCGCCGCCGAGGCGCACGGCGTCACCGTGTGCGGTACGGCGTCCTCCTCGACCCCACCCGTCGAACTGACCTGGGCCCTGCTGCTGGGCCTGGCCCGGGGCATCGTCCAGGAGAGCAACGCGCTGCGCGGGAGCGGCCCCTGGCAGCAGACGGTCGGCGCCGACCTGCACGGGCGCCGGCTCGGGCTGCTGGGCCTGGGGAAGATCGGCGGCCGGGTGGCCCGGGTCGGCCTCGCCTTCGGCATGCGGGTGAGCGCCTGGAGCCAGAACCTCACTCAGGAGCGCGCCGACGAGGTGGGCGTCGAACTCGCCCCCTCCAAGGAAGACCTGCTCTCGACGGCCGACTTCGTCTCCGTCCACCTGGCGCTCGGCGACCGCACCCGCGGCCTGCTCGGCCCCGCCGAACTGGCCCTGCTCAAGCCGACCGCCTACCTGGTCAACACCTCGCGCGCGGCGATCGTCGACCAGGACGCCCTCCTCGCCGCCCTGCACGAGGGCCGCATCGCCGGGGCGGGCGTGGACGTCTTCGACACCGAACCGCTGCCCGCCGGCCACCCGATGCGCACCGCCCCGCGCCTGCTCGCGACGCCGCACCTGGGTTACGTGTCACACGCCAACTACGCCACGTACTACGGCCAGGCGGTCGAGGCGGTCCAGGCCTACCTCGCGGGCTCCCCCGTACGCCGCCTGCCCGCGTCCCCAGCCCCCGCCCCTGCCCCTGCCCCTGCCACTCCCCCGGCCCAGGAGGCTCAGGCGATCCCGGCCCGGACGGACTGACCGGGCCGCCAGTACGTTCCGCCGCTCCGGCGCAGGTGGTCGAGGTCCACCAGGTAGCGCCGGAGCGTCACATGGTCGACGTCGCCGTCGTCGCACCAGGCGCGCAGCTTCTCGTCGACGGCGCGCTCCGGGTACTCCACGCCGGGCGTGAAGGTCTGCTCGGCGATGTGCCGCAGCACCACCTTCTTGCGCGTCCAGCGCGCGGGGAGCCGCACCAGCCGGCCGTCCTTGACGAAGGTCCGCACGATCAGGCCCGCCCGGTCGTCGTCCGCCCCGGTGTGTCCGGCGGTCTCCGCGGCCGGGCGGCCCGCGCGGGCCAGTTCCACGAAGCGTTCGTGGGCGACGACGAGGCCGCCGCCGTCCCCGGACGCCACGACACCCTGCTCCCGCAGCCGGCGCAGCGCGGCGGCGGTCTCCTTCGCGGACAGGCCTGCCGCCCGGGCCACGTCCTGCGCGCTGCCCGCCCCCAGGGCCACCGCCGCGAAGGCACGCACCCGGCCCTCGTCGGCGAACAGGCCGGGCAGGGCGGTCACGCCCGACCGGTCGGCGTGGTCGGGTCGGCCGGACGGGTCGGACTGGTGGGGTTGGTCGTTAACCATGCCGGGAGGCTAGTGGACGACCCGGCCCGGAGCGGAACGGTTTTCCGCCCCGCCCGTGTCCCGCCCGTGTCCCGCCCGTGCCCCGGACGCCCCGGCCCCGCCCTCCTGTTCAAAAAGGGTGATCCTCACATTCCCCCCGTGTCCCCTCTCCGACCAGCGGCGTTGAACCGGCAGTGCGGTGGCGCGTCCTGCCGCCGTGCTCCCCGAGTCAGAAGGAGAACGTGATGTCTCGCATCGCGAAGGCCGCCGGTGTCGCGCTCGGCGCCGGTGCCGTGGTCCTCAGCGGCACCGGCCTGGCCATGGCGGACGCGGGCGCCCAGGGCGCGGCCATCGGCTCGCCCGGCGTCCTGTCCGGCAACGTCGTCCAGGTTCCGGTCCACGTGCCGGTCAACGTCTGCGGCAACACGATCAACGTGATCGGTCTGCTCAACCCGGCCTTCGGCAACGTCTGCGAAAACGGCGACGACGACAAGAAGGACGAGAGCGACAAGCACGGCGAGGACGGCAAGAACGGCGGCGGCTACGGCGGCTGAGTCCCGCAGGCACCAGGCGAGCCCCGGTCTTCCCGGCCGGGGCTCTCCCGTGTCCGCCGTCCGCGCCGTCGGCCGGGCGCCCGGCGCCCGCCGGTCAGGCGTACCGGTAGATCCGGCTGTGGTCCTCCAGTTCGTCCGGTGTCACGTCCCACGGCGGCAGCCTCTCGTGCCGCGCGACGACCCGGCCGTGCTGCGCGCTGCCCCGGCCGGGCGGTTCGGCGGGCAGGTAGCGGGTGTTCTTGTGCCGGGCCTGCCAGCGGGACCACTGGAGGTCGACGAAGGCGTGGTGCAGCCAGAACACCGGGTCGTTGACGGAGGCGCCGCCGACCATGGCCCCGCCCACCCAGCGGTGCACGCGGTTGTGGTTGCGCCAGGAGACGCTGCCGCGTCCGGTGCCCCAGCCCTCCAGCTTGTTGCGGAAACCCTTGCGGACCGTGGAGTCCCAGGGCGCGGTGTCGTAGGCCGGGTCGTCGAGCGCCCACTCCAGGTCGCTCTTCGTCGGCAGGCCGATGGGGTCGGCGGCGCGGCCGAGGTCCCGGGTGAGGTACTCGGTGTCGGTGACGTTCTCCTTGAGCGTCCAGTTGCCCTCGGCGTGGGCGAACGGCCCGGTGGTCACCCGGTGGTCGGAGCGCCGCCCGGTGCCGCCGAGGAAGTCGGCCGTCCAAGGCGCCGACCTGGTGGTGCGGTCCTTCGTCCAGTCCCAGTACGGCACGGTGACCGACGAGTCGACCCGGCGCAGCGACTCCTCCAGGTCCAGCAGGAACCGGCGGTGCCAGGGCAGGAAGGACGGCGCCATGTGGGCGGTACGCAGTCCGTCCTCGCCGTCGGAGACGTAGTACTCGATGTGGGTCCGCACGAACTCGTCGTACTCACCGCGCCGTTTGACCTCCAGCAGCGCCTTGACGAACCGCCGCTTCTCGCTGCGGGTCAGGGTGCTGACGTCCTTACGCGTGTACGCCATGCCGCCCCCCGGAGTGGTGGTCGTGCCCCTCGGCGGCCGGCGTGTCGCGCAGGTGCTCGCCGGGACCGAGTTCGTCGACGGCGCCGCGGGCCGCGGCGAGGGGCGTGGGGTACGACCGGTAGTGGTCGATCATGCTCAGCCAGCTGCCGTCGGCCCGGCGCATCAGGTGCAGCGGCCGGCCGTCCACGGTGACGTGCCAGGTCCCGGCGCCGACGGCCCGCCCCGCGGCGGACCGGATGCCGCGGATGCGGCGGCCGCGGTAGGTCTCGTCGAACGAGGAGCCCTCGACCGGGGCGTCCGCGTCGACGTGCGGTTCGGGACGGGCGGGGCGCGCGTCCGCCCCGGTGGCGGCGGCCCGTGCGGGCCGGGAGGCCGCGACCAGCGGCGCCAGGGAGACGGCGAGGGCCGGGGCGAGCAGCCCCCGCATCATCTGCCGCCGCGTCCCGAGCCCCGGTGCGCCTACGGCCGGGCACTCAGCCGCCCGCCCGGCACCGCCCTCCGCGCCGCTCACGGGCCCTCGCGGAGTCCCGTACGCCGACCCGTCCGCCGGTCCGCCTGCCGGCCCCGCTGCCAGCCCGTTTGCCGGTCCGTCCGCCGTTCTGTCCGCTGTTCCGTCCACTGTTCTGCCCGCGTTGACGACCATGGCTCGCTCCTCGTCCGGTTCGGTGATCCGTACCGGTAACCGAGCGGCGGGCCCCGCGGTCACCGCGCGCGGGGCCACACGGGTGCGGACGTGAGCGGTACGGGTCACAGACCCGGGCCGACCCCCAGGTCGGCCGCCGGCACGGTCTGCACCACCGGCGTGAGCACGCCCGCCTGGGGCAGCTTGGCGGTCGGCAGGCCGAAGCCCCCGCCGTCGGGGGCGCTGAGCGGGGCGTCCAGCGACAGTCCCGGCGCCAGCGTCCGCAGTTCGGCGGCGGGGGCGTCGACGGCGGCGTGGTCGAAGCCGTCCCCGAGGACCTGCGGCAGGGGCTGGCGCAGGTCGACGCCCGGCAGGCCGCTGCTGACCGGCAACTGCGGAAGTGTCCGCTCCGGCAGCAGCCGGCCCTCGACGTACCGCGGCCCCTCGGGCGCGCCCGGCGTCGGCACGGGCAGCTCGCCGGCCACTTCGGGCAGTTCCATGCCGAGGGCCGTCTCCGCACCGCCCAGCGGCACCGGCACGGGGACCGCGCCGGCCGCGGCGGCGGGGCTCGCGGCCGCGCCCACGGCGGCAGCCACACCGGTGACGACGGCGGCCAGGGTTCGTCTGGTGGTCGACTTCATGTCAGGCACGGTCCCTTTCAGGAATGCGGGAGGGCTGGCGAATGCGGAAGGAGACTGACGGAAAGAGCGCGACGCGGCGGCGAATTGGGCGCCGGGTATCCGGGTCAGCGACCCAGCGGAAGGCCGCCGAGCAGGCCGCCCTCGGAGTTCAGCCGCGTGGTCGCGCCCTTCACGGTGTGCAGCACGGAGTCCTTGTTCTCGGTGTCCAGGGCGTCCGACTGGTGCTTGAGCGGCATCACGTCGATGGGCTCCGCGGTGAGCGCGTTCACGGCGCCGTTGAGGCTGGTGGGAGTGATGTCGGCGGGGTCGTAGGCGAACGCGGGGGCGGCGGAGCCGGCGGCGACCAGGGAACCGGCGACCACGGCGGCGGCCTTGAGGGACTTCATCGTGTTCCTTTCTTCGGCGACTCGACAGGTCACCGGAGGAAATGCGGACGCCCTGCCTAACGACCTGTGCCGGGCACGGAAACCCCGCGTCCGGAAGACATATGAGATCCCTTGATGACGGAATGCCCGGTGACGGAAACACGCCCGGTGACGGAACACGCTCGGTGGTGAAACGAGGAAAGGGCCGTCGCGCCACCCCGGAAAGGACGGGATGGCGCGGCGGCCCGGAACGCCGAGGGCGTCAGGAGGGGTTCGCCGGCAACGGGGCGGCCGGGGCGGCGGCCTCCGGAGCGGCCGGCAGCGCGGGCAGTCCGGCGAGGTCCGCGGCGGGCAGCCCACCGCCGACCAGCGTGGCGGCGACGACGTTGACGACGCCGGTCACCACGTCCTTGACGGCCGGGCTCACCTGTTCGGCGGTGCCGGAGGTGCTGGCCTTGATCAGGGCGTCGATCTGCTTCTGCAGTTCGGCGTAGGCGGAGGCGGTCAGGTCGGCCGCCGCCGCGGTCCCGTCACTGTCCTGCGCCACGACGGGCGCCGGCAGCGTGACCGGGGTCTCGGCCTCCGGCGCGGTCACGACCGGCGGCTGGGCCGGGGTGCTCGTACCGGGGGTGGTGGTGCCGGGCGTCGTCGTGCCCGGCGTGGTCGTCGCCGCGTCGTCGGCGTCCGCGTCCGCCGCTTCGGCCTTGGCGAGGGCGTCCTGGACGGCGGCGGCGAGCTGGTCCGCGTCGGTGGCGGCGAGCTTGCCGTTGTCGGCCTTGAGTACGGCGCCGAGCAGGTCGGTCACCGGCGTCAGCACGCCGCCCAGACCGGCCAGGCTGCCGACCTGGTCCTGCAGTTCGGCGGCGTCGGGCAGGGGTGCGTGGGACGCCGCGTGGGTGCGTTCCCGGACCGATTCGCCATCGGCCGCCATCACCGCCGGCCCGGAGAGACCGATCAGGAGGCCGGCGGTGAGGGCGGTGGTGGCGATTCGCCGTGCGGGCAGACGCATGAGGGGTTCCTTTCGGTGGTGCGTCGGATCTTGTGCCCACCGTGGAAGCGCCCGTGCCGCTCTGCAACCGAGCCGTGACCGTACGTCCGCACCCGCCTTTCCCCGCGTCGGCGTCCTGCCTGGTGGGACGGCCTGTCAAGGTCCGCCCGCCGTGTCGCCGTGCACACCCCCCATTCGGGGCAGCACACCGCCGTCCGTGCGGCAACGCGAACCGGCCGCCCGCTCGCGGAAGAACCGCGTACGGACGGCCGGTGCAGGGTTCGAGCCGACGGTCAGTCGTTCTCGCACTCGTTGCCGAACGCCGGGTTCAGCAGGCCGATGATGTCGACCGTGTTGCCGCAGACGTTGACCGGGACGTGGACCGGGACCTGCACGACGTTGCCCGACAGGACGCCCGGGGAGTGAGCGGCGGCGGCCTGCGCGCCGGCGTCGGCAGCGGCGACACCGGCGGTGCCCGCCACCGCGGCGGCGGCGACGGAGGTCAGGGCCAGGCCCTTCGCGATACGCGACATGGAGAAGTGCTCCTTGGGGTTGACACAAACATCCGGGCGGGTGCCCGGCGCAGTGTCAACGCGTGGCACACGCGTGAGTTGTGCCGCCGAAAGGGTGATCTCGGGGAAACCGGCGTTCACGATTCCAACACACTTACCCGGTTTCACCGTATTAGTACGGATAGCGGCTAGAGTCCCACACCATCCGACGCATCCCTGGTGCACCCCTGCGGGGCATCGACCGAGGGCACTCCCCGAGAGCTCCGGACGTGGCGGTGACCAGCCGGTTCCCTGCGGTGAGGCGCGTTTCCGCCCGTCCCGAGCATGTTCCGTGAGCGAGGAAACGCGTATGCACCTGCCACCGACCGACTCCCGGTCACGGGTTCTGCACGTCACCCAGCCGGTGGACGGCGGGGTCGCCCGAGTCGTGGCCGATCTGACCCGGGCTCAGCTCGCTGCGGGACTCCGCGTCATGGTCGCCTGTCCGGACGGGGGCTCTCTCGCCGCCGGACTCCGTGCGCTGGGCGCCGACGTGCGGCACTGGCCGGCGACGCGGTCGCCGGGCCCGGCCCTGCCGGCGGAGGTACGGCGGCTCGCCCGCGTGATCGGGAACGTGCGGCCCACTCTCGTGCACGCGCACAGCGCGAAGGCCGGCCTCGCGGTGCGGCTCGCCGTACGGGGGCGGGTGCCGACGGTGTTCCAGCCGCACGCCTGGTCGTTCGAGGCGGTCGGCGGGGCCGCCGCGGCGCTCGCGCTCGGCTGGGAGCGGTGGGGGGCGCGCTGGGCGGCGCGCACGGTGTGCGTGAGCGAGGCGGAGCGGCTGCGCGGGGCGCGGGCCGGGATCCGCGGGCGGTGGACGGTGATCCCGAACGGCGTCGACCCCGGCCGCTTCGGCGCCGCCCCCGCGCATGAGGTGGACGCCGTCCGGCTGTGGTGCGGCGCCGGCCCGGACGCCCCGCTGGTGGTGTGCGTGGGCCGCCTGTGCCGGCAGAAGGGGCAGGACGTCCTCCTGGCCGCCTGGGAGTCGGTGCTCGCCCGGGTACCGGGGGCCAGGCTGGTACTGGTCGGTGACGGCCCGGACCGCACCCGGCTCGCGGCACGCGCCTCGGCGTACGGCTTCGGCGTCGCGCCACTCCTCGGTGACGGGGCAGTCGTCAGTGGCGGGGCAGTCCCCGGTGGCGGAGCAGCCCCCGATGGCGGAGCAGCCCCCGATGGCGCGGCAGTCCTCGGTGGCGCGGCGCGGACGAGTGAAAGGCCACCCGCCCCGGTGCTGTTCGCGGGTGCCGTCGCCGACACCGCCCCCTGGTACCGGGCCGCCGACCTGGTCGTCCTGCCGTCGCGCTGGGAGGGCATGGCGCTGGCCCCGCTGGAGGCGATGGCCTGCGGCCTGCCCGTGGTGACGACCGGCGTGGACGGGGCCCGCGAGATGCTGCCGCCCGCCCTCGTCCCGCACTGCCTGGTGCCGCCCGGGGACGCGATGGCGCTGGCCGACGCCGTCAGCGGCCTGCTGCTCGACGCGCCGCTGCGCACGTCACTGGGCCTGAGGGGGCGCGCGCACGTCCGGTCCGCGCACGACGTACGCCACACCGCCGCCGCGGTCGCCGCGGTGTACGCCGACCTCCTCGGCGAGGCGGGAGCGGCCGGACGCGGGGCGGCGGGCGCTGCGCGCGCCCTCCCCCGGCCCATGGGCCGGCCGGTCGTCGCGTCCACCGAGTACAGGGAGTCCACGCACCCGTGACCGCGGAAAGCACCGTCCCCACCCCCGCCGGCCAGCCGCGCGATCTCGGCGCCTCCCCCGTCTCGGTACTGCCGCGGCGCGTCGGCACCGAGGGCTTCCGGCTCCCCGCCGGACGTCCCGCCCCGCGGCCGGACTCCCCGCTGCCGCTGATCGTGGCGGACGGCACGGCGGCCCTGCCTGGTTCGCTGGTCCTCACCGGCGCCCCGCACCAGCCACTGCTCGCGGCCCTGCTGGTCGCCGCCTCGCTGCTGCTGCGCCCGCGCCCCGTCCGCCGGCTGCCGGGCGCGCTGGACGACCTGCCCGCCCTGTGCGGCCGTATCGCGGTGCTCTGGCTGTCGCTCGGGGCGCTCGTGGCGGCGTACGCCCCACCGCACGCGCTGTCCGCCCGCACCCTGCTCCTCGGCTTCCTCCTGCACGCGGCGACGGGCTGTGCGGGCCGGGGCGTCGTGCACCGGCGGCGCCGTACCGCGCTGCGGGTCCGCCCGCGCGCCGCCCTCGTCGTCGGCCCCGTCGCGACCGCGCAGCGCGTGGCCTCGGCCGTGCTGCGCGAGCCGCGCTGCGGTGTGCGCCCGGTCGGGCTCGTGGCCGACGAGCCCGGCGGCACCCCGGGCGGCCTGCCCGTGCTGACCACGGGCGAGGAGGTGCGGCGGGCGGTCGTGCAGAACGGCGTACGGGACGTCCTGGCCGTGCACCCGTCCGTGCGCGGCCGTCAGGGCCCGCTGCTGCGGGCGCTGGCCGAGTCGGGGTGCGTGGTGTGGGAGGTCGAGGCGGACGCCCCGTCCCGCGCCGACGCCCCCGCCCTCCCGTCCCCGGGCCGGGACCGGCTCGCCGGATTCGCCTGCCGGCGCCTGGAGCCGGACGCCCGGCGGCCGGGCGGTGCCGGCAAACGGGTGCTGGACGTGACGGTGTCCGGGGCGCTGTTGCTGCTGCTGGGCCCGCTGCTGCTGGCCTGCGCGGCCGTGCTGAGGGTGGCCGGCGGGCCGGGCGTGGTGTTCCGGCAGGAGCGCATCGGCAAGGACGGCGCGCCGTTCACGCTGCTGAAGTTCCGCACCCACCGCCCGGCCGACGCGCACGAGTCGGCCACCCGGTGGAGCGTGGCGGACGAGCGGCGGATGCCCTGGTTCTGCCGCTTCCTGCGCCGCACCTCGCTCGACGAGTTGCTCCAGCTGTGGAACGTCTTCCGGGGCGACATGAGCCTGGTCGGCCCGCGCCCCGAACGCCCGTACTTCGTCGCGCAGTTCAGCCAGACCCACCCGGGATACGCGGCCCGCCACCGGGCCCCGGCCGGCATCACCGGCCTGGCCCAGATCAACGGGCTGCGCGGCGACACCTCCATCGAGGACCGGGCCCGCTTCGACAACGCCTACATCGACGACTGGTCGCTGTGGCAGGACGTCTGCATCCTGCTGCGCACGGCCGTCGCGCTCGTGCGTCCGACGGGGAGCTGAGCGAGGTGGCCCACGCCCTGCCCCTGGTGTCCACGGCGCGCGTACGCCGGCGGCTGCCGCCCGTGCTGGCCGTGGTGGCGGTCGTCGCGCTGCTCGCCCTGCCGGTCGCGGGGGACGGCGCGGACGGTGCCCACCCGGCGGACGTGGCCTCGGGGCTGGCGGTGCTGTACTGCGCCGTCCGGCTGGTACGGGACCGGCGGCGCCCCCTGTCCGGCAGGGCGGCCGTGGTGCTGGGGCTGCCCGTGCTAGGGCTCGCCGTCGCCGCCATGGGCGCGCTGTCGCCGGGGGCGGGGCTCACCGGCCTCGGCCGCTACCTCCAGGTCTTCGTCCTCGTCCCCGCCGCCGTGCTGCTGCTGGTCCGCGACCGCGGTGACGTGCGGCTGCTCGCGTGGTCGATGGTGGGGCTCGCGGCGTGGCAGGGGGCGGTCGGCGTCCACCAGTACGTCACCGGGACCGGGGCCTCCTACCAGGGCGAGCAGGTCCGGGCCGTGGGCACCTTCGGGCCGCAGGACGTGATGGGCATGGCCACGGTGGTCTCCCTGGGCCTGGTCTGTGCGGTGGGGCTGGCGCTGGGCCGGACGCCGGCGCGGCAGCGGCTGCTCGCCGCGGGGTGCGCGCTCGCCCTGCTGCTGCCGCTGGCCCTGTCGTTCAGCCGCGGGGCGTGGATCGCGACGGCTCTGACGTGCGCGGCGCAGCTGCTGCTCGCGGGGGTGCGGCGGGCGCTGGCGGTGGGGGCGGCCGTGGTGGCGGCGGGCGTGGTGCTGGTGGGCGGGTTCGGGGTGGGCACGGCGATGCTCCAGGAGCGGGTCGGCAGCATCACCCGGGTCGCCGACGCGCCCGACCAGTCGGTGACCGACCGGTACACCATGTGGGCGGCGGCCGTCGGCATGTGGCGCGAGCGGCCGCTGACGGGCGTGGGGCTGAAGGGCTTCCCCGAGCACCGCGACTCGCACGCCTCGCTGGCGCTGTCCTCGGGCAGCGAGACCGACGGCGCCGGCGCGGGCTACCGCAGGCAGCCGCTGCTGTCGCCGCACAACATGTACCTGCTGGTCCTGGCCGAGCAGGGGCTGATCGGGCTGCTCGCGCTCGCGGGGAGCTGGCTGGCGCTGCTCGTGCTCGGGCTGCGGAGACTGCGTGCGGCGCGGCGTTCCGGGCGGGCGGGGCAGGACTGCGCGCTGGTCGCCTGCGGGCTGCTGGTGTGGCAGCTGACCGACTTCGCGTACGCCGACATCGGCGGGCCTTCGACCGTACTGACGGCGGTGTGCTTCGGGTTGGCGGCGTGGTGGGGGCTGGGGGAAGGTGCGGGAGCCGCGGCCCGGGCGGGGACGCGGGCCGGCGCCGGGGACGGGGACGGGGCAGGGACCTGGGCCGGAGCCGCCGCGGACCCCGGGTTCGCGACGGGGCCACGGGCCGGTACGGGACGCGGGCCTGGTCGGGAGCGCGGCCCGGGTGCGGAACACGGTCCGGGTACGGGACACGACCCGGGCGAGGAACACGGTCCGAGCACGGGACACGGCCCGGGCACGGAACACGACCCGGGCACGGAAAACGACCCGAGCGAGGAACACGGTCCGAGCACGGGACACGGCCCGGGCACGGAACACGACCCGAGCGAGGAACACGGTCCCAGCGCGGAACACGGCCCAGGTACGGAACACGGCCCGGGCGAGGAACACGGTCCGAGTACGGAACACCACCCGGGCACGGAACACGACCCGGGCGAGGAACACGGTCCCAGCGCGGAACACGGCCCGGGCACGGAAAACGACCCGAGCGAGCAACGCGGCCCAAGTACGGGACGCGGTCCCAGTACAGGACGCCGCACCGGCACGCCCCGCACCCCGAGCACGGAGCCCGCGCCGCGCACCGAACCAGCGCCACGCACCGGCCGCCGGCCCGGTGGGAAGCCCCGGCCGGGGCGGTGGCCCGCGGTGGGCACGGCTCTCCGTACCGCCTTCGGACCGAGGACCGGCGCGCGCCGCCGCCACCGCCCCGGCCCGGGCCCCGGGGAGGTGCCGCCCCCGTGAAGACTCCCGCAGTACACGCCCCGGACGAGGCGGCGGTGCCCGCTGCCCGGACCGTCGGCACCCAGGAGACGGAAGCCGCCGCGCCCGCCGAGGGCCGGCCCTCCTCAGGCCTCCTCGCCCGCGCCGCGCTGCTCACGGCCGTGCTGTCGGTGGCCGGGTCGGTGCTCGGGCTGGTCCGGGACCAGGCGCTGGCCCGGCTGTTCGGGGCCGGCCGCGAGACGGACGCCTTCCTGGTGGCCTGGACGGTGCCGGAGTTCGCGGCGACGCTGCTCATCGAGGACGGGCTGGCCTTCGCGCTGGTGCCGATGTTCAGCCTCGCTCTGGCCCGCCGCGCGCAGGGCACCGTCCCCGGCGACCCGGTCCGCGCGCTGGTCGCCGCCACCCTGCCCCGGCTGGCCCTCGCCTTCGCCGCGGCCGGCACGCTGGCCGTCGTCGCGGCGCCGGTGCTGGTGCGGGCCCTGGCCCCCGGCCTGCCCGACCACGCCCTGGCCGTCGACTGCACCCGCCTGACCGCCACCTGCGTCGTCAGCTTCGGGCTGGCCGGGTACTGCAGCGCCGCCCTGCGCGCGCACCGCCGGTTCCTGGCACCGGCGGCGATCTACGTCGCCTACAACACCGGCCTCATCACCGCGATGTTCGTGCTCGGCGGGCGCTGGGGGGTGCGCTCGGCGGCCGTCGGGGTCGCGGTCGGCGGCGTGCTGATGGTGGCGGCGCAACTGCCGTCCCTGCTCGGGCAGCTGCGCCACCGGAAGGACGGCGACGGCACGGCCCGGACCACGAGCACCGAAAGGGACGACCCGGCACGCCCCCTCGCGCTCGCCCTGTTCGGCACCGTCCTGCTCTTCGCCCTGTGCCGGCAGTCCCAGGTCGTCATCGAGCGTTTCCTCGCCTCCGGGCTCCCCTCCGGCGCCATCTCGCACCTGAACTACGCGCAGAAGGTGGCCCAGATCCCGATGACGCTGTCGCTGATGCTGTGCACGGTCACCTTCCCCGTGGTGGCGCGGGCGGTGGCCGACGGCGACACCGAGCGGGCCCGCGACCGGGTGGAGCGGGACGTGGCGCTGGCCGCCGGTCTGGTGCTGCTGGGCACGGCCATGGTCGTGGCCTGCGCACCGCAGATGATCCAGCTGCTCTTCCAGCGCGGCGCGTTCACGGCCGCCGACACGGCGGCGACGGCGGGCGTGATGCGCGTGTACGCCGTCGGGCTGCTCGGCCAGACGGTGGTGGGCGCGCTGGCCCGCTCGTACTTCTCGGCGGGCCGCGCCAGCTGGTACCCGCTCGGCGCGATGGCCACCGGCATCGCCGCCACCGCCGGCATCGGCGCCTTCGCCGTCGGCCCGTGGGGCGTGGCCGGGATCGCCGCCGCCAACGCCGCCGGCATCACCGTCACCGCCGCCCTGCTGCTCGCCGGGATGGGTCCGCGCAGCGTCCCCGTGCGCGTGCCACGCGTCCTCGGCGACCTGGGCCGGCCGGTCCCGGCGGCGGTCGGGGCGACGGTCGTGGGCGCGCTGGTCGCGGACCGGTTCACCGGTCCCGGCGGCTCCCCCGCCGTCGCCCTCGCCGCCGGTGCCGCGGCCGTCGTCGGCGTCTTCGCCGTCCTCGGCCTGGCCCTGGGCGTCCAGGGCGTCGCTCCCGCCCTGGAGTCCGTCCACCGTTCCCTCCGCCCCGTCACACGAAGGCTCCCGCATGGCCGCATCAGCATCAGCTTCCGCTTCCGCCTCCGTCCCGGCTCCCGTCTCCGCCGTCTCCGCCGGCCCGGCTGACTTCCGCGCCCGCACCGGCCCCCGTACGCGCACCGGAGCCGCCGCCCGCCCCGGCACCGTCCCCTGGGTGGCGATGTACCACTCCGTCGGCGACGCCTCCGACGACCCGTACCGCGTCACGGTCACGCCCGAGCGGCTGGACGCGCAGCTCGGCTGGCTGCGCCGGCGCGGTCTGCGGGGGGTGTCCGTGGCCGAGCTGCTGGCGGCGCGGGCCCGCGGCGAGGGCCGGGGGCTGGTCGGGCTGACCTTCGACGACGGGTACGCTGACTTCGTCGAGCACGCCCTGCCCCGCCTGCGCCGCCACGGCTGCGGGGCCACCCTCTTCGTCCTGCCGGGGCGGCTCGACGGCGACAACGCGTGGGACCCGCTGGGCCCGCGCAAGCCCCTGCTGACCGCCGACGGCATCCGGCACGCCGCCGCCGAGGGTGTCGAGATCGGCTCGCACGGCCTCACCCACGTCGACCTGACCGCCGCCGACGACGCCGCGCTGAAGGCCGAGACCGCGCAGAGCCGGGCCCTGCTCACCGAGCTGACCGGCGCCCCGGTCACCGGCTTCTGCTACCCCTACGGCACGGTCGACGCCCGTGCCGCCGACGCCGTACGGGCCGCCGGGTACACGTACGCCTGCGCCATCGACCCCGGCCCGCTCACCGGCCCGCACGCGCTGCCCCGCGTGCACGTGGGGCAGCGGGACACGGCCGTACGGCTGCTGCTGAAGACCCGGCTGCACCGCCTGCGCCGCCGTCCCGCGACGGGGGTGTGAGGTGAAGGCCCTGCACGTCATCACCGGCCTCGGCGTGGGCGGCGCCGAGCAGCAGCTGCGGCTGCTCCTGCGCCACCTCCCCGTCGACTGCGACGTCGTGACGCTCACCAACCCGGGCCCGGTCGCCGACGGGCTGACGGCCGACGGCGTCGACGTCGTCCACCTCGGCATGGCCGGCAACCGCGACCTGGCCGCGCTGCCCCGCCTGACCCGGCTGATCCGCACCGGCGGCTACGACCTGGTGCACACCCACCTCTACCGTGCCTGCCTCTACGGTCGCCTCGCCGCCCGCCTGGCCGGCGTACGCGCCGTCGTCGCCACCGAACACTCCCTCGGCGACTCCCAGATGGAGGGCCGCCCGCTCACCTCCGGCGTCCGCGCGCTGTACCTGGCCGGGGAGCGGCTGGGCAGCGCCACGGTCGCCGTCTCGCCCACCGTCGCCGACCGGCTGAAGCGGTGGGGCGTGCCCGCGCCCCGCATCGAGGTCGTCCCCAACGGCATCGACCTGGCCCGCTTCCGCTTCGACCCGGTGGCCCGCCTGCGCACCCGCCGCCGCCTCGGCCTGCCCCAGGACGCGTACGTCGTCGGCGGCGTCGGCCGGCTCGCCCCGGGCAAGCGGTTCGACGTGCTGGTCCGCGCGCTGGCCCGGCTCCCGGACGACTGCTGGCTGCTGCTGGTCGGCGGGGGCCCCGAGGAGCACGTCCTGCGCCGCACCGCCCGCGAGGCGGGGGTCGCCGACCGTGTCCTGCTCACCGGCGAACGCCCCTACGTCCCCGACGGCTCCCCCGGCCCCGACCTGCCGTCCCTCGCCTCGGCGATGGACGTGCTCGCCGCGCCGTCGGCCGAGGAGGCCTTCGGCCTGGCGGCCGTGGAGGGCCTGGCGTCGGGGCTGCCGGTGCTCTACGCCTCCTGCCCGGCGATCGAGGACCTGCCGCGTGACGCCGCGCCCACGGCCCGGCGGGTCACCGGCGGCGCGGAGGACTACGCCCGCGCGCTCGCCGAGGTCCGCGCCGCCGCCGGACCGGGCCCCGGGCCCCGTTCCGCGCCCGAGGCCGCCCGCCACTACTGCGTCACCCGCAGCGCCGCCCGGCTGATGGACGTGTACGCGGCCACCCTCACGCACCCGTTGTCCCCGGCACCCCAGGGAGTCAGTTCCGCATGACCGAGTCCATGACCCGCCCCCCGGCCGACACCACGGCAACCGCGGCAACCAAGGGCACCACGGCACCGGACGAGGAGGCCGCCCCGCCCTCCCGCCCCCGCCGTGCGCTCGCCGCCCTGCGTCCCGCCCTGCGCCCCGTCCTGCGCCGCGTGCGCGCCCTGCCGCCGTGGTCCGTGCTCGCGGCCGGCGTCCTCGCCGGGGGACTGCTCGGTGCCGGCTACGGCCTGCTCACCCCCGACCGTTACTCGGCGACCAGTTACGTCGTCGCCGTCCCCGCCGACGAGTCCGACCCGGCGTCCGCGCTGGGCTTCGCGCAGGCCTACGGCCGGGTCGCCACCCAGCTCGCGGTGCTCGGGGACGCGCAGATGCACGCGGGCGTGCCGCTGACGACCCTGGAGGAGAGCGTGCGCACGGCGACCTCGCCGGACGCGCCGATGGTCTCGGTGACGGCCACCTCCTCCCGCCCGGTGGAGGCCGCCGACATGGCCAACGCGGTCGCCCGCGCCCTGACCCGGCACGCGGCGGCGTCCGCCGACGACACCCACGTCCAGCTGCGGCAGTTCGCGCGCGCCACCGAGCCGACCGAGCCGTCCTCGGCGTCGGCCGCCGTGACCGGGCTGGTCGGCGCGAGCGCGGGCGGGCTGCTGGGCGGGCTCGCGCTGCTGGTCCGTCCGCGCCGGGCCGCGCGGGAGTCCGGCCGCGCGGCGGCGCCCGTGCCCGGCCCCGCCCCGGCCGCCGACGTCCGCGGGCAGCTGTGACGACGTACCCGGCGACGCACCGGGCGCCGTGCCCGAGCGCGCACCCGGTGCCGTGCTCGCCGCCGGTGTACACGACGGAACTGGTCACCGACGAGGGCCGCTTCGCCGCGCTGGCGGCGGACTGGGGCCGGCTGCACCGCCGGTGCGCGGCGGCGACCCCGTTCCAGAGCCATGCCTGGCTGCACGCGTGGTGGCGTTCGTACGGCGTGCCCGGCCGGCTGCGGGTGCTGCTGGTCCGCGACGGCGGCGAACTGGTCGCCGCCGCGCCGCTGACCCTCGTACGGCGTCCGGTCCCGGCGCTGGTGCCGCTGGGCGGGGCGATCTCCGACTACGGGGACGTGCTGCTGGACGACGGGCGCGGGGACGCCGCGGTGGCCGCGCTCACCGGGGCGCTGTCCCGGGCGGCCCGCACCGCGCTGATCGACCTGCGCGAGGTACGGCCGGGCGCCGCCGCCGAGCGGGTCTGGGACCGCTGGCGCGGGCCGCGGCACCGGGTGCCCGACTCGCTGTGCCTGGAACTGCCCGCCGCGCCCCTGCCCGAGCTGATCGCCCGGCTGCCCTCGGCCAAGTCCCAGCAGCGGGTCCGCGCCAAACTGCGCAGGCTCGACGCGCTCGGCGTCGTCAGCCGTACCGTCCCGCCCGGCGAGGTGGACGCGGCGCTGCGCCGGCTGCTGGAGCTGCACCGGCTCCAGTGGCAGGGCCGGAAGGTGACCGGCGAGCACCTGCGGACCCGGTTCCGCGACCACCTGGTGCGGGCGGTGGGGCCGATGGTGCGCTCCGGGGACGCGGTGGTCACCGAGTTCCGGATGGACGGCGAGGTGGTGGCCGTGGACGTGACGCTGCTGGCGCGGCGGCTGGCGGGCGGCTATCTGTACGGCGCCCATCCCCGGCTGCGGGAACGGAAGGCGGACGTGGCCGTGATGCTGCTGGACGCGTGCGCGGAGCACGCCCGGTCGCCGGGGCGCTCCACGCTGAGCCTGCTGCGGGGCGACGAGCCGTACAAGCACCACTGGCGCCCGGAGCCGGTGGCGAACCAGCGGCTGCTGCTGGCCCGGCGGCGCACGGCACCGCTGCTGACGGCGGCCCTGTGCGACGTGGCCGCGCGCCGGCGGGGCAAGGAGCTGTTGCGGCGCCGGCGGGAACGGAAGGAGCACACCGGTGGCGACCGGACCTGACCGGCCCCGCCGCCACCGGTGCGGACGGCTACTTGTGGCGCGAGTACCAGTCGAGGCGCACGCAGAGCTTCCCGCCGAGCCAGTACTCGACCCAGTCGCCGAGGTTCAGCGGAGAGCAACCGGCGGCGGGCTCGGGCACGGTGGGCACCGGGGGCACCGTGGGGGTGGTCGGCTCCGGGACCTCGGGCGCGGGTTCGTCGGTTCGGCCGAAGAGCACGGACCGGTAGACGGCCGTGGACCGGGGATTGTCGTCGCACTGCCACACGCCGTGCGGGCAGTAGTCGGTGAGCGTGTTGTACACGGGTTTGTGCTCGTCCATCCAGGCGAGCATGCGCCGCATGTACTCGGCGTTGTCGCCGTTGCGGAACAGTCCCCATTCCGGATAGGAGATGGGCTTGCCGTGCGCCTTGGCGAAATCCACGTGCGCCTGGAGTCCGTAGGGTTCCGTCACCTGTTCGTCGAACGGCATTCCGCGCGGCTGGTCGTAGGAATCCATGCCGATGATGTCGACCGTGGCGTCCCCCGGATAGCACTCGGTCCAGGGAATGGCGTCCCGGCCGCGGCTCGGGGTGAAGTCGAAGCGGAACTTCTGCCCCGGCACCGCGCGCATGGTGGTGACGATCCTGTTCCAGTACGTCTTCCAGGCCTCGGGGTCCGGCCCGCAGCGGTGGCTGTACGTGGTGCCGTTCATCTCCCAGCCGAGCACGAGGACCGTGTCCGGCACGCCCAGTTCGACCAGCCGTTCGGCGAGGGCGCGGTAGTGGTGGTCGAAGCGTCCGGCGGCGCCCTGGCGCAGGAGGGCGCGCACCTCGTCGTCGTCGAGCCCTTCCTCGTTGCGCTCCATCATGGGCACGTTGAGGACGAGCATCCGGTCGGCCTCGCGGGTGCGCCAGTCGGCCCACACGTCGAGGAAACCGGGGGCGCCCGCGATGTTGCTCCAGCGGTCGCCGGGCAGGTAGGTGTGCCCGACGCTCAGTTCGGCGCCGCCCAGCCAGTGGCTCAGCTCCGCCATCCGGGCCACGCCGCGCGGGCCGTAGTCGAGGTAGGCGCCGAAGGCGGGGGCGGCGGCCGCCGCGGGTGCCTGGGCGGCCGGCGGGGCCGGTGCGGGCGGTGGCGGTTCTCCGGCGGCGACCTGGGGGCTCGCGGCCAGCAGGGCCGCCGCCGCGAGCGCCGCCGCCACCGCGTACGCCGGCCGCCCCGGCCGGGTCCGTGTCCGCCGTACGGCCATGTCGGCTCCCTTCCTCGCCTGAATCAAAGGCATCACTCGCATTACTGGCATTACTGACACTCAGTCATATGAAATGCCGTCACGCCACCGCGGTTACGGCTTTCGAGTGGGCCGCTCGCCCGCTTCGGTGACCCGAAACGAATACGAAGGAAGTCTCCCGTGTCGCTGTTCGACACCCGCGTCCCCGCCGTTCTGCTGCGGACCGACCGGAATCCCTTTCACCACGGAACGCTGGGTGCCGTGCGTTCGCTCGGCCGCGCGGGCATCGAGGTGCACCTGGTCGCCGACTGCGCCGGAAGCCCGGTCGGCGCCTCCCGCTATGTGAGCCGGCTGCACACTCCCCCGCCGCCCGGTGCGTCGCCCGCCGGCGTCGTGGCGACGCTGCGCCGGGTCGCCGCGCGGGTCGCCCGGCCCGCGGTGCTGATTCCGATGGACGACGCGTGCGCGGTCGCGGTGGGGCTGACGCGGGCCGAGCTGGCGCCCCTGTACCTGCTGCCCGACCTGCCCGGCGCGCTGCCCGGGCGGGTGGCCGACAAGGCGGAGCTGGCGGGTGTGTGCGCGTCGCTGGACGTCCCGCACCCCGAGACGCTCGTACCGGACGGGCCGGACGACGCCGCCCGAGCAGCCTGGCGGCTCGGGCTGCCGGTGGTGGCGAAGTGGAGCCGGCCCTGGCTGGTGCCTCCGGGCGGCGGGCTGCGCAGCACCGCGCTGGTGCGGTCGGCGCGGGAGGCGCGGGAGCTGTACGCACGGGCCGAGGAGGCCGGCAGCCGGCTGCTGCTCCAGGCGTTCCTGCCGCCGGGGCCGGACCGCGACTGGTTCTTCCACGGGTACGCCGACCGATCGGGCGCGCTCCGCGCGGGCGGACCCGGCCGCAAGACCCGCGCCAGGCCCCGGGGTGCCGGCCTGACGGCGGTCGGCCGCTGGACGCCGAACCCGCGGGTGCGGGCGCTCGCCGAGCGGATCACCGGTGAGCTGGGCTACCGGGGCATCCTCGACCTCGACTTCCGCCGCTGCGGGACGACGGGCCGCTACCACCTGCTCGACTTCAACCCGCGTCCGGGCGCCCAGTTCCGGCTGTTCACCGACACCGCCGGGCTGGACGTCGTACGCGCCCAGCACCTGGACCTGACCCACCGCCCGCTGCCGGACGGGGCGCCGCGGCCGGGGCGGGCCTTCGTCGTGGAGAACTACGCGCCGCTGAGTGCCCTGCGTCCCGCCCCCGACGGACGCGAACTGGCCTGGCACGCCCCGGACGACCGGGCGCCCGGCCGGGCCCTGTGGTCCCTGTGGGGGCGCCACGTGACCGACCGCCTCCTGGCCCGCCCGCACCGGGGGCCCCACTCCGACCCGCGCACTACGACACCGGCCCGCCCCCGCGTCGTACGCCAGGCCCCGGCGCCCTCCCCCGACCGCGCGGAGAGTGCGGACCGCGCGGACCGTGCGGAGGAGGACAGGGCGGGCAGCCACTGACGCACCCGGCCTTCCGCGCGCCGGGCAGCGGACACGGCGGCGTCCCGCCGGGCCGGGCGAGGAACGCACGGCCCCCTGGGCGAACCCACGCCCGGGCGAGCCGCTCACCGCGAGGCGCGGGCCGCGCCCCGGACCCGGGCGCCCCGGCGCGCCCCTCGCGAACCCGGCCCGACCCGGTGGGAAGAGACACCGCGCTCCCGGCCGGCCACGGACCGCGCCCCGTGACTGCCCGGCGAACCACCGCCCCGGCGAAGCGCGCCCCCCGCGCAGGGCGTGCGGCGCGCGCAGGGCGTGCGGCTTGCCGGGCAGCACCGCGCCCCCGGTCGACCGTGCGGGGTCGGCCGGGGGCGGCGGGGCGGGTCAGCGGCGGGCGGCCGGGCGGCTGCGCCGGTACAGGATCGCGCCGGCGGCGATCAGCCCGGCGCTGGCGGCGGCCGTGCCCACCATGGCCTCGCTGCCGGTCTCCGCGAGGACCGGCGGCTGCTCCTCGTGCGCAGACGGTGGGGTCTCCTCCTCGCCCGCGGGCGGCGGGGTCTCCTCCTCGCCGGACGGCGGGGGCTCCTCTTCCTCGGCCGGGGGCGGCGGCTCCTCCTCGGTGGGCGGAGTCGTCGGAGGCGGCGGCTCCTCCTCGCCGTAGCCGGGCGGCTCCTCCTGCTGCTGGTCGCAGGAGTTGCCGAAGACCGGGTTGAGCGCCGCGATCACGTCGACGGTGTTGCCGCAGAGGTTCACCGGCACGTCGACCGGCACCTGCGCGGCGTTGCCGGAGCCGACGCCGGGCGAGCCCACGGCCTCGCCGTCCGCGACGGCTCCGGAGGCGGTGTCGACGTCGTCGGCGTGCGATCCGCCGTACCCGCCGTTCTGGTCGTCCGAACCGTAGCCGGAGCCCAAGTCGCCGGTGTGCTCGTCCGAGGAGTTCTCGCACTCGTTGCCGAAGGCCGGGTTCAGCGCGGCGATCACGTCGACGGTGTTGCCGCAGGCGTTCACCGGCACGTCGACCGGCACCTGGACGGCGTTGCCGGACGCGACGCCCGGCGAGTTCTTGGCGGCCCCGTCCGCATGCGAGTCGGCAAGGGCGGGGCTGCCGCACAGGGAAAGGATGCCCGTCGCGGCGGCTGCCGCGACCATCCCCCTGCTCAGGGTCTGTCGCACTCTCGTTGTCTTCCTGCTGGTAGAGATGGCTGGAGTACCGGCTGCGGGCAGGCCGCAGAAAGGGGGAAAGCCGGCCCCGAACCAAACGAGTTGGTCAAGGCCGGCCGTGACGCAGCCGGTCGGTGCGGAACGACGTCAGTCGTTCTCGCACTCGTTGCCGAACGCCGGGTTCAGCAGACCGATCACGTTGATGGTGTTGCCGCACACGTTGACGGGCACGTGCACGGGGACCTGGACGACATTGCCGGACAGGACACCCGGGGAGCCGACGGCGGCACCCTCGGCACCCGCGTCGGCGAAGGCCGGGGCGGCCATGCCGAGGGCCATGATCGCGCCCGCGACGACAGCAGCGCTCTTCTTCATGAACTTTCCCTTCTCTGCGGTCATGACTGAATGACGGCCGAAACCGCGCGAGCACAGCATTGACGGCTCGCACCATGACCTGCAGCCTGCAAACGAGGAATTGACGGTCGGGGAAACTACCGAACGTGGGACACCGGGAAATTCACCCGGATGCATCACGACACGGCCCGGCCGTTCCCCCAGGAGAGCGACGACGTCATTCCGCTCGCCCGGCGAAAAACCCGGCCCGGTCACGGCCGGGCGGCCCGCGGGGAAGTCAGCGGGCCGCCCGAGCCGGGCGCGGTACGGCTCAGCCCTCGCCGTTCGCCGACAGCACCGACAGGTCCTCCAGGACGTGCGAGATCGCACCGTCCCGCTTGGCCTGCGTGGAGTTGTCCGCGCACTGCTGCGCCAGGTCGTCCGACAGGATCGGCACGTCCTGGATCGGCACCAGGTTGATGACGGCGACGTTGATGTCCTCGAGGCCGACGCACGGCTTGTTCAGCGTGCCCTCGACCAGCGACAGCTGCGGGCTCATGTCGCCGTCGGTCGCCGAGTTGCCGAACGACGACGAGGCGCCGTTGCCGTTGGCCACGGCCGGCCCGTTGTCGTCCCCGATGGCCAGGGCCTGGGGGGCGGCAGCAGCGGACATGCCGATCACAGAAGCGGCAGCCGCCGCGGCGACCATTGCCTTCTTGAGCACTTCGCGTTCCTTTCGTCGTAGCGACGCACTGTCCTACGGCCTCATCAACCCGGTGCGGAGTGATTGGTTGCGGGCGTTCACCCGGTTGGCCCGCACGACATCTCGAAGTCCCTGGAAAAGACGCCGGGAAATCGCGGGGAAACACGGACCCGCACACATTTCCCCCTGTCCGCCGACAGAGTGAACGGGAGAAACCCGGCCGCGTACACGGAGTTGACCAGAGCGCTCCGGTGGACGGGGTTTTTCAGAAAGGACTGGCCAAATGATCAAGAAGGTAGTCGCCTACGCGGCGATCGCCGCCTCCGTCATGGGCGCCTCCGCTGCCGCGGCCCCGCAGGCGATGGCGATCGGCGACGACAGCGGCCCCGTCTCCGCGAACGGCAACGGCGCCTCGCAGTACTTCGGCAACTCGGCGACCCACGGCAACATGAGCCCGCAGATGGCGCTCATCCAGGGCTCGTTCAACAAGCCCTGCATCGCGGTGAGCGACATCCCGGTCAGCGTCGTCAACCTCGTGCCGATCCAGGACGTGCCGATCCTGTCGGACGAGCTGACCCAGCAGTGCGCCGAGAACTCCACGCAGTCCAAGCGCGACGGCGCGCTGGCGCACCTGCTGGAGGACGTCTCGATCCTGTCCTCCAACGGCGAGGGCGGCGGCAACGGCTGACGCCGGCCGAGGGGCGGGCCGCCGAGCGCATCGGCGGCCCGCCCCCTTTCGCATGCCGTCGTCGGAACCGGGGTGCGCCCGGCGTCAGCGTCCCGGCGCGGCGTACAGGGCCTCGATCTCGTCGGCGTACGCCGTCACCGCCGCCTGCCGCTTCACCTTCAGGGACGGGGTGAGCAGCCCGTTCTCCTCGGTGAACTCGCCGTCGACGATGCGGAAGGCGCGGATGGACTCGGCGCGGGAGACGGCGGCGTTGGCGTGGTCGACGGCCTTCTGCACGTCGGCGCGCATCCTCTCGTCCCGCACGAGCTCGGACAGCGGAGTGCCGGCGGGGAGCTTGCGGACCGCCAGCCAGTGGGCGACGGCGTCCGGGTCGAGGGCGACCAGGGCGGCGACGAAGGGCCGGTTGTCGCCGACGACGAGGCACTGGGCGACGGGCGGCCGGCTGCGCAGGCGGTCCTCCAGGACGGCCGGGGAGACGTTCTTGCCGCCCGAGGTGACCAGGAGGTCCTTCTTGCGGCCGGTGATGGTGAGGTAGCCGTCGTCGTCGAGGGAGCCCAGGTCGCCGGTGGCGAACCAGCCGTCGGTGAGGGCGGCGTCGGTGGCCCCGGGGTTGTTCCGGTAGGCGCCGAAGACGATGCCGCCCTTGACGAGCACCTCGCCGTCGTCGGCGATGCGCACGGCCGTGCCGGGGATCGGCGGGCCGACGGTGCCGGGGCGCGGGCCGAGCGGCGGGACGATGGTGGCGGCGGCGGTGGTCTCGGTGAGGCCGTAACCCTCGTAGACCATGATTCCGGCGGCGTAGAAGAACAGGTTGAGGTCGCGCTCCAGCGGGGAGCCGCCGCTGATGGCGTAGCGCATCCGGCCGCCGAGCTCCGACCGGACCCGGCGGTAGACCAGCAGGTCGTACAGGGCCCAGCCGGCCCACAGGGCGGGGGCGGGGCCCTTGCCGCGGCCGAGGAAGCGTTCCAGGTGGGCCGCGCCGAAGCGGACGGCGAGGCGGTGGGCGCGCTCGAAGGAGGCGCCGCGGCCGATCTTCTCGGCGGTCGCGCGGCCCGTGTCGTGGATCTTCTCGAAGAGGTACGGCACGCCGACCAGGAACGTCGGGCGGAACTCCTTGAGTGCCGGGCGGAGTTCGTCGGGCTTGATGCTCGGGAAGTGGCCGAGCTCGATGCGGGCCAGCAGGCAGGCGATCTGGATGGTGCGGCCGAGGATGTGGGCGAGGGGCAGGAAGAGGAGGGTCGAGGCGGTCTGGCCGGTGACCTCCTTGAAGATCGGGTGCAGCAGTTCGACCGTGTTCGCGGCCTCGGCGTGCAGGTTGGCGTGGGTGAGGACGCAGCCCTTGGGGCGGCCGGTGGTGCCGGAGGTGTAGCAGACGGTCGCCACCGAGTCCGGGGTCAGGGCGGTGCGGCGCTTGGTGACCTCCTCGTCGGTGACGCCCAGGCCGAGGGCGGTGAGGTCGGCGAGGGCGCCGGCGTCGAGTTCCCAGGCGCGGGGGCGCTCGTCGTGACCGGCCGTGGCGGCCACGACGGTGGCGGTGCCCGCGGCCGTCTCGGTGACGACGTGGCGGGCGCCGGAGTCGCGGACGATCCACTCGACCTGGTCGGCGGAGGAGGTGGCGTACACGGGGACGGTCTGGCCGCCGGCCGTCCAGATCGCGAAGTCCAGGACCGTCCACTCGTAGCGGGTGCGGGACATGACGGCGACCCGGCCGCCGGGCTCCAGACCGGCGGCGATCAGGCCCTTGGCCACGGCGGTCACCTCGCGGGCGAACTCCGCCGCGGTGACCGGCTCCCAGACGCCGTTCACCTCGCGGCGCAGGACGACGGCGCCGGGGGCCTCGGCCGCGTTGGTGAACGGGATGTCGGCGGTGCTGCCCGTGGTGGGGCGGGACGCCAGGGCCGCGGTGCGGGCCTCGCGGACGGTGCCGTGCGCGTCCCGGACGGTCTCGGTCCGCGTGCGGGAGACCAGGTCCCCGCGCTGCCTCGCCCGTTTCAGGTCCCTGCGTACGCCCATGTCGGCTCCCGGTCGCGGATCAAAGTGGTGTTGCGCTGCCTGTTCCCGTTACTTACTTGAGAGTAAACTTACTCATGCGTAAGGGGTCAACGGGGCAACCGATCGACGGGTGCGTGTCAGGTCAGCCGGTCCGCCTGCCGGACGGCCGTGGCGAGCTGCCGTACGTCCGGGTCCTCCGTGCGGTCGGCCAGCGCGCCCGCTCGTTCGGCGAGTTCGCCGAGGCGCGGTGCGCCGGGCAGGTCGCCGTCGCCGTCGTACGGGGAGCGCAGGGCGGCGGCGAAGTAGGCGGCGGTCGCCGTGACCCGCAGGCCGCGGTCCGCGCCCCACACCGAGTCGCCGAGGTCGCCGGTCTCCACGTCGCCGGACTCTTCGTGCGGGGCCCGGCTCTCGGGGTCGAGCCAGCGGACGGTGGCGGTGGCGAGGTGGCCCTCGGCGCCGGGCCGGACGCGGACGGCGTACAGGGCGGTGACGGTGTGGCCGGGGCCGACCTCGCCGCCGTCGACGCGGTCGTCGCGGAAGTCCTCGTCGGCGACGCGGCGGTTGTCGTAGCCGACGAGGCGGAACTCGGCGACCGTCTCCGGGTCGAAGGCGACCTGGGCCTTGGCGTCGCGGGCGGTCAGCTCGATGTGGCGCGGGAGCTGCTCGCAGAAGACCTCGCGTGCGTCCTCGGTGTTCGACACGTACGTGGTGTGGCCGTCGCCCTTGTCCGCGAGGCGTTCCATCAGGGCGTCGCCGTAGTCGCTGCCGACGCCGACGCCGAAGAGGGTGATGCCGTGCTCGCGGCGCTCGTCCGCGATACGTTCGAGGATGGCGTCCGCGTCGGTGTCGCCGGTGTTGGCGAGCGCGTCGGAGACGAGGACGACGCGGTTGGTGGCGCCCTCGCGGCGGCCCTCGACGGCGGTGTCGTAGCCGGTCTCGACGCCCGCGCCGAGGTTGGTGGACTCGGCGGGCTCCAGGCTGTCGATGGCGTCGTGGATCCGGCCGCGGCGCTCGCCGAGCCGGGTCATCGGCAGGACGGTCTCGGCCTCGTCGCTGAAGGTGACCAGCGCGACCGAGTCGTCGTCGCGCAGGCGGTCGGTCATCGTGCCGAGGGATTCCTTGGCGAGGTCGAGGCGGCCGGGCTCGGCCATGGAGCCGGAGACGTCGATGACGAAGGTCAGGGCGGCCGGCGGGCGTTCGCCCTCCTGCTCGGCGCCCCGGGTGGCCAGGCCCACGCGGAGCAGCGACCAGTCCTCCTCGTCGGTGCGGGCGCCGTCCACGGTCACCGTGAAGCCGTCGCCGTCGGGACGGTCGTAGTCCTGGCGGAAGCTGTTGACGAACTCCTCGGGCCGGACCGTCGACGGGTCGGGCAGCCGGCCCTCGGCCAGGGTGCGGCGGGCGTAGCCGTAGGAAGCGGTGTCGACGTCCAGGGCGAAGGTGGAGAGGAGGTCGGGTTCGGGGGCGATCTCCCGGGAGTCTCCCGTCCCGCCGGTGGTCGCGCCCCCGTCGTAGCGCTGTCCGCCCTCGCCGCGCGGGCGGTCGGGCGCGGGCATCGGCACGGAGTTCCCGCCCCGGGAGTCCGCCGCGGTGTCCTTCGCGCCCTGTGCCGCGTCGTCGCCTCCCCCGCAGCCGGTGAGCAGCAGGCCGCCCGCCGCCGTGAGCGCGAGCAGCGCGCCGATCGGCCCTCGTGTCCGGTGACGCCTCATCTTCCGTGCCCCCTGGTTCCGTTGACGCCGGTGTACGTGACTGTGACGGCGCGGGAGGGCGGAACGTGCGGCACGGGGCGTCACGGGTGCGTCTCGAAGTGGGTACGGCGGCGTGCCGCCGAGACCGGTGGGTGATCCTCCGGTGACCTCGTCGAGGCCGCCGTCTTTCCAGGACCCACTCAGGACACCACTCAGGACACCACGTCCTTGCGGGCGAAGCCGCGGAAGGCCAGGGCGAAGAGGACCAGGGCGTACGTCACCGACAGCGACGTGCCCTGGATCAGGCGGGTCCAGTCCAGCTCGGGGCGGACCGTGTCCAGCCAGGCGTACTGCCAGTGCGCGGGCAGGAAGTCGCGCCAGCCGCCGAGGGCGGTCACCTCGTCCAGGACGTTGCCGATGATGGTCAGGCCGACCGCGCCGCCGACCGCGCCGAGCGGGGCGTCCGTCTTGGTGGACAGCCAGAACGCGAGCGCGGCGGTGACCAGTTGCGAGACGAAGACGTACGCCACCGTGATGGCCAGGCGCTCGGCGGCGGTACCGGTGGGCAGGCTGCCGCCGGTGGGCAGTTCCAGCGGGCCCCAGCCGTAGGCGGCCGTGCCCACGGCCAGCGCGGTCAGCGGCAGCAGCACGATCGCGGCCAGGCTGAGGGTGAGGGCGACGACCAGCTTGGACCACAGCAGGCGGGCGCGGGGCACCGGCGCCGCCAGCAGGTAGCGCAGGGAGGACCAGCCGGCCTCCGAGGCGACCGTGTCCCCGAAGAACAGGGCGACGGGCACGACGAGGAGGAAGCCGGCGGAGGCGAACAGGTTCACCGCGGCGAAGTTGGCGCCCGACGCGGTGGCCGAGTCCATCAGGCTGATCCGGTCGTTCGCGCCGCCCGGTTCGCCGCCGATGCGGAAGGCGACGAGCAGGACGAACGGCAGGGCGAACAGGATGCCGCCCATGACGAGCGTGCGCCGCCGCTTCAGCTGCCGGACCAGCTCCACCCGCACGGGCAGCGTGCGGCCCGCGCGGTAGCCCTCGGCGACCTCCCGGGGGCCGGGGGCCGCGGCGCGGTCGGCCAGCGTGCTCATGCTCAGTCTCCGATCAGGGTGAGGAAGGCGTCCTCGAGGCGCCGGTGGGGGCCCACCGACTCCACGGGCACGTCCAGGCGGACGAGTTCGGCGATCAGGTCCCGGGCGGTGCCGCCCGGTCCGAGGCGGACCAGCAGGCCGCCGTCGGCCGCCGCCGCCGAGGCCACGCCCGGCAGCGCGGCCACCTTCTCCACCAAGGGCGCGTCGACCGCCGCGAAGGTGCCCACCAGCAGCGTGTCGCCGGAGCCGATGATCTCGCCGACCGGGCCCGCCTGCACCAGCCGCCCGTGGTCCATGACCACCAGGTGGGTGCAGCTCTGCTCGACCTCGGACAGCAGGTGGCTGGAGACGATCACCGTGCGGCCGGCCGCCGCGTAACGGATCATCACCTCGCGCATCTCGCGGATCTGGGGCGGGTCCAGGCCGTTGGTCGGTTCGTCCAGAATGAGCAGGTCGGGCAGGCCCAGCATGGCCTGGGCGATGGCCAGACGCTGGCGCATGCCCTGGGAGTAGGTGCGCACCGCGCGGGCGAGCGCGTCGCCGAGCCCGGCGATCTCCAGGGCTTCGTCGAGGAGCGCGTCCTCGGGCGGGCGGCCGGTGGCCCGCCAGTACAGCTCCAGGTTCTCCCGGCCGGACAGGTGCGGCAGGAAGCCCGCGCCCTCGACGAACGCGCCGACGCGGGAGAGCACCGGGGCGCCGGGCGCGATGGCGTGCCCGAAGACGCGGATCTCGCCGCCGTCCGGACTGATCAGGCCCATCAGCATGCGCAGGGTGGTCGTCTTGCCCGCGCCGTTCGGCCCGAGCAGGCCGAGCACCTGGCCCTGCTCCACGCGGAAGGACAGGTCCCGCACGGCGTACCGGTCGCCGGACTTGCCGTACCGCTTGGTCAGGCCGGTGATCTGGAGCGGTACGCCGGACAGCGCGGGGTCGGGCGGCGGCGCGGTGGTGCGGCGGCGGGCGGTCAGCAGCAGGGCCGCGGCCACCGCCGCGCCCGCGAGCGGCGCCCACCAGACCCAGGCGGGCAGCCCGGCCACCTGACCGGTGTCGCCGAGTCCCGTCGGGACCTCCAGCTCGCCCTTCAGGGAGACGGTGTACGTGGCGGGGGCGGCCGGAGAGGCGTAGCCGAGGTCGGTGGAGGACAGGACCAGGCGCAGGCGGTGGCCGCGCTCCACCTCGTGGTCGATCGCGGGCAGGGTGAGCTCCACGTCCCTGCCGTCGCCGATGTCGTCCACCCGGACGGGCGTGACCAGCTGGGAGGGGAGCACCGGCTGGGCGCCGCCCGGTCCGACGTCGTACACCTTGGCGAAGAGCACGGCCTCGTCCTTGGTGGACTCCACGTGCACGGTCGCGGTCGGCGAGCCGGTGATCCGGAGGTCCTCCTCGAGCGGCGCCGACTCGAACGCGGCGTGCTGGCCGGGGAAGTCCAGGGAGACGCCGATGCCGAGGGAGGAGAGCTGGGAGAGTCCGCCCGAGCCGCCGATGCCGGGGAGGGCGGAGACGGCGGGCGGGCTGGCGCCGGCCGGGTTGTCGAAGGACTGCTCGCGGCCGCGCAGTTCGATCGCGCGAGGGTCGCTGACCAGTCCGGGGTAGGAGTCGGCGCTCACGCCCTCCAGGCGGGGCTCGCCGTCGCCGCTGCCGGTGCCGGCGGTGCGCGTGACGCGGAAGGCGGGACCGGTGCCGGCCGACTCGTCGTCCTTCAGGTAGCGGTCGAACCACGCCCCGATACGGGCCTCGACGCGGTCGGTCTCCAGGTCGCCGCCGTCGTGCCCGCCCGCGATCCAGTCGACGGCCACCGGGGCGCCGTTGTCCCGGATCGCCTCGGCGGCCAGGTCGGCCTGGCCCAGCGGGAAGAGGGAGTCGGTCTGGCCCTGCACCAGCAGCGTGGGCACGTCGATGCGGTCGGCGACGGCCTGCGGGCTGCGCTCGTCGAGGAGGGCCGTGGCCTCGGCGTCCGGCTTCCCGGACTCGGCGACGCGCTGGTACATGCGGCACAGCTCGTCCTCGAACCGGTCGCAGCCGCCGCCCAGGTTGACGAAGATGCCGGCCCACAGCTTCTTGAAGACGCCGTTCGGGAAGAGGGCGTCCGAGAGGTTCCAGTAGGTGACGGCCGGGGCGATCGCGTCGACCCGGTCGTCGTACCCGGCGGCCAGCAGCGAGACCGCGCCGCCGTAGGAGCCGCCGGCCACGCCCACGCGCGGGTCGCCCTCCTCGTCCAGCCGGACCTCGGGCCGCTGCGCCAGCCAGTCGATCAGCCGGGACACGTCGGCGACCTCGCCGTCGGGGGCGTTGAGACCGATCTTCCCGGTGGAGTCGCCGAAGCCGCGCGCCGACCAGGTCAGGACCGCGTACCCGTCGCGGGCGAGGTCCTCCGCCTGGCCCCGTACGTCGGCCTTGCTGCCGCCGAAGCCGTGCGCGAGCAGGACGGCCGGGCGGCGGCCGTCGGAGCCCGCCGTGAAGTACGAGGTGTCCAGGCGCACCCCGTCGCCCACGGCCACGACCCGGTCCGAGCGGTGCACCGGGGGCGGGTCGTCACCGGCGACGGCCGTCCAGGTCCCGGCGCCGGCGAGCACGACGACGGCGGCCGCGGCGGCGAGGATCCGCCGCGGCCCCCGTAGCAGCCCTCGCACGCGGGGCAGTCGAAGATCCATGCGTCAACGGTACGGGCCGCCGCCGACATCGGGGGCAGCCCCGGGGCCGAACCTCCGCCCCTCCCACGGAAGTACGCGGCGGGCGTCGCGTACCACGGGTGCGGTAGGGAGAGGGGGAGGCGGGGCCCTCGGCGCCGGGCCGGGCCGCAGCGAGGCGGGCCGCCGTCCGGGCGCTGTCGGTGGCGCCCGGTACAGTCCTGGGCACAGGTGAATCACAGGAACACGGCAACGGGTGGGGACTCATGAAGGTGAAGTACACCGCGGCCTGGGTGGGGCTGACGGCGGCGGCGATGGTCGCGGCGACCGCGTGCGGTTCGGAGGGCGCCAAGTCGGCGGCCGAAGGCGCCGAGAAGGCCGCCGACACGGCGGTGAGCAAGGCCGACACCATCATGGCGGCGCTCTCGCGGGCCACCGACCGGACCGAGGAGCTGGGCTCCGCCGAGGTCAGGACGACGACCGACCTGGGGACCGGCGAGCCGATCGCCATGGACGGCACGTACTCGTGGGGCGACGGCTACGCGCTCGACGTCGAGATGGACACCGAGGCCGTGCAGTTGCAGGACCTCACGGACTCCCCGACCGTGCGCACCCTGTTCGTGGACGGCGCCTACTACTACGACATCGACCCGCAGCCCGCCGGCCCGCTCGCGGGCAAGGAGTGGATGAAGATCGACGGGTCGGCGATCTTCGGCGAGTCCGGCGCCGCCGCGTTCAGCGGGGCCGGCGGCGGGGCCAGCCCGGCGGACTCCATGAAGGGTCTCAAGTACGCCAGCGACGTCGAGGACCTCGGCGCGGAGACTGTCAACGGCAAGCCCACCACGCACTACCGCGCGGTGCTCGACGGGGAGGACATGGGCAAGTTCAAGGACGCCTTCAGCGGCGCCGACAGCATGCTCAACTCCACCGGCAGCGACTCGATCACCATGGACATCTGGGTGGGCGAGAAGGACCTGCCGGTGCGCCTGACGCAGGAGTTCGGCGCCATGACGGTCACCATGGACTTCGACAAGTTCGGCGCCACGAAGGAGATCGTGGCCCCGCCCGCGCAGGAGGTCGGGGACCTCACCGAGGAAGTGAAGGACTCCGGGGCGATGGTCGGCTGAGACCGCGTGGCGGTGCCCCGGCCCGCACGGGTGGGCCGGGGCACCAGGACCTCGGTGACCGCGGTCAGCGGTTGCGGTCAGTGGTTGCGCGGGAAGCCCAGGTCCACGCCCGCCGGGGCGTCGGCCGGGTCCGGCCAGCGGGTGGTGACGACCTTGCCGCGGGTGTAGAAGTGCGTGCCGTCGTTGCCGTAGATGTGGTGGTCGCCGAAGAGGGAGTCCTTCCAGCCGCCGAAGGAGTGGTAGCCGACGGGGACCGGGATCGGCACGTTCACGCCGACCATGCCGGCCTCGACCTCCAGCTGGAAGCGGCGGGCCGCGCCGCCGTCCCGGGTGAAGATCGCCGTGCCGTTGCCGAACGGGGAGGCGTTGATGAGGGCCAGGCCCTCCTCGTAGGTGTCCGCGCGCAGCACGCACAGCACCGGGCCGAAGATCTCGTCCTGGTACGCCTTCGCCGTGGTCGGCACCCGGTCCAGCAGCGAGATGCCGATCCAGTGGCCGTCCTCGTGGCCGTCGACCGTGTGGCCGGTGCCGTCGAGCACGACCTCGCAGCCCTCCGCCGCCGCGCCCGCCACGTAGGACGCCACCTTGTCGCGGTGCGCCTTGGTGATGAGCGGACCCATCTCGGACGTCGGGTCGTCGCCGGGGCCGATCTTGATCTTCTCGGCGCGCTCGCGGATCTTCTGGACCAGCTCGTCGCCGATCGCGCCGACCGCGACGACCGCGGAGATCGCCATGCAGCGCTCGCCCGCCGAGCCGTAGGCCGCGGACACGGCGGCGTCGGCCGCCGCGTCGAGGTCGGCGTCGGGCAGCACCAGCATGTGGTTCTTGGCGCCGCCGAGCGCCTGGACGCGCTTGCCGCCCGCGGAGGCCGTGGTGTGGATGTACCGGGCGATCGGGGTGGAGCCGACGAAGGAGACGGCCTTGACGTCCGGGTGCTCCAGGAGGCGGTCCACGGCCACCTTGTCGCCGTGGACGACGTTGAAGACGCCGTCCGGCAGGCCGGCCTCGGAGAGCAGCTCGGCGATCTTCACGGCGGCCGACGGGTCCTTCTCGCTCGGCTTGAGCACGAAGGTGTTGCCGCAGGCGATGGCGACGGGGAACATCCACATCGGCACCATCGCCGGGAAGTTGAACGGCGTGATGCCGGCGACGACGCCGAGCGGCTGCCGGATCGAGGACACGTCCACGCGGGTGGCGACCTGCGTCGACAGCTCCCCCTTCAGCTGCACGTTGATGCCGCAGGCCAGGTCGACGATCTCCAGGCCGCGCGCGACCTCGCCGAGCGCGTCGGAGTGCACCTTGCCGTGCTCAGCGGTGATCAGGTCGGCGATCTCGTCGCGGTGGGCGTCCAGCAGCGCCCGGAACTTGAAGAGGATCGACGTCCGCTGCGCCAGCGAGGACTGACCCCAGGTCAGGTACGCCTCCTGGGCTGCGGCGACCGCGGCGTCCACCTCTTCGACCGAGGCGAAGGCGACCTTGGTGGTGACCGCGCCGGTCGCCGGGTTCGTCACCGGCCCGTACGTGCCCGATGCGCCTTCGGCGGTCTTGCCGCCGATCCAGTGGTTGACGATGTTCGTCATGACCGAGAACTCCTTCACAGATGGCGGCGACGGGTCGAGACGTGCCGTTGGTCCAGCTCACGGGCGGTGACCGGCGACGATCGGGTCGCGGTCCACGACGCCCGGGTCGCGGTCACTGCCATGGGTCCATCCCAGCAGCCGGGCGCGCCGGGCGCGCCCGACACTGTGTATGCGGTTTGGGCGTCCGCGTAGACACGTGGGGCAGTGTCGGCGCCCGGCGCCCCGACGGGCGGGGGAACCTCCGGCGCGGGGCCGGTGCGAGCGGGGAGTCGGCGCTCGCGCCTCGCTCCTGCCAGGGCGAGTCGGCTGTCCCGCGCCGGAGGCGTTCGGTGGGGGGAACCGGCGACGGCGGGCGCGCGCTCCGGGCCACCGGCGACCGGGTCGTACGCCATCGCGTTCCCCTTCGTGCGCGTCCTCGTGCCCGTCTTCGTGCCGGGCGTCGTGCCCGTCTTCGTGCCCGTCTTCCTGGCGGGCGTCGTGCCCGCCGTTCCCGTGCCCGCCGTTGCGTCTCCCCCCGGTTTCTAGCCCCGCGGGTCCGCCCTGTCAATGTTTTGTCCGGACATTCGGACGACATGGTCCGGACAACCGCCCGTACGCCCCCCACGAGCCGCCCCGCCGCCCCGCCGCCCCGCCACCCCGCCACCCCGGAGTCAACGCGCCACGCCCGGCCCCGGACGTACGTCTTCGTGGCACTCGTGTCACAAAGGGCCCGGTCCCGTCACACATGTCACGCGCGCACGGGTCTTCCGTCACATCCCGGAACGGCCCCTGACCGCCCGTCACCCGGTGTCGTTCACCCGTAACAGGCTTGGTGATCGCCGACGCAGCACCCCGGCTCCCCCCGGCGGCCGTCCCCGGTCGCCGCCGTGGTGCGCGCAGGGAGGTGCGGCTAGTGACCGACCGAAGGCTCTGGTCCTACAAGGACATCGCGGCCCACATCCGGGTACAGCCGGACACCGTGCGGTCGTACCGCAAGCACGGGCTGCTGCCGCCGCCCGACCACGTGGAGGGCGGGAAGCCGTACTGGTACGCGGACACGGTCCTGGCCTGGGTGGCGTCCCGGCCGCGCAACCGGAAGCGGTAGGCCGGAAATCCGTTCGGAATCCCGTCCTCCCGTGGGGCACAGTTCCGCCCATGGACTTCTCCGTGAAACCCGTCCTGACCGGCGACAGGACCGTTCTGCGACCGTTCACCGAGGCGGACGCCGGGCGCATGTGGGACATCATCAACGACCCCGAGGTGCGGCGCTTCACCGGCTCGCCGGGGCACGAGCTCACGCCCGAGGTGCTGCGCACCTGGTACGGCTCGCGCAGCGCGCAGCCCGACCGCCTCGACCTCGCCGTCACCGATCCCGCCGACGGGGAACTGCTCGGCGAGGTCGTGCTCCACGACTGGGTGCCCGAGGACCGTTCCTGCACCTTCCGCACCCTGCTCGGCGCGCGCGGACGCGGCCGGGGCATCGGCACCGAGGCGACCCGGCTGATCGTCGGCCACGCCTTCGAGGAACTCGGCCTGCACCGCGTCCAGCTCGACGCCTACGCCTACAACCACCGGGCGCTGCGGGTCTACGAGAAGGTCGGATTCGTGCGCGAGGGCGTGCGGCGCGAGGTGGAGCTGCGGGACGGCGCATGGGTGGACGAGGTGCTGATGGCCGTCCTCGACCACGAGTGGGCCGTCCACCGAGGGCACCCCGGGGCAGCCGTCACGGTTCCATGACCGTCACGGCTCGATGACCGTCACCCCCGCGCCGGGCGCCGTCCCCATCGCCGCGAGGGCCGCCGGGACCGCCTCCAGCCCGATGGTGGACGTCACCAGCAGGTCGGGCCGGAGCACTTGGCCGCGGACCAGTTCCAGCATCGGCGGGTAGGTGTGCGCGGCCATCCCGTGGCTGCCGAGGAGTTCGAGTTCCAGGGCGACGGCGCGGGCCATCGGCACCGGTGTGGTGCCGTCCGCCGAGGGCAGCAGCCCGACCTGGACGTGCCGGCCGCGGCGGCGCAGGCCGGCCACGGACGCGGCGCAGGTGACGGGCGAGCCGAGGGCGTCCAGGGAGAGGTGGGCGCCGCCGCCGGTGAGGTCGCGGACGGCCGCCGCCGTGTCCGGCGTCCGGGACGCGTCCACGCACTCCACCGCGCCGAAGGCGCGGGCCAGCTCCAGCGCCCGCGCCGACACGTCCACGGCGACCACCCGGGCGCCCGAGGCCGCGGCGATCATCACGGCGGACAGGCCGACGCCCCCGCAGCCGTGCACCGCCACCCACTCCCCCGCCGCGACCCTGCCCTGCTGCACGACGGCCCGGAAGGCGGTGGCGAACCGGCAGCCGAGCGAGGCGGCCGTGGCGTACGACATGCCCTCGGGGACGGCGACGAGGTTGACGTCGGCGTGGTCAAGGGCCACGTACTCGGCGAAGGAGCCCCAGTGGGTGAAGCCCGGCTGGGTCTGGCGCTCGCACACCTGCTGGTCCCCCGCCGCGCACGCGGCACAGCTCCCGCAGGCGCAGACGAACGGCACGGTCACCCGGTCGCCGGGCCGCCACCCGGCCACTCGGTCACCGACCGCCTCGACGACGCCGGCGAGTTCGTGACCGGGTACGTGCGGCAGCGTGATGTCCGGGTCGTGGCCCTGCCAGCCGTGCCAGTCGCTGCGGCACAGCCCGGTGGCCTCGACGCGCACCACGACGCCGTGCGGCGCGGGCTCCGGGTCGGCGACCTCCCGGACCTCGGCCGGCTCTCCGAAGCGCTCGAACACGACCGCGCGCATCCGTCACCCTCACTTCCGTGCTTCCCGCACCCTCGTGGGGAGTTCCGTGGCGGAGTTTCCGCCTCCCGTCCCTCATCTCACGGCAGGCCCATCCACCTTCATACCCCCTAGGGGTACAGTGGGGGATGCGGGGTCCACGCCGGCCACGCACAGACCACCATGCACGCCCCGACGAGGAGTAACGACATGACCGCCCAGACCGACACCCAGGGCTCCGTCACCACCGTCTACAAGGTGAGCGGAATGAGCTGCGGACACTGCGAGGGCGCCGTCTCCGGCGAGATCTCCGAGATCGCGGGCGTCGGCTCGGTGCAGGCCGTCGCCTCCACCGGCGTGGTCACCGTCGTCTCCGGGGCGCCCCTCGACGACGAGGCCGTACGCGCCGCCGTGGACGAGGCCGGCTTCGAGCTGGTCGGCAGGGCCTGAGCGGCCCCGCCGGGGGCGGACGGGAGTTCGGACCATGACCAGCACCACCGCGGAAACGCCCACGGACGCCACGGCCGCCACGGCCACCGAGCCGGATCTCGCCGAGGTCGAGCTGATCGTCGGCGGGATGACCTGCGCCTCCTGCGCGGCCCGCGTCGAGAAGAAGCTCAACCGCATGGACGGCGTCACCGCCACGGTGAACTACGCGACGGAGAAGGCCCGGATCACCTACCCGGCGACCACCGAGGTCGCCGACCTGATCGCCACCGTCGTCAGGACCGGCTACACCGCGGAGGAACCGGCGCCGCCGCCGGAGCCGGCCGACGACGCGCAGGCACCCGGCGCAGAGGCCCCCGGCGCGGACGACGACCCCGAGCTGTCCGCCCTGCGCCACCGCCTGCTCGTCTCCGCCCTCCTCGCCGCCCCCGTCGTCCTGCTCGCGATGGTCCCGGCGCTGCAGTTCGACAACTGGCAGTGGCTCTCGCTCACCCTGGCCGCGCCCGTGGTGGTCTGGGGCGGCCTCCCCTTCCACCGCGCCGCCTGGACCAACCTCCGGCACGGCGCCGCCACCATGGACACCCTGGTCTCCCTGGGCACGCTCGCGGCGTTCGGCTGGTCGCTGTGGGCGCTGTTCTTCGGGGACGCGGGCATGCCGGGCATGCGGCACGGCTTCGACCTCACCGTCTCCCGCGCCGACGGCGCCTCCGCGATCTACCTGGAGGCCGCCGCCGGAGTCACCGCCTTCCTGCTCCTCGGCCGGTGGCTGGAGGCCCGCTCCAAGCGCCGTGCCGGGGCCGCGCTGCGGGCGCTGATGGAGCTGGGCGCCAAGGACGTCGCGGTCCTGCGGGAGGGGCGCGAGGTGCGGGTGCCGGTGGGCCGGCTGGTGGTCGGTGACCGGTTCGTCGTACGGCCCGGCGAGAAGGTCGCCACCGACGGCACGGTGGTCGAGGGCGCCGGTGCCGTGGACGCCTCGATGCTGACCGGCGAGTCGGTCCCGGTGGACGTCGGACCCGGCGACACCGTCACCGGCGCCACGGTCAACGCCGGGGGCCGGCTGGTGGTGGAGGCCACCCGGGTCGGCGCCGACACGCGGCTGGCGCGGATGGCGAAGCTGGTCGAGGACGCGCAGAGCGGCAAGGCCGAGGTGCAGCGGCTCGCCGACCGGATCTCGGGGGTCTTCGTGCCCGTCGTGCTGCTGATCGCCTTCGCGACGTTCGGCGGCTGGCTGGGCGTCACCGGGGACACGGTGGCCGCGTTCACCGCCGCCGTCGCCGTACTGATCATCGCCTGCCCGTGCGCGCTGGGCCTGGCGACACCGACCGCGCTGCTGGTGGGCACGGGCCGCGGCGCCCAGCTCGGCATCCTGATCAAGGGCCCGGAGGTACTGGAGTCCACCCGGCGCGTCGACACGGTCGTCCTGGACAAGACCGGCACCGTCACCACGGGCCGGATGACCCTGCACGAGGTGTACGCCGCCGAGGGCACCGACGAGGCGGAGCTGCTGCGGCTCGCGGGCGCCGTCGAGCACGCCTCCGAGCATCCCGTGGCCCGCGCGGTCGCCGCCGGCGCGGAGGAGCGGATCGGCACGCTGCCCGGCGTCGAGAACTTCGAGAACGTCCCCGGGCGGGGCGTACGTGGGCGCGTGGAGGGCCGCGAGGTGGCCGTGGGGCGCCTCTACGACACTCTCCCGCCCGGGATTGCCCGCGCTCTCGACGAGGCCGTCAGGGGCGGCCGTACGGCCGTGGTCGTCGGCTGGGACGGCGTCGCGCGCGGAGTGGTCGCGGTGGCGGACACGGTCCGGGAGACCAGCGCACAGGCGGTGGCCGAGCTGCGCCGACTGGGCCTGACTCCCGTACTGCTGACCGGCGACGACCGGCGGGTGGCCGAGTCGGTCGCCCGTGCCGTCGGCGTCGACGAGGTGATCGCCGAGGTGCTGCCCGAGGAGAAGGTGGCCGTGGTGGAGCGGCTGCGGCGCGAGGGCCGTACGGTCGCCATGGTCGGCGACGGCGTCAACGACGCCGCCGCGCTCGCCACCGCCGACCTGGGCCTGGCGATGGGCACGGGGACGGACGCGGCCATCGAGGCGGGCGACCTGACGCTGGTGCGCGGAGACCTCAGGGTGGCCGCGGACGCGATCCGCCTCTCCCGGCGCACCCTGTCCACCATCAAGGGCAACCTCGTGTGGGCCTTCGGCTACAACGTGGCCGCGCTGCCGCTGGCCGCCGCCGGGCTGCTGAACCCGATGATCGCGGGGGCGGCGATGGCCTTCTCCTCGGTCTTCGTGGTGACCAACAGCCTGCGCCTGCGCGCGTTTCGCTGAGGTCTCGATGACCGGAGCCCTCTGGAGTCCGGCACGCACCTCACATAAGCTCTTCACAAGGCTCGCGCATCTTCCTTACGCTTGGGTCCCGGTCGACGTATCGGGGCTCTTGCGCACCTAAGGGACATATGCAAGAGACGCAGATCACAGTGATGCGAACGTAACCATCGAAGGGGTTCGAAGGTCTAAGTTGGCGATGTCAGGCAGCGTCTTGGGGGGCGCCACCTGGCATCTGGGGATGTCTTGGGGGACTTTCCCAGAGCTGCGTTGCCGGGACACGTACACCGGGAAGCTTTGAGCGGCCCTCCCGGGTGCGCTGTCCCGGCAGACCGCACGACCGCACGACACGTACGGCGGGCTTGGCCCGTCGTGCTCATACACAGCGATTCAGGCGCTGTCCTCACAGACGCCCGGCCGGATCCCGTGGGGGGAATCCGCACCGGGACATGGGAAGGCGCCCTGGTTCGTCGGCCCGTGGGGGGACCGGCGCCAGGGCGCCTTCTTTCTTGCGGTTGTGCAAGCGCCCAAAGGGGCGCGGGGAACTGCGCGACCAGCCAGAGACTGCCCGCAGCCGCCCCACACCCCTCAGCGACGAACTCTTAGGCGCACGGCACCGATACCGGCAGGTGTCAGCGCTCCTCGACCGGCACGAAGTCGCGCTCGACGACGCCGGTGTAGATCTGGCGCGGGCGGCCGATGCGGGAACCCGGCTCCTTGATCATCTCGTGCCACTGGGCGATCCAGCCCGGCAGGCGGCCGAGGGCGAACAGGACCGTGAACATCTCGGTCGGGAAGCCCATGGCCCGGTAGATCAGGCCGGTGTAGAAGTCGACGTTCGGGTAGAGGCTGCGCGAGACGAAGTAGTCGTCGGAGAGCGCGTGCTCCTCCAGCTTCAGGGCGATGTCCAGCAGCTCGTCGGACTTGCCGAGGGCGGAGAGCACATCGTGCGCGGCGGCCTTGATGATCTTGGCGCGCGGGTCGAAGTTCTTGTAGACCCGGTGGCCGAAGCCCATCAGGCGGACGCCGTCCTCCTTGTTCTTCACCTTGCGGATGAAGGTGTCGACGTCGCCGCCGGAGTCGCGGATGCCCTCCAGCATCTCCAGCACCGACTGGTTGGCGCCGCCGTGCAGCGGGCCCCACAGCGCGTTGATGCCGGCCGAGATGGACGCGAACATGTTCGCCTGGGAGGAGCCGACCAGGCGGACCGTGGAGGTCGAGCAGTTCTGCTCGTGGTCCGCGTGCAGGATCAGCAGCTTGTCCAGCGCGGAGACGACGATCGGGTCGAGCTCGTACTCCTGGGCGGGGACCGAGAAGGTCATGCGCAGGAAGTTCTCGACGTAGCCGAGGTCGTTGCGCGGGTAGACGAACGGGTGGCCGATCGACTTCTTGTACGCGTAGGCCGCGATCGTCGGGAGCTTGGCGAGCAGCCGGATCGTCGAGAGGTTGCGCTGACGCTCGTCGAACGGGTTGTGGCTGTCCTGGTAGAACGTCGACAGCGCGGAGACCACCGACGACAGCATGGCCATCGGGTGGGCGTCGCGCGGGAAGCCCTTGTAGAAGTTCTTGACGTCCTCGTGCAGCAGGGTGTGCTGCGTGATCTCGCCCTTGAAGGCGGCCAGCTGGTCGACGGTCGGCAGCTCTCCGTTGATCAGCAGGTAGGCGACCTCCACGAAGGAGGAGCGCTCGGCCAGCTGCTCGATCGGGTAGCCGCGGTACCGGAGGATGCCGGCTTCGCCATCCAGGTAGGTAACGGCGGATTTGTAGGCGGCGGTGTTGCCGTAACCGCTGTCCAGCGTCACCAGACCGGTCTGGGCGCGGAGCTTCCCGATGTCGAAGCCCTTGTCGCCGACGGTGCTGTCGATCACCGGGTAGGTGTACTCGCCGTCGCCGTACCGCAGTACTACAGAGTTGTCGCTCACGTCTTCCCTCACCGACGTAGTGCCTCATCTTCGAGGTGCCCTGACTGTCTCTACCATCCCCCACTTGGCTCAGGAGAGTGCACTCGGGGTCGACCATCGGGCCTATCGGCGGCACTCAGTGCCGCCAACTAGCTCATCCTGCCCCCTCTCCTCCCCATCCGGAAGTGCTCTGTGACCTTCCCGACTCATTTGATCGATCATTTTTTTCACAGGGGCGGGGAGGTTTGCCGGAAGGTCTGCGGGGTCAGGGGCCCGCCAGCCGGAAGTCGAGCGCCGTGCAGCGCCGGCCGGCCGACACCGTGCGCACCGCCTGTCCGATCGCCTTGCGGGAACCGACGAGGACGACCAGCCGCTTGGCCCGGGTGACCGCCGTGTAGAGCAGGTTCCGCTGGAGCATCATCCAGGCACCGGTGGTCACGGGAATCACGACCGCCGGGTACTCACTGCCCTGGGACCGGTGGATGGTCACCGCGTAGGCGTGGGCCAGTTCGTCCAGTTCGTCGAATTCGTACGGAACCTCCTCGTCCTCGTCCGTCAGCACGGTGAGGCGCTGGTCCACCGGGTCGAGCGAGGTGACCACGCCGACGGTGCCGTTGAAGACACCGTTCTCACCCTTCTCGTAATTGTTGCGAATCTGAGTGACCTTGTCGCCGACCCGGAAAACACGGCCGCCGAACCTCTTCTCGGCGAGATCCGGGCGGCCGGGGGTGACGGCCTGCTGGAGCAGCCCGTTCAGCGTCCCGGCCCCGGCGGGTCCCCGGTGCATCGGCGCCAGCACCTGCACGTCACGCCGCGGGTCGAGCCCGAACTTCGCCGGGATGCGCCGCGCGGCGACGTCGACAGTGAGTCGCCCCGCCTCCTCGGTGTCGTCCTCGACGAAGAGGAAGAAGTCCTTCATCCCGTCGGTGAGCGGGTGCTGCCCGGCGTTGATCCGGTGCGCGTTGGTCACCACCCCCGACTGCTGGGCCTGCCGGAAGACCCGAGTGAGCCGGACGGCGGGGACGGGGCTGCCGGGCGCGAGCAGATCCCGCAGCACCTCCCCCGCCCCCACACTGGGCAGCTGGTCGACATCCCCGACGAAGAGCAGATGTGCACCCGGAGGCACCGCCTTGACCAGCTTGTTGGCGAGGAGCAGGTCCAGCATCGACGCCTCGTCCACCACGACGAGGTCGGCGTCGAGCGGCCGGTCCCGGTCGTAGGCGGCGTCACCGCCGGGCTTGAGCTCCAGCAGCCGGTGGACCGTGGACGCCTCGGCACCGGTCAGCTCGGCGAGGCGCTTGGCCGCCCGCCCGGTGGGCGCGGCGAGCACCACCTTCGCCTTCTTCGCGCGGGCCAGCTCCACGACCGACCGGACGGTGAACGACTTGCCGCAGCCGGGCCCGCCGGTGAGGACGGCGACCTTCTCGGTCAGGGCGAGGCGTACGGCCGCCTCCTGCTCGGGCGCGAGATCGGCGCCCGTGCGCTGCCTGAGCCACCCGAGAGCCTTGTCCCAGGCCATGCCCTGGAAGGCGGGCATCCGGTCCTCGTCCGTCCGCAGGAGGCGGCGGAGCTGTCCGGCGAGGGCCAGCTCGGCGCGGTGGAAAGGGACGAGGTAGACGGCGGTGACGGGGTCGCCGCCCTCCGGGTCGGGGACCTTCTCGCGCACGACCCCGGGATCGTCGTCGGGATGGTCCGGCTCGGCGGCCAGCTCACCAAGACACTCGATGACGAGCCCGGTGTCCACCTGGAGCAGCTTCACCGCGTCGGCGATCAGCTTCTCCTCGGGGAGGTAGCAGTGCCCCTGGTCGGTGGCCTGCGACAGGGCGTACTGCAAACCCGCCTTCACCCGTTCCGGGCTGTCGTGCGGGATGCCGACGGACTGGGCGATCTTGTCGGCGGTGAGGAAGCCGATGCCCCAGACGTCGGCGGCCAGGCGGTAGGGCTGGTTCTTCACGACGGAGATCGACGCGTCACCGTACTTCTTGTAGATGCGCACGGCGATCGAAGTGGACACCTCCACGGTCTGGAGGAAGAGCATGACCTCCTTGATCGCCTTCTGCTCCTCCCAGGCGTCGGCGATCTTCTTCGTCCGCTTGGGACCGAGGCCGGGCACCTCGATGAGCCGCTTGGGCTCCTCCTCGATCACGGTGAGGGTGTCGATGCCGAAGTGCTGCGTGATGCGGTCGGCGAAGATCGGCCCGATGCCCTTGACGAGGCCGGAGCCGAGGTAGCGGCGGATGCCCTGGACGGTGGCGGGCAGGACGGTCGTGTAGTTCTCGACGTGGAACTGCTTGCCGTACTGCGGGTGCGACCCCCAGCGCCCCTCCATCCGCAGCGACTCCCCGACCTGCGCGCCGAGCAGCGCGCCGACGACGGTCAGCAGGTCGCCGGCGCCTCTGCCGGTGTCGACGCGGGCGACGGTGTAGCCGTTCTCCTCGTTGGCGTACGTGACGCGCTCCAGGACGCCTTCGAGGGTGGCGAGCCGCCGCTCGCCGGGGGCCGCGGGGGGCTGGTCGGTCATGATCCGACGGTACCGGTGGGGTGTGACAGGGGTGACCGGGACCGGCTTCTCAGTACGCTCGCGGCGTGGAGTACGCGAGGATGCGCGCCATCGCCGAGAACCTCGGGGCATACGCGGAGCGCCTGGAAGGGACGTGGCGCGTCGAGATCGGGCCGTCCGGTCCGGCACTGGCCATGCTGTGCCCGTCCAAACGCCGTGAGGGCACGGTCCGTCGCATCCGCGAGCAAGTGGACCGGCAACTCCGCAGCACGCACCCCGGCTACATCTGCGCGAACGGTCCTGCGATCGAGTGCCCGGCCATCGGCCGCATGCGCCGCCCTGCCGCTGTGGTGATTCCCGAGGCGACCCTCGACGAAGACGGCATCGCCGTTGACTCGAGGCAGGTGCTGGCGGTCATCGAGGTGCTCTCGCCGCTCGTTCCGGGCAACGAGTACGACGTGAAGCTGGCCGAATACCCGGCCATGGGCATCCCGCACTACATGATCGTTGACCCACGCACCGGCACGATCCAGGTGCACGCCGAGCCTTACAAGGGTCGCTACAGCACCGATGTGCCGTACATCTTCGGTGACTCGGTGGCGTTCGGGCCGTGGGTGGTGGAGACGTCGGAGTTCCGCAGGTACGGCCGGGAGGGTTAACGGCCCGCGTCCGACTTGACGCCTTCGAGGAAGTGACCGAAGGCCTCCGGCGGGAACGTGAGGGTGGCTCGGGCGGGGGCCTTGCTGTCGCGGACGGCGACGTGGGTGGTCGACGTGGCTATCTCCACGCATTCGTTGCCGTCGCCCGGTCCCGAGTACGACGACTTGTGCCAGTTGTCCATGTAGCTCACAGCTCCTTCTCCGCCCCCTTGATCGCCCGGACGAAGACACTGAAGGCCTCGGTCGGGACGGAGAGTGCTCCGTCCTCGCGGGCCTTGGAATCGCGCAAGGCTACGCGGGTGGATGAGTTCGCGACCTCCACGCAGCTGTTGCCGTCGCCCTCTCCGGAGTAGGAGGACTTGCGCCAATTGTCGAACGTAGTCATCAGTCTCACAGCTCTTTCGCAAGTTCGTGGATGAATGTGCGCGACCGTGCGGGTTCGAGCGATACAGCCGTCACCATACGGAAGTTCGTTCGGTAAGTGCTCAATTGCGCCTCTGCGTCTATGAAGACCACGCCGTGGGGCGCGTCGCGCACCACGGTGTCCAGCCTGGGCATGGGACCGCCCGCGTAGGTCATGGTGCTCGATGCTTTGCCGAAGCCGTCCAGGTCGAACGGGACGACCCGCAAGGTGACGTGGTCCGCTTCGGAGCGCTCGAGGAGTTTCTCAAGCTGCCCGCGAGCGACCTTTCGGTCGCCCACCCTGATGCGCAGTGCCGCCTCGTGGATCACGACATCGTGCGGAACAGCAAGCTCTTGGCGAGCCAGACGGTGCTGGACGCGCAGATCGATCTCCTCCTCGGTCAGCCTGGGCAGGCGCGAGGAAAAGACGGCACGTGCGTAGTCCCCGGTCTGCAGGCGGCCCGGAACGTAGAGGATCGCGACGTCCCGTAGGAAGGTCGCATGGTGCTCAAGTTCCGACAGGTCGAGAAACGGCGTGGGCAATAGTCCGCGATACTCCTCCCACCAACCACGTGTTCGGTCGGTCGCCATAGAAGTCAGCGCCTCGATGAGATCCTCGTCCGTGCAGGCGTAGTGCGACTTCAAGCGGCGCAACCGCTGTTCACTCACGCCTGTCAGCCCGGATTCGATGTGGGTGATCTGGACCCTATTCGCACCGAGCAACGCTGCCGCCTGCGTGGCGGTGAGGCCGGCCGCTTCACGGAGTCGGCGCAGTTCGAGCCCGAGACGCCTTTGACGTGCGGTCGGTTCGCGCCTGAGAACCATGGTTCCTCTTTCAACCCGGCTACTAAGAGAGCTCGTTCGGGGGTCAGATTACGCGATCGGCTTGCCCGGGATTACTAGTTAGCCCTACCGTCGGTGACGCGACGCACACCGTGCGAAACCGGGCCACCGGAAGCGCACCGCCCCGTCCTGCCATGACGGCTGCGGCATTGACACCTGGCCCGTCCTCAACCCACCACACCCGAAACGAGAGATCCCGCATGCCCGAAACCGATCCGTGGGAGTACTCCCTCTACATCCCCAACGACCTCCGCGCCGTCACCGTCAGCCGCCGCACCCTCCGTCTGGTCCTCACCATGCACGGACTGATCCGCCTCGTCGACCTCGCCGAACTGCTCGCGACGGAGCTGGTCTCCAACGCCGTACGGCACACCAAGGGCCCCGCCGCCCTCCGCATCCGCTGGTCGCCGCCGGGCACGCTGCGGATCGGGGCGTGGGACGCGGACCCCGAACCGCCCGAACCCCCGGCCGCCTTCGGGCGGGTGGAGGAGTCGGAGGCAGGGCGGGGGCTGGCGCTGGTGCGGGCCTGCGCCGACGTGTGGGGGTGGCATCCGCTGGCCAGACACGGCAATCGGGGCAAGTACGTATGGTGCGAGCTGTCGGCAGCCTGAAGGCCCGCCCGGACAATTCACTTGCCCCGACGGGGGTTCTTCCGGAGGCTCGCCGCATGAGTGCGAGTGAACTCGATCGCCGGCTGGTCTCGGCGGTCCTGTCCGGTGACGCCGACGCGGTGCGGGACCTGCTGTACGAGGGAGCGGACCCGAACACGGTGGACGCCGACGGCGGGTTGCCGGTGCTGTGCACTGCCGTGGCGGCCTACGACGCCCCGGCCGCCGAGGCCCTGATGGACGGTGGGGCCGATCCTGATCGGGAGCTTCCAGACGGGAGTACGCCGTTGCTGCGGGCGCTCGACGGTGGGTCCCCGGCCGTCTTCTGCTCGGTACTCGGTAAGGATCCCCGGCTGCGGCTGTCGGAACAGGAGCGTGCGCGGCTGCTCGCCCGGGCCCGGAGCTGGTACGAGACGGGCGTGGTCGAGGAGTTGCGGCGCAGGACGGGGACACGGGGTCCCGTCATGCCGGAGCGGGTGACGGACGAGGGGCACGACTGGGTCGACCAGTACGCGCTCGGCGGTCTGGTCGTACGGGCCGGGCACGGGGCCGTCCTGACGTGGCTGGAGTCACGTTTTCAGGTCCTGCCCTCCGTCGACGAACTGATCGACCGCGCCGTCGCCGTGGCGGACGAGGAGCACGTCGACTGGTGGGCAGTGTGCTACGCGCTTCTGGAGCGCCACCGCCAGGAGACCTGGTCGGCCGCGCTGGCCCACGGCGACCACCCCGATCCGGCACACCGCCGCTTCGTCGCGGACTACCTGCGGACGCGCGGGATCCTCGCGTGCGACTCCCCCTTCGCGGAGCGGGAGAGCGAGTTCCTGGCCGCGTGGGCGACGCGGGAGACGGACGGTGCGGTGCTCGCGAAGGTACTGGAGGCCTTCGCCGAGTACGAGCATCCCCGCATGGAGGCGACGGGACTGTGCCACGCCGCGCACCGGGACCCCCGCGTGCGCCTGCGCGCGACCACCGTCCTCGCCGCGTCGGAGACCCGCTCGCCCGAGGCCGGCGCGGCCCTGCTCGTCCTCCTCGGCGATCCGGACGCCCGCGTACGGCTGGAGGCGTGCCGGGCGACTCTGAAGGACGACGCCCTTCTCGCGCGGGCCGCCGCTGAGCTGGCCCGCCTGGCCGAGGGGCCGGAGCGGGGACTGCGGGGCGCGGTGGCGGAGGCGCTGACCGCCTCACCGGACCGTACGGCCGTCACCGCCGACGCCCTGGCCGCACTGCTCGGCGACGACAACCAGCTCGTACGCCTGGAGGCGGCCTACGGTCTCGTGCTGCGCGACGATCCGCGCACCGGGGAGGCCGTCGAGCGGGTCGGGCCGCTCGGCGGCGGGTTCGAGCACGACCACCGGGTCGACGCGCTGTGGGACTGGACGCGTCGGGAGCGCCGTCCGTGGCCGCTCGCACCAGCAGCCGGGGACGCGTAGGCCGACGGAGCGCCGGCGTCACAGTGCCGCGAACAGCCCCGCCAGCGGGGCGGGCGTGCGGGCCGGGTCCAGGGCCTCGACCAGCACACGACCGTAGCGGATCTTGCGGCCCTTCTTCGTGCCGAAGAAGCGGCGGAGTTGCTGGCGGGCCGTGCGGTCCCGCTGGGCGGGCTGGCGGAGGAAGGTCTGAAGAGGGCGGAGGTCGCCCTCCGCCTCGATCAGTTCCGTCACCCGGTCCTCGCCGAGCGCGCGGATCAGCTCGTCCTCCAGGTCGGCCGTGCAGACGAAGAGGTCGTCGGGGGAGGCGTGCGCGCGGTCCAGGGCGCGGACGTAGTAGCCACGTTCCCGTTCGTCGCACAGGCCGGCCAGCCGCAGGTCCAGGCCGGTCGGGCCGAGGAGGCCCGCGAAGCGGCCGACGCTCATCGCGCCGCCCATCGACAGAACGCAGATCCCCTCCGTCGCGAGGTCCCGGCCGTGGTGCGCGGCCAGTGCGTCGACCGCCGCCGTGTCGCTCGGCCCTTCGAGCAGCACCGCCGTACGGACGGACAGGCGCCCGGCGAGTTCGCGTACGGGGTCTTCGGGACCGCCCGCCGCCCACGCCGTGACCGCGTCCCGGAACGATGCCATGTCCGCCATGGGTCGAGTCTCCGTCCTCGGCGGCCGGCGCGGTAGCGAATATCGCGGTTCCGTCGGGCTGCATGTCAGAGGGGCGGAGATGGACGAGGTCTTCAAGGCGCTGGCCGACGGCAGTCGACGCCGACTGCTGGACAGCCTGCACGCGCGCAACGGGCAGAGCCTGCGCGAGCTGTGCGCCGGGCTGAACATGGCCCGGCAGTCGGTCAGCAAGCACCTGGCGGCGCTGGAGGCGGCCCACCTGGTCACCACCGTCCGGCGGAGCCGGGAGAAGTTGCACTACCTCAACGCCGAGCCGATCAACGCCATCGCCGAACGCTGGATCAGCCGCTACGACCGGGAGCCGGTGCGCGCACTCGCCGACCTCAAGCAGGCGCTGGAGAACACCGCCATGGAAGGCCCGAGTTCGGCACCGACTGGGCGGCCGGGTCGCCCGTGGTGTGGAAGGAGCTGGCGACGGAGACCGCCGATCCCGAGCAGGTCGTCCTGGAGGCCGAGCCCTGCCGACGGCTGTCGCACACCTTCACGCCCGAGTGGGCGAAGGCCAACGGGATCGACGACGAGACGCTCGCCAGGCTCTCCGCCGAGCGGCGGTCGAAGGTCACGTTCGAGATCGAGGACCTCGGCGAGGAACTGGTGAAACTGACCGTCGTCCACGACGGGTTCGAGCCCGGCAGCACCGTCCGCGGGATGATCCAGCACGGCTGGCCGGCCCTCCTGGCCGGCCTCAAGACGCTGCTGGAGACCGGTGAGACGCTGCCGGAGCCCCAGTGAGCCGGTCGGTCCTTCAGCGGCGCAGGGCCGTCTCCCGGTGCATGTGCGACAGCTTCTCCGGGTTGCGGACGGCGTAGAGGCCGCTGATGCGGCCCTCGTCGAAGCGGACCGCCACCACCGTGTCGAGCTCGCCGTCGACGTGGAGAACCAGCGCCGGGTAGCCGTTGACCTGGGCCGGTTCCATCGACAGCGCGACGGTCTGCTTGGCCAGTCCGCCGAGCAGCAGGCGGGCCACCTTGTCGGCCCCCATGATGGGGCGCAGGACGGCCTGCTTGATGCCGCCGCCGTCGCCGAGCAGGACGACGTCCGGGGAGAGGATGTCGAGCAGGCCCTGGAGGTCGCCCGTCTCCACGGCCCGCTGGAAGGCCGCGAGGGCCTTCTGCGACTCGGTCGCCGAGACCACCCCGCGCGGGCGGCGGGCCGCGACGTGCGCGCGGGCCCGGTGGGCGATCTGCCGGACGGCGGCCGGGCTCTTCTCCACGGCGTCGGCGATCTCGTCGTAACCGAGGTCGAACACCTCGCGCAGTACGAACACCGCCCGTTCGGTCGGCGTCAGCGTCTCCAGCACCAGCATCATCGCCATCGACACGCTGTCGGCCAGCTCGACATCCTCCGCCACATCGGGGGTGGTCAGCAGCGGCTCGGGCAGCCAGGAGCCGACGTAGGACTCCTTGCGGCGGCCGAGGGTGCGGATTCTGTTCAGGGCCTGGCGGGTGGTGATGCGGACGAGGTACGCGCGCCGGTCGCGTACGACGCCGAGGTCGACGTCCGCCCAGCGCAGCCAGGTCTCCTGGAGGACGTCCTCGGCGTCCGCCGCCGAGCCGAGCATCTCGTACGCGACCGTGAAGAGCAGGTTGCGGTGGGCGACGAAGGTCTCGGTAGCGCCGTCCTGGTCGCGTCCGCCGTTCTCACTGGTCACCGGCTTCTCCCGTTCGTTCGGCTCGGTCGTTTCGGTGTCACGCGCACGGGACACCGGCCGCCGGTGCGCTGTGACACCCGCCGCCGGTGGGCCACGTCACATCGGCATCCCGTCACAGGGACCGGGCCGCCGGCGTCTCGTGTTCGTCACCGAGTCACCGAGACACCGAGTCATCGAGAGCGAGGACGGGATCATGGACACCCGATTCAACCTGTTCGAGAACGAGTTCGCAGGCCGGTTCGCGAAGCGGTTCGCGGGCGCCGGGATGCTGGTCCACCAGTCGGCGCTGCCGAAGTCGACGCAGGAGCTGGTGTCGCTGCGGGCCAGCCAGATCAACGGCTGCGGCCACTGTGTCGACATGCACGTCAAGGAGGCGGCCGCCGCCGGGGAGAGCGCGGTGCGGCTGCACCTGGTCGCCGTCTGGCGCGAGTCCACCGTGTTCACCGAGGCCGAGCGGGCCGCGCTGGCGCTCGCCGAGGAGGGCACCCGGCTCGCCGACGCCCACCAGGGCGTGTCCGACGAGACCTGGGCGCAGGTGCGCAAGCACTACGACGACGACCAGACCGCCGCGCTGATCTGCCAGGTCGCCCTGATCAACGCGGCCAACCGGCTCGCCGTGATCACGCACCAGAAGGGCGGTTCCTACGAGGCGGGGATGTTCAAGGCGGCGGTCGGTGAGGCCGCAGCCGGCGACTGAACCGACTGAAACGGCTGCAACGCGCTGCGACGGCTGCAACGGCTGCAACGGCTGAACCTCGCAGCGACCGCGTCCGGCCCGGTCCGGGGCCTCCACACCCCGGCCGGGCCGCCGCCATGTCGGTCACGATTGGGTTTCGGCTTCCGCTCACCCTCTTGTCGAACGCCCGTGTAATCGTTTCCAATCCTCCGTGTAATCGATTCCACGAGGAGGTGGAACGGCGATGGCGAGCATCAAGGACGTCGCCGTCGAGGCGGGCGTGTCCGTCGCGACGGTCTCGCGCGTCCTCAACGGCCACCCGTCCGTCAGCCCCGGGGCCCGCACCCGCGTGCTGGCCGCCGTCGAGACGCTGGGCTACCGCCCGAACGCCGTCGCCCGGTCGCTGCGCACCGATCAGACCCGCACCCTCGGCCTGGTCATCAGCGACGTCATGAACCCGTACTTCACCGAACTGGCCCGGTCGGTCGAGGAAGAGGCCCGCGCGCTCGGCTACAGCGTGATCATCGGCAACGCCGACGAGCGGCCCGACCTCCAGGACCACCACGTGACGACCCTGCTGGACCGCCGTATCGACGGGCTCCTCGTCTCCCCCACCGACGGCGGCTCCCCGCGCATGCTGGACGCCGCGCGGGCCGGGACGCCGATGGTGTTCGTCGACCGGTGGATCCCGGGCGTGGACGTGCCCGTCGTCCGGTCGGACGGGCGGGGCGCGGTGCGCGACCTCGTCGCCCACCTGCACGGGCTCGGGCACCGGCGGCTCGCCATCATCGCCGGGCCCGCCGCCACCACGACCGGACGCGAGCGCGTCGACGCCTTCCGCGAGGCGCTCGCCGCGTACGGGCTTCCCCTCCCGGACGCGTACATCGGCCAGGGCGACTTCCAGGCGGAGAGCGGGCGCCGGGTCACCGAGGGCTTCCTCGACCTGCCCGAGCCGCCCGACGTCGTCTTCGCCGCCGACAACCTGATGGCGCTCGGCGCGCTGGACGCCGTACGCGCGCGCGGTCTGCGTGTCCCCGAGGACATCGCGCTCGCCGCGTTCGACGACATCCGCTGGTTCGTGCACACCGACCCGCCCGTCACCGCGATCGCCCAGCCCACGGGCGACCTCGGCCGGGCCGCCGTACGCGCGCTCGTCGACCGGATCGAGGGGCGGACCGGCGAATCCGTCACCCTTCCGGCGCGGCTCGTCGTGCGCCGTTCGTGCGGTGAGGCCACCCCCGCATCCGAACACCCCCCGTCCCCCTCCCCCGTACGAAGGAGTACGCCGTGAGCAGCCGCAGTCCGGACGAGTTGCTGCGCATCGAGGGCATCCGCAAGACCTTCCCCGGCGTGGTCGCGCTCGACAGCGTCGACTTCGACCTGCGCCGGGGTGAGGTGCACGTGCTGCTCGGTGAGAACGGCGCGGGCAAGAGCACCCTCATCAAGATGCTCTCCGGCGCCTACACGCCCGACGCCGGGCGGATCCTGGCCGGCGGCGAGGAGGTGCGCATCCACGGTGCGCAGGACTCCGAGCGGCTCGGGATCGCCACGATCTACCAGGAGTTCAACCTCGTTCCCGACCTGACGGTCGCCGAGAACATCTTCCTGGGGCGCCAGCCCCGCCGGTTCGGGATGATCGACCGGAAGAAGATGGACGCGGACGCGGAGGTGCTGCTGGAGCGGGTGGGGGTGAAGGTGTCCCCGCGCGCGCGGGTGCGTGAACTCGGTATCGCGCGGCTCCAGATGGTCGAGATCGCCAAGGCGCTCAGCCTGGACGCGCGCGTGCTCATCATGGACGAGCCGACCGCCGTGCTCACCTCCGAGGAGGTCGACAAGCTGTTCGCGATCGTGCGGCGGCTGCGCGAGGACGGTGTCGGGATCGTCTTCATCACCCATCACCTGGAGGAGATCGCCGCCCTCGGCGACCGCGTCACCGTCATCCGGGACGGCAGGAGCGTCGGGCAGGTGCCCGCCTCCACCCCCGAGGACGAGCTGGTACGGCTCATGGTCGGGCGGTCGATCGAGCAGCAGTACCCGCGTGAACGCACCGACGCCGGTGAGGCCTTGCTCAAGGTGGACGGGCTGACGCGGGACGGGGTCTTCCACGACGTCGGGTTCGAGGTGCGGGCCGGTGAGGTCGTCGGCATCGCCGGGCTCGTCGGGGCCGGGCGGACCGAGGTGGTGCGGGCCGTGTTCGGCGCCGACCCCTACGACTCCGGGAGCGTGCACGTGGCGGGCGCGCCGCTGCGGCGGCACGACGTGAACGCCGCCATGGCCGCCGGGATCGGGCTGGTGCCCGAGGACCGCAAGCGGCAGGGGCTCGTGCTCGACGCCTCCGTCGCGGAGAACCTCGGGCTGGTGACGCTGAAGTCGTCCGCCCGCGCGGGGCTCGTCGACCTCAAGGGGCAGCACGCGGCGGCCGAGCGGGTCGCCGGACAGCTCGGCGTGCGGATGGCCGGGCTCGGGCAGCACGTGCGGACCCTGTCCGGCGGCAACCAGCAGAAGGTCGTCATCGGCAAGTGGCTGCTGGCGAACACCAAGGTGCTCATCCTCGACGAGCCGACGCGCGGCATCGACGTCGGCGCCAAGGTCGAGATCTACCAGCTGATCAACGAGCTGACGGCGGCCGGTGCGGCCGTGCTCATGATCTCCAGCGACCTGCCCGAGGTGCTCGGCATGAGCGACCGCGTGGTCGTCATGGCGCAGGGCCGGGTCGCCGGTGAACTGCCCGCCGAGCGGGCCACCCAGGACGCCGTCATGGCGCTCGCCGTCAGCACCCCCCACACCAACGGAACCGGAACGGAGGCCTCCCGTGGCCACTGACACGCTCAAGAGCAAGCCGGGCGCGCAGGGCGGCGCCACGGGCGGCCTGCGCCGCCTGCTGCTCGACAACGGCGCCCTGACCGCGCTGATCGTCCTCGTCATCGCCATGTCGGCGCTGTCCGGCGACTTCCTGACCGCCGACAACCTCCTCAACGTCGGCGTCCAGGCCGCCGTCACCGCGATCCTCGCCTTCGGCGTCACCTTCGTCATCGTCTCGGCGGGCATCGACCTGTCGGTCGGCTCGGTCGCCGCGCTGTCGGCCACCGTGCTGGCGTGGAGCGCGACCGAGGCCGGGATGCCGGTCGTGCTGGCGGTGCTGCTGTCCGTCGCGACCGGTATCGCCTGCGGCCTGGTGAACGGTTTCCTCATCTCGTACGGGAAGCTGCCGCCGTTCATCGCGACGCTCGCCATGCTGTCGGTGGGGCGCGGTCTGTCGCTGGTCATCTCGCAGGGCTCGCCGATCGCCTTCCCGGACTCGGTCTCCCACCTCGGTGACACGCTCGGCGGGTGGCTGCCCGTGCCGGTGCTGGTGATGGTCGTGATGGGGCTGATCACCGCGTTCGTCCTCGGGCGGACCTACATCGGGCGCTCCATGTACGCCATCGGCGGCAACGAGGAGGCCGCCCGGCTGTCCGGGCTGCGCGTGAAGCGGCAGAAGCTCGCCATCTACGCCTTCTCCGGCCTGTTCGCCGCCGCCGCGGGCATCGTGCTCGCCTCCCGGCTCTCCTCCGCGCAGCCGCAGGCCGCGCAGGGTTACGAACTCGACGCCATCGCCGCCGTCGTCATCGGCGGCGCCTCGCTCGCGGGCGGCACCGGCAAGGCGTCGGGCACCCTCATCGGCGCGCTGATCCTCGCGGTGCTGCGCAACGGCCTCAACCTGCTGTCCGTCTCCGCGTTCTGGCAGCAGGTCGTCATCGGTGTCGTCATCGCGCTGGCCGTGCTCTTCGACACGCTGCGGCGCAAGGCGGGCGCGACGACTCCGGCGGCCGGGGCGTCCGGCGGCGGGAACCGGGGCAAGCAGGCACTGACGTACGTCATCGCGGCCGTCGTCGCCGTCGCCGTGGTCGGCGCGACCTCGCTGCTGCACAACGGGTCATCGGACGGCAAGACGCAGAAGATCGGGCTGTCGCTGTCCACGCTCAACAACCCGTTCTTCGTGCAGATCCGCGCCGGCGCCGAGGAGCAGGCGAAGAAACTGGGCGTGGACCTGACGGTCACGGACGCCCAGAACGACGCCTCCCAGCAGGCCAACCAGCTGCAAAACTTCGTCAGCGGCGGCCTGTCCTCGATCATCGTCAACCCGGTGGACTCCGACGCGGCCGGCCCCTCGGTGCGCTCGGCGAACAAGGACGACATCCCCGTCGTCGCCGTGGACCGCGGCGTCAACGAGGCCAAGACGGCCGCGCTGGTCGCCTCCGACAACGTCGAGGGCGGTGAGCTGGGCGCCAAGGCGCTCGCCGAGAAGCTCGGCGGCCAGGGCACCATCGTCATCCTCCAGGGCCAGGCCGGCACCTCAGCCAGCCGGGAGCGCGGGGCGGGCTTCGCGGCCGGGCTCAAGGAGTACCCGGGCATCAAGGTCGTCGCCAAGCAGCCCGCGGACTTCGACCGCACCAAGGGCCTGGACGTGATGACGAACCTGCTCCAGGCGCACCCCGACATCGACGGCGTCTTCGCGGAGAACGACGAGATGGCGCTCGGCGCGATCAAGGCGCTGGGCTCCAAGGCCGGGAAGTCCGTGCAGGTCGTCGGGTTCGACGGCACGCCGGACGGGCTGAAGGCGGTCCAGGAGGGCACGCTGTACGCCTCCGTGGCGCAGCAGCCCAGGGAACTGGGCAGGATCGCCGTGCAGAACGCGTTGCGCGCCGCCGACGGCGAGAAGACGGAGAAGATGGTGAAGGTGCCGGTGAAGGTGGTCACCAAGGAGAACGTGGCCGGCTTCGAGGGCTGACACGTTCACCGGGAATCACCCGGGGTTCAGTGGGATCGGAGAGCGACTCATGTACGACTACGACCTCCTGGTCGTGGGATCGGCCAACGCCGACCTCGTGATCGGCGTCGAGCGGCGGCCGGGGGCCGGCGAGACGGTGCTCGGCACCGACCTGGCCGTCCACCCCGGCGGCAAGGGAGCCAACCAGGCGGTGGCCGCCGCCCGGCTCGGCGCCCGTACGGCGCTGCTGGCCCGGGTCGGCGACGACGACTACGGACGGCTGCTGCTGGACTCGCAGCGGGCGGCCGGCGTCGACACGGTGGGCGTCCTGGTCGGCGGTGCCCCGACCGGCGTCGCGCTGATCACCGTGGACCCGTCCGGGGACAACAGCATCGTGGTCTCGCCGGGCGCCAACGGCCGGCTGGCACCCGGCGACGTCCGCGCCGCCGCGAGCCTCTTCCACGCCTCCCGTGTGGTCTCCACCCAGCTGGAGGTGCCGCTGGAGACGGTGGTGGAGGTGGTCCGGAGCCTGGCACCGGGCAGCCGGTTCGTGCTGAACCCGTCGCCGCCGCTGCCGCTGCCCCGCGAGGTGCTGGCGGCCTGCGACCCGCTGATCGTCAACGAGCACGAGGCGAAGGTCATCCTCGGCGACGCTCGCGTGAGCGACCGCCCCGAGGACTGGGCCCGCATCCTGCTGGCCAAGGGGCCGCGTTCGGTCGTCGTCACCCTGGGCGCGGAGGGCGCGCTGGTGGCGTCGGGGGCGGAGGTGTCCCGGGTGCCGTCCGTGAAGGTGGACGCCGTGGACACCACCGGCGCCGGTGACGCGTTCACCGCGGCGCTGGCCTGGCGGCTCGGCACCGGCGCGTCGCTCGCGGAGGCGGCGGCGTACGCGGCCCGGGTGGGCGCGGTGGCGGTCACGAAGGCGGGGGCGCAGGCGTCGTACCCGACGGCCGCGGAGGTCGAGGCGCTGTGAAGAAGGCGGGGATACTCAACCGGCATCTCGCGGGTGCCCTCGCCGAACTCGGCCACGGGGACGGAATCTTGGTGTGTGACGCGGGCATGCCCATAACGAACGGCCCGCGCGTCGTCGACCTGGCTTTCCGCGCCGGTGTGCCCTCCTTCGCCGAGGTGCTGGAGGGGCTGCTGGCCGAGCTGGTGGTGGAGGGCGCGACGGCGGCGGCCGAGGTGCGGGACGCCAATCCGTCGACGGCCGGTCTGCTGGCCGGCCACTTCCCTGACCTCACCCTGGTCCCGCACGAACGGCTCAAGGAACTCAGCGCCGGCGCGCGGCTGGTCGTCCGCACCGGCGAGGCACGGCCGTACGCGAACGTACTGCTGCGCTGCGGGGTGTTCTTCTGAGACGGCGTCCGATGAGGCGGGGGCGGGCGGGGCGCCGGCCGGACGGACTTCGAAGTGGCCCGGTCCGTCAACCGGGCCCCTTCAGTCCCCTCCCCTTGTCAGGACCCTTCAAGCCCCCCCGGGTCCCCTCCCAGAAGTCCTGACGCGAAGTACGACCCGCGAGGTGCGGAGAGGGTTGCACGGTTCTCGCGGAAACTTTCCGGCCATCCGCCACAGGCTCGGAACAGAGGCCGCGCGGGCGTCGTCCCGCCCCGGTTGCCGGGCAAGGTCGTCCGGGCCATGTCCGGATCGCGTCACACCGTGATCGACGGCGTTGCGTCCTCAATGCGTTGCGCGACAGCATGTTCGAGTAGATTTGTGATGCGTACGGGATGCACGGGGGTGACACACGTGAAGTTCGACATGGGGTCCACGACTCTGTCGGATCTGGGCAGGAGCACGGTCGGTTCGAGTACCGACCTGGGCACGCTGATCCGCATGCTCATCCAGGCGGCCGAGCCGCTGGAGGGCAAGTTCAACGGATCCGGGAAGGTCGCGTTCGACTCGTTCAAGACGCGTGCGGACGAGATCACCGCCGCGCTCAACGGGTCGCTCAGCGCGATCCTCGAAGGCCAGGGCGGTATGGACACCGCGTTCGCCACCGGTGACACCGAACAGCAGGACAACGCGCAGCGGAACATGGGCGTGGCCAACTTCGACGCGGCCCGCTTCGGCGCGCGCTAGTCCGCCGGCCGGGGCAGAGGCCGACAACCACAGGGGGTTTTGACGATGGGCCAGAATCTGGACCGCCGCTCCTACGACACCGGCGCGTCGAGCGAGGTGCAGGGCGGCTTGCAGGGCATCGTCGGGCAGCTGGAGCGTGTGCTGACCGACCGCGACAAGGCTGTGAAGGCCGCCATGGCCGACTTCCAGGCCGATGGCGTCTCCGATGAGTACCACGGCAAGGAAGTGCGCTGGAACCGCGCGGCCGACGAGGTGCGCAGCATCATCCAACTGGTGCGCACGACCCTCGAGGACAACGACGGAACGGCCCAGTCAACGTTGGCGAGGGCAAAGGCGGCGGTCGACAACATCGGCTGACGCGGGGCGCGTCGACGGACGACGGCGCACGGGGACATGGGGAAACGGGGAATCCATGACGGGGTGGGACATCTCGCCATCGGGCGTGCAAGGCGTCCTCAAGGAGACGGCGAAGGCGGCCGAAGGCCTCTCGAACACGGGGAAGGCCCTGCAGGAGACGCTGCCGAGCGCGGCCGAGTCCGCCGGCACGATCCAGCAGGGCGGCGTGGAGCGGAGCGGGGTCCAGGGCCCAGTCGCGGCGGCGCTGGGCGAATTCTTCACCGCCTACCAGGAGAAGCTGATGTACGTCGCGGTGCGCACGTCGAACTCCCTCAACGGGGCGGCCGGCGCGACCAACGCGTATGTCAAGGGTGACCTGGACATGGCCGCGCGGGCCCAGGCGAACGCGCTGAAGGAGCCGAAGATCGACCTGCCGGGGGCGGGCGGGCAGCAGGGGGGCAAGTGAGTGCGGATCTGATCGACCCACAGAACATCCCGCAGTTCACCGGTGACCTGGAGCAACTGGTCACGGACCACATGCTGCTGACGGGGGAGGCCCTGGTCTTCCGCCAGTCGGGCTCGGACGTCCACACCCGGTTCCAAGGCCTGTCCGCCTGCTACACGGCGCCGGAGGCGGAGCAGTTGTTCGCCACGACGGCGCCGGTGGCGGCCAAGGCGGACGAGTTCGCGGACGATCTGGAGAAAGTCGCGGCGGCCCTCAGCTCGTACGAGACGGAGATCCAGCCGCTCGTGGCAAAGCTGAAGAGCCTCAAGCGGCGTGCGGAAACCTTCCGGCATCAGATAGCGGCGGACGACGACTGGCGCGAGGACGACGACAACGTCCAGCTCAACAACGACCTGGTGCACGACGTCAATGCCACCACGGTCGCCTTCTGGCTGGCGGAGATCGCCTGCCACAACACGATCACCGCGCTGGTGGGCGGATCGACGCTGATCCTCGAGGACGGCGCGCAGAAACGCCTCGTGGAGCGCGGCACCAGCACCTACGGCTTCACCGCCGACCTGCTGAACCAGTCCGAGGAACTGCCCTGGGGCTCGACCGTGGAGAAGGAGCGGCACGGGCTCGACTGGCTGACTCACCAGGTGGGGGAGTTCGGCAAGGGATTCGTCGTCGACGGGGTGTGGGGCACGATCCGCGGCCTTGGCACCCTCGTCGGCGTCGACGGCTGGGACGCGGCGGGCGAGGCGTGGAAAGGGCTCGGCAAGCTCGCGACCGGCGTGCTCATCACCGCGGTCCCCGTCGTCGGCGTCGCCTACTGGGCGATGCCGGAGGACAAACTGCCCTCCTACCTGCGCGACTCCCGCAACACGGTCAAGGAGGCGGGCAAGGCGCTGGTGGCCTGGGACCAGTGGGGCGAGAATCCCGCACGCGCGGGCGGCGCGGTCACCTTCAACGTCCTGACGACGGTGTTCACCGGAGGCACCGGAGCCGCGGCGAAGAGCGCCGCGGTGGCCCGCACGGTCGGCGCGCTCGGCAAGACCGCCCGGCTGGTGGACCCCATGACGTACCTCGGCAAGGCCGCGACGTTCGGCACGGCCAAGGTCTCCGACCTCTTCGCCGGCCTGCGGGGCGTGCACGCGGGCACCTACGACGACATTCTCTCCGGCGCGGGACGCGTCCAGCCCGACGGCAGCGTGATGCGGGTCGCCGACGACATGCCGGTCATCCGCGGCAATGTCGTGGAGTGGCCGGACGGCACCCGCCTGAACCTGGACGACGGCTCGGTCGTCCGCGCGGACGGCACGACGGCACCGACGAAGGTGGAACTGTCGGCAGCGGACCGGGACCTGCTGGAATTGAGTCTCGCCCGTCGTGGCCCTGCTCCCGTCGGTGCTCATACCGGCGAGGTCAGCATCGCGGAGGCGACGGGTGACTCGGCTCCGGGTGGATCGAGTATTCCGACCACCACGTCTGACGGCCGTGCAGCGGGCGGCATGGACCACGATGCAGGGAACCGTTCGTCTCCCAGCCATGAATCACCTTCCGGATCGGCTCATGGAGGGCACCCCTCGCATGGCGACGGACCGTCCAGTCGCCCAGAGCAGCCGCACACGGACTCACCCCGTCACGGCGAGTCGCGCGACTACGGTTCGGGCGATGAGCCCCGGCCATCGGCGCGTTCGGACTCAGAAAGGGACTCACTGCCTCCGGACTCCCACGACGATCTCGGCGCGACGCGGCATAGTGACCCCTCAGTGGACTCCCTCCGGGCGGATCTCGATGCCGCCCCTGCTCCTGGCCCGGGCGACAAGGTTCTCGTCCAACTCCCCGAGGCACGGGTCACCCGAGCCAACGGTCTGATCACTCATGTCGACGGCCGTTTGGTGAGCGATTACCTCGACCAAGTGTCACGTGAGCGCGGTACCGCGTACCGGCAGGCGAAGGAGGCGGGAGTATTCCCACGTAAGCAGACCGGCGCGTGTGTAGGATCCGTGATCGACCTTCGTACCGGACAAATCATCGAAGGTATCAACGGGAAGCCGGACGACGTCATCCCACCAGACAAACTTCATCCCACCCTGGTCGCCCGCTACGAAGCCATACGACTGAGCCCGCCGCACAAGGACCATCCTCTGGGACATGCTGAAGTCAAAGCGGCAAACGCACTACTCTGGGAGCGCACCCAAAAGGGTCTCCCCGACGGGGAAGACGCGCTCGCCGAAATGCGCGCGTCTGTCGAATTCCCCTACTTGTCGGACAAAACGACCGGGGCTCCAGGCAGGGCCGCCCCCTACTGCGCCAATTGCAACCACATGCTGCAAGGGGTGCCGTCCAGCCACGGACGTTTCACTGGTTTCCCCCCGAGTGACGAGAACTGGATCCCCTAATGGCCGCCACACAACGCATCGACATCGACGACCCAGAAGTGGACATGGATGACGCACAACGCTTGCTCTACCGAGGGGCCCTTTTCACCGGCGAGGTGACGGAATACCTAGGGGGCAAGCTTGTAAGCCTGGACGCATATGTTGCAGGGATTCAATGCGGCCTGTCACGCGAGTGGTACAAGGACGGTACCCCGCGATCGGAAGGTACCGTCCGCGAGGGTCTTCCTCGCGGAGAATTCAAAGAGTGGCACTCGAACGGAACACTGGCGTCACGCAAAGTGTTCGACGATGACGGTCTCACGCTCCGAGAGGAATACCGGTGGGATCAAGACGGCCGGCCGACTCGAAGTTGGCGTCTTGACGACCACTTGCCGGAGCCGTGAACAGGTTCCCGACCATCGGGCCGCAACGCCTCTCCATAATCTCGACGACGTGGTGTCGCGGAGGGCGGTGCTCGATGGCACAGGACCTGATCGCGGCATCGCTGTTCGAGTTCGACGCGTCGGCCGCCTCGCTCAGGACATCCCGTTTCATGGGTACCTCGCTGATCGACGTCGACTTCAACGGGCCCACATATGCCGGGTACCAGATGAAGCAGTTCGATCTCGCGAAATGAGGAACTTGTTCATGCCGACGCATGTCTCTCGACCTGGGCAGGGAATCGGCCATCCGGACCCGGACGGATTCCGACAAGGGCTCAACGAAAAAACTCTCCATCATATCAAGCGTCTTGAGGAATACCCTCAGAGCTTCGGCCTGACCTTCGGCGGCGCTCTGTCCAGTGCGAGTCTCCTGACGCTGAGCGATCCCACCGCACAGAAGCTGGAGACCTGGGAAGCCTGGGTCATAGCCATGCAGGTCGGGTCTGCCTTGTTCGCCTCGGCGACCGCCCCCGAGGGTTCCACCGTGGAGTGCGTGATCGGTTATGAGATGCGGACGATCCCCACCGTCGGGGTCACCCATTTCATCGACGCCGGAACCTGGCTGGAGGCCTTCTGGCTTGCCGTCGTCTGCCGGGACCAGGCGCGGATGACGCAGCTGTGCGAGGTGCCTGTCGAGAAGCTGCGGGCCTCCGGTGCCGTGTTCGAGGAGTACATCTACCACTGGGTCGAAGTCCTCCAGACGTACTGGCTGGAGCGGCCGGCGCTCGGATAGAAACTGGTCGCCGCGGTCGACGGGACCGACCCTGACCGGCTGCGGTTCATGGACCGCGAGATGATGCTCAAGGTCCTCTATCCGCCGATCAACCTGTTCTTCCGCTTCGTCGGCCAGGACGCGGACCAGTTCAACAAGGCCCTGGTGCAGGGGTTGGAGCTGCACAAGGAGTACTGGACGGCGAGCGAGGAGCGTCAGGAAACGGGCAACGGCGACATCCCGCTCGCGATTCTCGCCCTCGCCTGCCTCGCCCATGACGCCGGACTGCCCATCGAGGTCGAGTCGGAGTACCTGCCCGAGCACCTGCTCAAGCGCAGCTGGCTCGGCGAGTTCCCCACCTGACCCGACACGAGGTGAATGCCCGGCATGACCACCCAGGACTACGACAGCCAGCTCCTCGAATCCGTCTCCGTACGACGACGGAGGTTGCGGGACGCCCTGTTGTTCGGGGTGGAGCGGCAACGGCGGGCCGTGGACGAGCGGGTGGGAAAGGCGGTCGCCGGGATGGTGATCGCGGCCGTGCTGTGCGCGGGGTGTGTGGGGTGGTCGTTCGTGTCGCACCGGCTGATCGGGCAGAGCGGCCCGTACTCTCCCGGCGTTTCTACGCCCTCCGACAGTCCTACAAGTCGGTGATAGGTTCGCGAACGTGATGTCTACGGGGGCCCTGAGCAGGGAAACGGGCAGTGGGCCGACGGTGTTGAGCCGGGTCACGCTCGTCGGTGAGCGGCGGCGCGTCGACCTGGTGCTTCCTGCGCGGGAGCCGGTCGGGCTGCTGCTGCCCGAGATCATGCGGTTGCTGGACGACGGCGCGAAGGGGCGGCCCGCCTCGCGTCACCTCGTCACGGTGGACGGCTCCGCGCTCGATCACGACAGCACACTGGAGACCGCGGGCATCCGCGACGGCGCCGTGCTGCGTCTCGTCCGTGTGGAGGACGCCCCGCCCGCCCCCGTCGTGCACGACGTCACCGACGTGGTGGCCGAGGACCTCGGTCACCGAAGAGGGCTGTGGGGGCCCGCCGCCCGGCGGGTCACAGCGGGTGCCGCGAGCGTGGGCTGGGTGGTCGTCGCCGCCCTGTTCGCACGTGCGCAGTACGACGACAAAGCCACGATCGCCGCCGCACTGCTCGCCGCCGCCGGTGCGGCCGCGGTAGCGGGCGCGGCCCTGGGGCGGGTGCGCAGGCACGGGCTCGCCGCGACCCTTTTGTGTGCCGGTGGCGCGCTCGGTGTGTTGGGCGTGTGGAGCCTCGTCGACGACCTCGGCGGGTCCTCGGCGGACGCGCTGCGGCTCGGCGGGGTGGCCGCCGTGAGCGTGCTGGTCCTCGCCCTGCTCGGGCTGTGTACGCCGCTGGGGCGGGGCGGAGTCGTGGGCGCCGGTGCCGTGGCTGTGACCGCCGTCGGCTGGGAGGTCGTCGTCGCCCTGCAGTCCGGCGCCGGGACGGCGGAACAGCAGGCGCGTGCCGGGGCCGTTCTCGGCGTCGTCTGTGTGGTCGTGCTCGGGGTGCTGCCGCGGCTCGCGCTGATGGCGTCCGGGCTCTCCGGGCTCGACGACCGCCGGGCCGGAGGGGTCTCCGTCAGCCGCTACCAGGTGACCCCCGCTCTGGCCGCCGCCCATCGCGGTCTGGTGCTCGCCACCGTCACCGTAGCCGGGTCGGCAGCCGTGGCCGCCGTACTGGCGTTGCGGGACCCCTCCGTGTGGACGGTGCCGCTGGCCGCGGTCGTCGCCGGGGTGCTGGCCCTGCGGGCCCGGGCGTTTCCGCTGGTCGCCGAGGTGGTCGTGCTGCTGGCCGCCGCGGCGGCCGTCGCCGTACGGTTGCTGACGGCGTGGGGGGAACGGTCCTCGGCCGCGGCTCCGCTGGCCGTCCTCGTCGTGCTGGCGGTACTGCCGCTCGTCGTGCTCGCCGTGCAGCCTGCCGAGCACGTACGGGCCCGGCTGCGCCGCGCCGGTGACCTGCTCGAATCGGTGGGGGTCATCACGCTGCTCCCGCTGCTCGCCGGCGTGTTCGGTGTGTACGGGCGACTGCTCGACACCTTCGCTTAGGGGGCACGGCGGCATGACGCAGGGACAGGACGATCAGTGGCGGGAGCAGCCGTCGGCACTCGGCGGCGGCGACTGGCAGCGGGACGTGCTGCGGGAGCTGGGCGGGGGCCTGGGGAACAGCCACCCGGGTGCGGCTGTCCGGCCCGGCGAGCCCGCCCTGCGGCTCGTGCACACCGCGCCCCCGCAGCCCGCAGCCACGGCGGCGGACGCGGGGCCGGAGACAGGTGGTGATGCCCCGTCCGGCCCGCACGACGCACTGGGCGCTCCCGCGGCCCCGGACCGCACATCCCCTGCCTTGTCGACGTCCCAGCTGCCGCCGTCGAGGCTGAACTGGCCGGAGGTGACGAGGCGTTCGATGCGGGCGGCCATCACAGCACCACCACCGAACGCAGC
>NZ_JAGMUF010000089.1:51326-53964 GCF_019049125.1 Streptomyces sp. AC602_WCS936 | reverse complement strand
CCCGGTTGGCGGCGGCGTTGACGCCGGAGGTGGACGCGGTGCTGGCCCGGCACCCGCTGCGGGAACTGGTCACCACCTCCGACCCGCTGCCCCTGCTCGTCGAGCGCGAACGCGCCCTGTACGGCGCCTGGTACGAGTTCTTCCCCCGCTCCGAAGGCACCCCCCAGCAGCCCCACGGCACCTTCCGCACCGCCGCTCGCCGCCTGCCCGAGATCGCCGCGATGGGCTTCGACGTCGTCTACCTCCCGCCCGTCCACCCCATCGGCACCACCCACCGCAAGGGCCGCAACAACACCCTCTCCGCCACCCCCGACGACGTCGGCGTCCCCTGGGCCATCGGCTCACCCGAAGGCGGCCACGACACCGTCCACCCCGACCTCGGCACCCTCGAGGACTTCACCTGGTTCGTCGGCCAGGCCGCCTGCCACGGCCTGGAGATCGCCCTCGACTTCGCCCTCCAGTGCTCCCCCGACCACCCCTGGGTCCACAAACACCCCGAGTGGTTCCACCACCGCACCGACGGCACCATCGCCCACGCCGAGAACCCGCCCAAGAAGTACCAGGACATCTACCCCGTCGCCTTCGACGCCGACATGGACGGCCTGGTCACCGAGACCGTGCGCGTCCTGCGGTTCTGGATGGGCCACGGCGTGCGGATCTTCCGCGTCGACAACCCCCACACCAAACCCGTCGTGTTCTGGGAGAGGGTCATCGGCGAGATCAACCGCCACGACCCCGACGTCATCTTCCTGGCCGAGGCCTTCACCCGCCCCGCGATGATGCACACCCTGGCCCAGATCGGCTTCCAGCAGTCCTACACCTACTTCACCTGGCGCAACACCAAGCAGGAACTGACGGAGTACCTCACCGAACTGTCGGGGGACGCCGCCTCCTACATGCGGCCCAACTTCTTCGCCAACACCCCCGACATCCTGCACGCCCACCTCCAGCACGGCCACCGCCCCGCCTTCGAGGCCCGCGCCGTCCTGGCCGCCACCCTCTCCCCCACCTGGGGCATCTACAGCGGCTACGAACTGTGCGAGAACACCCCCCTGCGCGCAGGCAGCGAGGAATACCTCGACAGCGAGAAGTACCAGCTCAAACCCCGCGACTGGACCCGCGCCACCCGCGAGGGCACCACCATCGCCCCCCTCATCACCCGCCTCAACACCATCCGCCGGGCCCATCCCGCGCTGCACCGGCTCAGGAACCTCCGCTTCCACCACACCGACAACGACGCCCTCATCGCGTACAGCAAACGCGAGGGGTCCGACGTCGTGCTGGTGGTCGTGAACCTCGACCCCCACCACACCCAGGAGGCCACGATCTCGCTCGACATGCCGCAGCTCGGCCTGGACTGGCACGCGTCGGTGCCGGTCCACGACGAACTCACGGACGAGACCTACCACTGGGGCCGCAAGAACTACGTGCGGCTGGAGCCCGGCCGGGCCCCCGCACACGTCTTCCACCTCCGCCGGCCGTCCGCCGCCGCGCCCGGGAACGAAGGGTCCGCAGCCTCATGACCGTGAACGAGCCCGTCCCGGACAAGTTCGAGGACACCCCGGCCAAGGACCGCGACCCGGACTGGTTCAAACGAGCCGTCTTCTACGAGGTCCTCGTCCGCTCCTTCCAGGACAGCAACGGCGACGGCATCGGCGACCTCAAAGGCCTGACCGCCAAACTGGACTACCTGCAATGGCTGGGCGTGGACTGCCTGTGGCTGCCGCCCTTCTTCAAGTCGCCCCTGCGCGACGGCGGCTACGACGTCTCCGACTACACCGCCGTACTGCCCGAGTTCGGCGACCTGGCCGACTTCGTCGAGTTCATCGACGCGGCCCACCAGCGCGGCATGCGCGTGATCATCGACTTCGTCATGAACCACACCAGCGACCAGCACCCGTGGTTCCAGGAGTCCCGGAAGAACCCCGACGGCCCGTACGGCGACTACTACGTCTGGGACGACGACGACACCCGGTACGCCGACGCCCGCATCATCTTCGTCGACACCGAGGCCTCCAACTGGACCTACGACCCGGTCCGCGGCCAGTACTACTGGCACCGCTTCTTCTCCCACCAGCCCGACCTCAACTACGAGAACCCGGCCGTGCAGGAGGAGATGCTGGGCGCGCTGAAGTTCTGGCTGGACCTGGGTGTGGACGGCTACCGGCTCGACGCCGTGCCCTACCTCTACGCCGAAGAGGGCACCAACTGCGAGAACCTGCCCGCCAGCCACGCCTTCCTCAAGCGGGTCCGCAGCGAGATCGACGCGCACTACCCCGACACCGTGCTGCTGGCGGAGGCCAACCAGTGGCCGGAGGACGTCGTCGACTACTTCGGCGACTTCGCCTCCGGCGGCGACGAGTGCCACATGGCCTTCCACTTCCCGGTCATGCCCCGCATCTTCATGGCCGTCCGCCGCGAGTCCCGCTACCCCGTCTCGGAAATCCTCGCCAAGACCCCGGCCATCCCGTCCGGCTGCCAGTGGGGCATCTTCCTGCGCAACCACGACGAGCTGACCCTCGAAATGGTCACCGACGAAGAGCGCGACTACATGTACGCGGAGTACGCCAAGGACCCGCGCATGCGCGCCAACATCGGCATCCGGCGCAGGCTCGCCACCCTGCTGGACAACGACCGG
>NZ_JAGMUF010000089.1:0-51316 GCF_019049125.1 Streptomyces sp. AC602_WCS936 | reverse complement strand
TTCACCGCGCTGCTGCTCTCCCTGCCGGGCTCGCCGATCCTCTACTACGGCGACGAGATCGGCATGGGCGACAACATCTGGCTCGGCGACCGCGACGCCGTACGGACCCCGATGCAGTGGACACCGGACCGCAACGCCGGGTTCTCGACCTGTGACCCGGGCCGCCTGTTCCTGCCGGCCATCATGGACCCGGTCCACGGCTACCAGGTGACGAACGTCGAGGCGTCCATGGCCTCGCCGTCCTCCCTGCTGCACTGGACCCGCCGCATGATCGAGATCCGCAAGCAGAACCCCGCCTTCGGCCTCGGCACCTACACCGAACTGCCCTCCTCCAACCCGGCGGTGCTGGCGTTCCTGCGGGAGTACGAGGACGACCTGGTGCTGTGCGTGCACAACTTCGCGCGGTTCGCCCAGCCGACCGAATTGGACCTGCGCGAGTTCGCCGGACGCCATCCGGTGGAGCTGTTCGGCGAGGTCCGCTTCCCGGCGATCGGCGAGCTGCCGTACCTGCTGACCCTCGGGGGCCACGGCTTCTACTGGTTCCGGCTCACCCGAGTCGCATCCCGCATCGGCCGCCGCGTTTGAGCGCGGGCCGAGGAAAGGACGCGTCACCATGCCGAAGACCGCACCCCTGCGCCCGAGACGTACGCATCTCGTCGAGCCCATGGCGTCGCTCGGCGGGCTGCTGCGTGAGTGGCTGCCGCGCCAGCGCTGGTTCGCGGGCAAGGACCGGCCCGTGGCCGAGCTCGGTCTGCTGTCCATGACCGAGCTCTTCCCGGGCTGTCTGCACCTTCTGGTGCACACCGGGCACGGCCCCGTGCCCGCCCCGGGCGGCGCTCCCCCGGCCGGCGACTGCTACCAGTTGCTGCTCGGCGTGCGCGAGCATCCGTCGCCGCGGCTGGGCCGGGCCGTCATCGGGCAGGTGCAGGACGGTCCGCTGGCCGGCCGGACGGTCTACGACGCCCTGCACGACCCCCGGACGGCCCAGCTGCTCCTGGAACGTCTGCGGCACCCCGGCAAGGCGGGGCCCCTGCGCTTCGAGGCCGACCCCTCGCGGCCGGTGCCCGGCGGACTGGCGCCGCGGCTGCTGGACGCCGAGCAGTCCAACTCGTCGCTGATCTACGGGGACGAGTTCATCCTGAAGCTCTTCCGGCGCGTCCAGCCCGGTGTCAACCCGGACCTGGAGGTGCCGGACGCGCTGGCCCGGCAGGGCTGCGGCCGGGTCCCCGCGCCGGTGGCGTGGATGCGGACCACTCATCCGTACGAGGCGACGCTCGGCGTGCTCCAGCCGTTCCTCAACGACGCCTCCGACGGCTGGACCCTGTCCCTGAACGCGCTGGCCGCCGGGGACGACTTCACCGTGCAGGCCCACGAGCTGGGGCGGGCCATGGCGGACGTCCACCTCGCGCTCGCCGAGGCCTTCCCCTCCGGTGCCCCGGGGGAGAACGGCCGGACGGCGGCGGCGATGACCGAGCGGCTGACCGCCGCCGCGCACTGCGTACCGGCGCTCCAGCCCTTCGTCCCCGGGCTGCGGGCGGCCTTCGCCGCACTGTCCACCTGCGACTCGGGGCCGCCCGCCCAGCGCATCCACGGCGACCTGCACCTGGGGCAGGTGCTGCGGGCCGGCCGGGACTGGTTCGTCATCGACTTCGAGGGCGAGCCGTCCCGTCCGCTGTCCGAACGGCGCAGCGCCCACTCCCCCGTCCGCGACATCGCGGGCATGCTGCGCTCCTTCGACTACGCCGCCCGGCAGCGCCGCCCGTGGCGCCCCGAGTGGGCGCGCCGCTGCCGGGAGGCGTTCTGCGCGGGCTACGCCGCCCGCGCCGGGTGGGACCCCCGCAAGAAGCACGGCCTGCTGCGCGCCTACGAGACGGACCGCGCCGTGTATGAGGTGCTGTACGAGGCCCGGCACCGCCCCGACTGGCTTCCCGTACCCATGGCGGCGATCGAACGACTCGCCGTGAGAGGAGACTGACCCGTGGCCCTCCGCGACACCTCGATCCCCGAGCCGTCCGGTCCCGTCCCGCCCACCTCCGGGGCGTGCGGTACCGCCCCGCCCCTCGATCCGGCCGACCGGGGGCGCCTGCTGGCGGGCGCCCACCACGACCCGCACGCCCTGCTCGGCGCCCACCCCGTCCCGGGTGGCATCGCCTTCCGGGCGCTGCGTCCGTTCGCCCGCGAGGTGAGCGTGGTCGTCGACGGCGAGCGGCACGCCCTGGTGTCGGAGGAGGACGGCCTCTTCTCCGGTGTGCTGCCGCTGGCCCGGATCCCCGCGTACACCCTCGTGGTGGCGTACGAGGAGGGCGAGCAGGAGACGCACGACCCGTACCGCTTCCTGCCCGCCCTCGGCGAGGTCGACCTGCACCTGATCGGCGAGGGCCGGCACGAGCAGCTGTGGCAGGCCCTCGGCGCGCACCCGATGACGCAGGAGGGTGTCACCGGAACCCGGTTCACCGTGTGGGCGCCGAACGCGCAGGGAGTGCGCCTCGCGACGGACTTCACCCACTGGGACGGCACGGCCTTCCCGATGCGTTCGCTCGGTTCGTCCGGCGTGTGGGAGCTGTTCCTGCCGGGCGTCGGCGAGGGCACCCGGTACAAGTTCGAGATCCACTCCCGGTACGGGCACCGGTTCCTCAAGGCCGACCCGATGGCCCGCGCGGCACAGGAGCCGCCGGACACAGCTTCCGTGGTGACCGCCTCGGCGTACGAGTGGGGCGACGCCGAGTGGATGCGCACCCGCGCCGACACACCCGTGCACGAGGCGCCGTTCTCGGTGTACGAGGTCCACCTGCCGTCCTGGCGGCCGGGGCTGACCTACCGCGAGCTGGCCGACGTGCTGCCCGCGTACGTCAAGGACCTCGGCTTCACCCACGTCGAGCTGATGCCGGTCGCCGAGCACCCGTACGGCCCGTCCTGGGGCTACCAGGTCACCGGCTTCTACGCGCCGACCGCGCGGCTCGGTTCGCCCGACGACTTCCGCTTCCTGGTCGACGCGCTGCACCGGGCGGGCATTGGCGTGATCATGGACTGGGTGCCGGCGCACTTCCCGAAGGACGACTGGGCGCTGGCCCGCTTCGACGGGGACCCGCTGTACGAGCCCGGGGACGAGCGGCGCGCGACCCACCCGGACTGGGGGACGTACACCTTCGACTTCGCCCGAACCGAGGTGCGCAATTTCCTGGTCGCCAACGCCGTGTACTGGTGCGAGGAGTTCCACATCGACGGGCTGCGGGTCGACGCGGTCGCCTCGATGCTCTACCTGGACTACTCGCGCGACTCCGACCAGTGGGAGCCCAACCAGTACGGCGGCCGGGAGGACCTGGCGGCGATGGCGTTCCTCCAGGAGATGAACGCGACCGTCTACCGGCGCTGCCCCGGCGTGGTGACCATCGCCGAGGAGTCGACCGCGTGGGGCGGGGTGACCCGGCCGACCGACACCGGCGGGCTGGGCTTCGGCCTGAAGTGGAACATGGGCTGGATGCACGACTCGCTCCAGTACATGAGCCACGAGCCGGTGCACCGCAAGTACCACCACCACGAGATGACGTTCTCGATGGTGTACGCCTACAGCGAGAACTACGTGCTGCCGATCTCCCACGACGAGGTGGTGCACGGCAAGCAGGCACTGGTGTCGAAGATGCCGGGCGACTGGTGGCAGCGGCGGGCGAACGTGCGGGCGTATCTCGGCTTCATGTGGGCGCACCCGGGCAAGCAGCTGCTCTTCATGGGGCAGGAGTTCGCCCAGGGGGCCGAGTGGTCGGAGAAGCAGGGTCCGGAGTGGTGGCTGCTGGACGCGGGGTACCACTCGGCGGGCGACCACCGCGGCGTCCAGGACCTGGTGCGGGAACTGAACACCCGCTACGCGCGGACGCCGGCCCTGTGGCAGCGTGACACCGATCCGGGCGGTTTCCGGTGGGTGGCCGTGGACGCGGCCGAGGACAACGTCTTCGCGTTCCTGCGGTTCGACGCCGACGGCGCACCCCTGCTCGCGGTGTCGAACTTCTCCCCGGTGGTCCGGCACGACTACGCGCTCCACGTCGGCGACGACGCCACCGCCTGGCAGGAGGTCCTCAACACGGACGCCGAGGGCTTCGGCGGCAGCGGCGTGGGCAATCCGGACCCGGTGAAGCCGGAGGACGGGAGCATCCGGATCACGCTTCCCCCGCTGGCGACGGTGTGGCTGATGCCGTACGCCCTGTGAGGCCCGGCGGCGCGACCAGGTGTCCGGCCGCTGTGCCGGGGCATTCGGTGGTCCTACGGACGGGACAGTCCCGTCCTCGCCGCGACCGGGCCCGCAGAAAGGCGGCATCACGTGCGCACCGTCGGAGTGGAGGAGGAGCTCCTCCTGGTCGACCCCGAGTCGGGTGAGCCGCGGGCGCTGTCCGCCGCCGTGCTCGCCCGGGCCTCGCTGGACGACGCCGAGCAGGACGTGTTCGAGAAGGAGCTGCACGAGCAGATGCTCGAGTTCGCCACGCATCCGCAGGCGGACATGGGGCGGCTGCACGCGGAGATCGTCCGCTGCCGCGAGGAGGCCGGGCGGCACGCCGGGGGCATCGGCTGTGCCGTCGCCGCGCTCGCCACCTCGCCGCTGCCGGTCAGCCCGGCCGTCGGCATGAACCGCCGCTACCGGTGGATGGCCGAACAGTACGGCGTGGTGGTCCACGAGCAGCTGGTCCTGGGCTGCCACGTGCACGTCTCGGTGGAGTCCGACGAGGAGGGCGTCGCGGTCATCGACCGGGTGCGGCCGTGGCTGCCGGTACTGGCCGCGCTGAGCGCGAACTCCCCGTTCTGGCAGGGCAAGGACTCCGCGTACAGCAGCTACCGCAGCCGGGTCTGGCAGCGCTGGCCCTCGGCCGGTCCCACGGAGCTGTTCGGGTCGGCGGAGACCTACCACCGCCGGGTGGCCGACATGGTCGCGACCGGCACGATCCTCGACGAGGGGATGATCTACTTCGACGTCCGGCTGTCCCAGCGGTACCCAACGGTCGAGTTCCGGGTCGCGGACGTCTGCCTGGACGCCTCGACGGCCGTCGTCGTCGCGGCCCTCGCCCGTGCGCTGGTGGAGACGGCCGCGCGGGAGTGGCGCGAGGGGGTCGCGCCGGTCGATCCCAGTGTGAGCCTGCTGCGCCTCGCGGCCTGGCGGGCCGCCCGGTCGGGGCTGACGGAGGAACTGCTGCATCCGGCGACGATGCGGCGGGCGCCGGCGGAGACGGTCGTACGGGCGCTGCTGGAGCACGTCGGTGAGGCGCTCGCCGCCTGCGGCGACCTGGGCTTGGTGCGGGACGGCGTCGCCGGTCTGCTGCGGCACGGCAACGGGGCGCGGGTGCAGCGCGGGCTGCTGGAGCGCACCGGCAGCCTGCGGGACGTCGTCACCGAGTGCGTGCGGCGCACGCAGGCGGTCTGAGACGTCCCGGCCAGGGATGCTCTCCTCGCCGGTCGCTCAGAGCATCAGCACCAGGGCGTAGCCCAGGAAGCCCGCCGCGATCAGCGCGACGAGGACGAGGATCACCGTCAGGGGTGCCATGGCCCAGCCCTTGGACGGGTTGTTCCCCTCCCACGGGCCTGCCTCGGACATGCTGCTCTCCCCCGGCGGGGTCTCGCCGGGCGGCACACCGCCGCCCGGCTCCAGTCCGGCGCTGCGTTCGGGTTCGGGGTCCGGATTCGTGTAGGTCATGCCCCCCGGGTCCCCCGATCCGCCGAGATCACCGGGCGGGAACACTTCTGTCGTCCCGGCCCCCCGTGACCACCGCCTCGGCTAGATTCAGCACCGCCGTTCACGGTGCTCGTAGGCGGTGTCACCGTCCGTACATGTCAGGAGCCAGCGCATGCTCGACCCCGCTCTCGCTCCCCGGGTCGCCGGGCCCCTGACCGGCGGGCTCGCCGACAGCCTGTTCGAGACGGCCGCCCGCACGCCGACCCTGCCGATGCTGGCCCGCCGCCCCGCGCCGGGCTCGTCCCTCTGGCAGGAGGTGACGGCCGTCGAGTTCCGCGACGAGGTCGTCGACGTGGCCAAGGGCCTGATCGCGTGCGGGATCTCGCCGGGCGACCGGGTGGCGATCCTGGCGCGCACCCGGTACGAGTGGACGGTCTTCAGCTACGCGCTGTGGACGGTGGGCGCCGAGGTGGTGCCGATCTACCCGACCTCCTCGCGCGACCAGGTCGAGTGGATCCTGCGGGACGCGGGCTGCGTGGCCGTGGTGGTCGAGGACGAGCAGAGCGTGATGACGGTCGGCTCGGTGTGCGCGTCGCTGCCCGCGCTCCGCCACGTCTGGCAGCTGGACGCGGGCGCGCTGGACACGCTGGTGGCGCGCGGCGAGTTCATCCCGTACGCCACGGTCGACTCCATGCGCCGCATCGTGCCGCCGGACGCCACGGCGGTCGTCGCCTACACCTCGGGCACCTCGGGCCGCGCCATGGGCTGCGCGCTGAGCCACCGCGGGCTGGCCAGTCCGTGCGACACGCTGATCGAGGGCTGGGGCCACACGGTGGCGCCGCCCGGGGAGCAGGGCGCGGTCCTCGCCTTCCTGCCCTTCTCGCACGTGTACGGGCTGATGATCCAGAACCTGTGTGTCCGGGGCGGGCTGCTCATGGCGCACGAACCGGCGACGACCGAGGAAGCGCTCGCCTCGGCCCTGCGCTCCTTCCGCCCGACGTACTTCTACGCGGTCCCGTCCGTCCTGGAGAAGCTCTACAAGAATTTCCTGCGCACCGCCCAGCAGGCGGGCCGCGGAGCGCTGTTCGAGCGGGCCGCCGGCACGGCGCGGGACTTCGCCGCCGCGCTGGAGCGCCGGCGGCTGGGCCAGGGGCCCGGGCCCGGCTTCGACCTGCGGCTCCAGCACTCGCTGTTCGAGCGGACGGTCTACCGCCGGCTGCGGAGCGCGCTGGGCGGCAGGGTGCGCCGCGCGACATGCGGCGGTTCACCGCTCAGCCGCGAGCTGTCCCTGTTCTACGAGGGCATCGGCGTCTACGTCCACGACGGCTACGGGCTCACCGAGACCAGCGGCGGGCTGACCATGCAGCCGCTGGGACGGGAGAAGTCCGGCACCGTCGGCCAGCCGCTGCCCGGCATGGAGATCCGTCTGGCCGACGACGGGGAGATCCTGGTGCGCGGGCCGTCGCTGTTCCAGGGGTATCTCGGCGACGAGGCTGCCACCCGCGAGGTGCTGCGCGGCGGCTGGCTGGCCACCGGGGACCTCGGTCACCTGGACGGTGAGAACTACCTGGCGATCACGGGACGCAAGAAGGACGTCATCATCACCAGCGGCGGCAAGAGCGTGGCCCCGGCCGCCCTGGAGCAGCGGCTGCGCATGCATCCGCTCGTCCACCAGGCGGTGGTGGTGGGCGACAACCGGCCCTGCGTCGGCGCCCTGCTCACGCTCGACCCCGAGTTCCTGACCCACTGGCGGGCGGGTCTGGCGCTGCAGGGCGACGCCCCGGCCCGTGAGGCGCGGGAGGAGAACGCGCTGCGCGAGGAGGTGGCGCGGGCGGTGGCCGCGGCCAACAGCGCCGTGTCGCGCTCGGAGTCCATCCGGGTCTTCCGCGTCCTGCCCCAGCCCTTCGACGTGTCCAACGGGCTGCTGACCCCGTCGATGAAACTGCGGCGCGACGAGATCGTACGGACCTACGCCTTCGAGATCGACGCGATGTACGAGGCCCGGCCGCACCGGCGTCCCAGGACGGTGCCCGAAGAGCCGGCGTGGGAGGACGCGGACAACGTGTTCTTCCGGTGACGGCGGTGGCGGGTGACGGGAGTGTCACCCGTGGCCACCGTGCCCGGACCGTGCCGATCGAGGCGCGTAGCCTCGATCGGCACGGGAACTACAGACGAAGGGAATGCGAAGAAGGGACGACGTCCGGCTGGTGCCGGGCCGGGAAGGCGAGATGGCAGCCGAGTCGCGTTGGGACAGGACACTGGCTTCCGAGGAGATCACGAACCGCACCGCCAGCTTCACCGGGGAGCTGCACAATGTGACCGGTGCGCGCCTGGTCGCGGAGGAGTTCCTCTACGACCTGGCCCGTGCGGCACCGCCCGCACAGCCGGAGCACTGGGACGACATCCTGCTCGTCGTCACGGAGCTGGCGGCGAACGCGGTGCAGTACGCCCCGGGACCCTTCCAGCTGCGGCTGCGCCGTACCTTCGACGGCGTGCACGTGGTGATGCACGACACCAGTACGACGGAGCCCGCGCCGCGCCCCTTCCATCCGAGCAGCGGCGGCGGGGGCATCGGCTGGCATCTGATCCACACCCTCTCCGACCAGGTGAGCGTCGTCGCCGGCGAGCGGGGCAAGGACATCCACGTCTTCCTGCCGTGGTGAGCGGCGGCCGGCTCCGTCAGGGAGCACCGGCGTCGCGCAGCGGCACCAGCACGCTGATCGTCTTGCCGCCCGCCGCCCGGCGGTCCACGGCGATGTCACGGGCCAGGCGTGCCACGAGCGGCCAGCCGTAGCCGCTTCCGTGGTGCCGGGTGGGGAAGGCGTACGCGGCACGCGGCACGACCGCGCTGTGGTCGTGGACGGCGATCCACATCCCCTCGTCCGTGGGCCGGACCTCGAAGCCGGCCAGTCCCTCGCCGTGGCGGATCGCGTTGGTCACCAGCTCCGAGACGACGAGCAGCAGATCGACGACGTCCTCTTCGCGCACCCCCCGGCCCGCTCCCCACTGCGCCCGCGCCACCGACTCCGCGTACGCGCGTGCCGCCGCCGCGCTGGTCACGGCTGCCGGTGCCGCCACGCCGGGCGCCGTGACGCCGGACGAGGCCGTGATGATCCCGTCGGTTGGTTCCATGTCAGTGGTGTCCCTGGTGTTCGCCGTGCTGTCGTTCGGCACCGGGTCAGTCCGCGGAGGTCTCCCGCGGCGGCAGCCGATGGTAGTAGTCGCCGACGGACGCCAGGTACTCCCGGTCCATCGTCTCGCTGTCGGTGCGGAACCGGGGCGCGGCCTTGACCTGCGCCCTGGTGCAGGCGACTGTGACCGTGCGCGCCCCGGGGTCGATGCCCCGGACCATGCCGACGGGCACGAGCACGCTGCGGCCGAAGACCCAGACGCCGGTGTCCACGACCAGGTGCCGCATGCCGAAGTGCTCGGCCTGCCGGTCCACGTGCCCGATGGTGCCGTCGGTGGCGACGACGGTGCAGCCGGTGAGGTCCTGTCCCTCCACGTGACCGCTTTCCGCCGCGTACGACCAGATGCTCTCCATCGGCACGCCGTCCCTTCCCTCCCGCATCGATACGACCGTGATGACGACTGCGGGGCCGGGCGACGCCACGGGCCGGACCGGCTCCACAGCAGCAGATACCCGTCCCGGCCCGCCGCATTCGGCCCCCGTTCGATCAGGCCGCTCCATCGGATGACGCCCCGCTTTCGCCGGCGCCCGCGACCCGAGGCGGCCTCTGGGCTATTTTTCTCCTTGAGCAGATCCGTGAGCAGATCCGTGAACTGCGGGAACGCACGCACAGGTCGCCGGACCGCGCCATGCGGTCCGGAGGGGGTTGTCGAGTCCTCGATTCCGAGGGCTCCTGGGGAGCGGAACGAGGGTGCGCATGACCAGCGACAGCACCGGACCCGTCGATTCGGGTCCGGGCGATCAGGAGCTGCGCCGCCTCCTGGCGGGCCTGACGGCCGTCCGGGACGGTGACTTCGGCACCCGTCTGCCGGACGAGGCGGACGGCCTGATGGGCGACATCGCCAAGGTCTTCAACGGCATGGTGGACCAGTTGTCCGTGTTCACCTCGGAGGTCACCCGGGTGGCCCGCGAGGTCGGCACGGAGGGCACCCTCGGCGGCCAGGCACGGGTGCCCGGAGTGTCGGGCACGTGGGCCGATCTGACGGACTCGGTCAACGCGATGGCGGGGAACCTGACCACCCAGGTCCGTGACATCGCGCAGGTGGCCACGGCGGTGGCCAAGGGCGATCTGTCGCAGAAGATCGACGTGGACGCCCGCGGCGAGATCCTGGAGCTCAAGAACACCATCAACACGATGGTCGACCAGCTCTCCGCCTTCGCCGACGAGGTCACCCGCGTGGCCCGCGAGGTCGGCACCGACGGTCGGCTCGGCGGCCAGGCCGACGTGCAGGGCGTCAAGGGCACGTGGCGCGACCTCACCGACTCGGTGAACTTCATGGCGGGCAACCTGACCAACCAGGTCCGCAACGTCGCCCAGGTGGCGACAGCGGTGGCCAAGGGCGACCTCTCCCAGAAGATCACCGTGGACGCCCGCGGCGAGATCCTGGAGCTCAAGAACACCATCAACACGATGGTCGACCAGCTCTCCGCCTTCGCCGACGAGGTCACCCGCGTCGCCCGCGAGGTCGGCACCGAGGGCAACCTGGGTGGGCGGGCCCAGGTGCGCGGGGTGTCGGGCACCTGGGAGGACCTGACCGACAACGTCAACTCCATGGCGAACAACCTCACCGGCCAGGTCCGCTCCATCACGCAGGTCGCCACCGCCGTGGCCAAGGGCGACCTCTCCCAGCGGATCACCGTCGAGGCCAAGGGCGAGGTCGCGGCGCTGGCCGACGTGATCAACACGATGGTCGACACGCTCTCCGCGTTCGCCGACGAGGTCACCCGGGTGGCCCGCGAGGTCGGCACCGAGGGGCGCCTCGGCGGCCAGGCGCACGTGCCCAACGTCGCGGGCACCTGGAAGGACCTCACGGACAACGTCAACTCCATGGCCAACAACCTCACCGGCCAGGTGCGCAACATCGCGCTGGTGACGACCGCGGTGGCCCGGGGCGACCTGTCGAAGAAGATCGACGTCGACGCCCGCGGCGAGATCCTGGAACTGAAGACCACCATCAACACGATGGTCGACCAGCTCTCCGCCTTCGCCGACGAGGTCACCCGCGTCGCCCGCGAGGTCGGCACCGAGGGCCGCCTCGGCGGCCAGGCCGAGGTCGAGGGCGTCTCCGGCACCTGGAAGCGGCTCACGGAGAACGTCAACGAGCTGGCCGGCAACCTCACCCGCCAGGTCCGCGCGATCGCCGAGGTGACCTCCGCCGTCGCCGAGGGGGACCTGACCCGCTCCGTCAACGTGGAGGCGTCCGGCGAGGTCGCCGAGCTCAAGGACAACATCAACTCCATGGTGGAGTCGCTGCGCGAGACGACGCGGGCCAACCAGGAGCAGGACTGGCTCAAGACCAACCTGGCCCGCATCTCCGGGCTGATGCAGGGGCACCGGGACCTGCCCGTGGTCGCCGAGCTGATCATGGACGAGCTGGTGCCGCTGGTGTCGGCCCAGTACGGCGCCTTCTACCTGGCGGAGGACGGCGAGGCCGGTCCCGAGCTGCGGCTCGTCGGCTCCTACGGCTACCCAGAGGACTCCACCAGACCCACCCGCATCGCCTTCGGCCGCACCCTGGTCGGGCAGGCCGCGCGCAGCCGGCGCACCATCGTGGTGGACGAGGTGCCGTCCGGCTACGTGACCATCTCCTCCGGCCTCGGCGAGGTGGTGCCGTCCGCCCTGGTGCTGGTGCCCATCGTGGTCGAGGGCCAGGTCCTCGGTGTCATCGAGCTGGCGTCCGTCGCACCGTTCACGCAGATCAACCGGGACTTCCTGGAACTGCTGATGGAGTCCATCGGCGCCAACGTCAACACGATCGTGGCCAACGCCCGCACCGACGAGCTGCTCGCCGAGTCGCAGCGGCTGACCGCCGAACTGCAGGCCCGCTCGGCGGAGCTCCAGGTGCAGCAGGAGGAGCTGCAGCGCTCCAACGCCGAGCTGGAGGACAAGGCGTCCCTGCTGGCGACGCAGAACCGGGACATCGAGGCGAAGAACCTGCAGATCGAGCAGGCGCGGCAGGAGCTGGAGGCCCGGGCCCAGCAGCTGTCGCTGGCCTCGAAGTACAAGTCGGAGTTCCTGGCCAACATGAGCCACGAACTGCGCACCCCGCTCAACAGCCTGCTGATCCTGGCCCAGCTGCTCGCGCAGAACCCGTCGCGCAACCTCACGCCGAAGCAGGTCGAGTACGCGGGCATCATCCACTCCGCGGGCTCGGACCTGCTCCAGCTGATCAACGACATCCTGGACCTGTCGAAGGTCGAGGCCGGGAAGATGGACGTCTCCCCCGAGCGCGTGACGCTGCGGCAGCTCATCGAGTACGTCGAGGCCACCTTCCGGCCGATGACGACGCAGAAGGGCCTGGAGTTCACGGTGAAGACGGCCGCCGGAGCACCGGCGGACCTGCTGACCGACGACTCGCGGCTGCGCCAGGTGCTGCGCAACCTGCTGTCCAACGCGGTGAAGTTCACCGAGCGGGGCGGCGTGGAGCTGGCCGTCGAACCGGCGCCGGACGACGAGGTGCCGGCGGGCGTGATCCGGGGCGGGGCGGTGGTGGCCTTCCGGGTGAAGGACACGGGCATCGGGATTCCCGAGCAGAACCTGGAGTCGATCTTCGGCGCCTTCCAGCAGGCGGACGGCACGACGAGCCGCAAGTACGGCGGCACCGGGCTCGGCCTGTCCATCACCCGGGAGATCGCCCAGCTGCTGGGCGGCGCCGTCACCGTGGACAGCACGCCCGACCGGGGCAGCACCTTCACGCTGTTCCTGCCCGTGGCCCGGCCCGACTTCGAGGAGCTGCTGGACCACGGCCCGGAGCAGCCCGTCGCCGGGTCGCCGGCCGACGCGCCGGCCCGCCAGGCTCCGGCGGCCGAGCTCACCGGCGGCCACCGGCAGCGCCCCCGGCGGCTGCTCGTCGTGGAGGAGCGCCCCCGGGGCCTGCTCACCCTCGTCGCGGAGAGCGTGATCGCCGACCTGACGCACGGGCGGGACGACACGGGCGAGCGGCCCCCGCTCGACGTGATCACGGCCGTGGGCGCGCAGGAGGCCGCCGGTGCGCTGGCCGCCGAGCCGTGCCACTGCGTCGTACTGGAGCTGGGCATGCCGGACGCCGAGGCGTCCCGCTTCCTGCGGGCCCTGCGGGGCGACTCGGCGCTGGCGAGCGTGCCGGTGCTCGTGCACAGTGGTCACCGCGCGGACGCCGCCCTGGAGGAGGACCTGCGCTCCGGTCCCGGCGGCGGGGCGCTGGAGTTCCTGTCCAGCCTCGACGAGTTGCGCGAGCGCATCGCCCTGCACCTGGCCGCCGAGGAACCCGGGGACGTGCTCTCGCTGGTCCGGCCCGAGGAACCGCAGCGCCTCGCCCCGCCCACGGTGGACGACTCGCCCGGCGGGCGCACCGTCCTCGTCGTCGACGACGACGCGCGCAACCTCTTCGCGCTCAGCGGCATCCTGGAACTCCACGGTTTCCGGGTCCTGCACGCGGAGAACGGGCGCCGGGGCATCGAGACGCTGGTGGACCACCCGGAGGTCGCGCTGGTGCTGATGGACGTGATGATGCCGGAGATGGACGGCTACGCGGCGACGGAGGAGATCCGCCGGATCCCGCGGTACGCCGAGCTGCCGATCATCGCGGTCACGGCGAAGGCCATGCCGGGCGACCGGGAGAAGAGCCTCGCCTCGGGCGCCAGCGACTACGTCACCAAGCCCGTCGACACCCAGGACCTGATCGCCTGCGTCCGACGGTGGCTGCCCGCATGAGCGCGCCGGCCCCCGTCCCCTACTCCGGTGGGCCGGGCGGTGCGCGGCGGTCGGCGTCGCGCACCGTGGCGGTCTCCAGCCGAGGAGAGTCGCACACGTGAGCACGTCCGAAGAGCCCCGCGAGCCGGGCGACGCCGCGCCCCGGGACGCGTCCGCCGCGTCACCACCGGCGTCCGGGCCGCCGCACTCCTGCGCGGTGGACGGCCCGGCGGCCCCTCTGCGCGGCATGACCCCGCTGTCGCCCGTGGGCCGGCTGGCGGCCACGGTGGAACGGCTCAGCCGCGAGGTGCGGGCCGCGCAGGCCGAGGCCGAGGGGCGGGCCCTGATCGAACTGGCCAAGGGCGTCCTGGTCGCCCGGCTGGGCTGCGGTCCGGCGCAGGCCGCCCGGCAGCTGGCCGAACTGGCCGAGCAGTCGCAGGTGACGCCCCTGGAGTTCGCGGTCGACGTGATCAACCAGGCCGCCCGGGACCGGGTGTCGGAGGTGACGGACGCGTTCCTCACGGCCACCGCGGCCGTGCGCGGCGCCGACGCCGACGACGGCGCGGACACCGGGGAGGCGGGCGCCGAGTCGGCCGCCGTGCGCCTCAGGGCGGCCGAGAGCGGCGCGCTGGCCGCGGGCGACACCCAGGCCGTCGCCGACGCCCTGCTGAAGCAGGCGCTGCGTCCGCTGGGCGCGGCCGCCGTGGCCATCTGGGCGGCCGGGTACGACGGGTCGCTGACGCTGGCCGGCAGCGCGGGCTTCTCCGCGGCCGAGGCCACCCGCTGGCACTATGTGCCGCCGGACGTGACGACGGTGGCACGGTGCGGGCTGACCGAGCGCGCGGGCCAGTGGTTCACCTCCCTGGCGGAGACCGGGCTGCCCAGCGTGGGCCGGCACCAGTACCCGGACGGCGGCAGGGTCGCCGTGCCCGCGGGCACCGGGGGCCGCATCCACGGCGTGCTGGAGATCGTCTGGCCGGCGCCGCTGGTCCCGCAGCCGCCGCAGGTGGTGCGCCAGGTGGAGGCCCTGGCGGAGCTGTGCGCGCACACCCTGGAGTCGTACGTGCCGCCGCGCGGTGCCGGGCAGGAGCCACGGGTCATGCCGGACGCGGTGGAGCTGATGGACCTGGCCGACGGGCTGTACGACCCCGCGCTGGTCCTGGTTCCGCATCTGGACGCCTACGGGCACCTGGCGGACTTCCGCATCCAGCATGTGAACGAGAGTTTCCTGGACCCGGCGGGCCGGCCGCGTGCCGTCGTGGGGGGCGCGCTGCTGCTGGAGGCCTACCCGATGGCCGCCGGGGACAGCGAGCTGTTCCAGAACGTGGAGCGGGTGTACGCCACCGGCGAGCCGTTCCGGGCGCGGCGCATCAACCTGACCGCGCTGGTGGACCAGGTTCCGCTCTCGGCGGTCGCGGACATCAGCATCAGCCGGCACGGCAACGCCGTCCTGCTCATCTGGCGCATCGAGGACGAGACGGCCCGGCTGGCCAGCCTGCTCCAGCACGCCCAGCGCCTCGGCCGCATCGGCGGTTTCGAGGAGAACCTGCTCACCGGTGAGATCACCTGGAACGGGCAGCTCTTCGACCTCTACGGGCGCCCGCAGTCGAGCGCCCCGGTGCCGCTGGAGGAGCTGACCGCGCACGCCCACCCGGACGACGCCGTCACCATCGGCCGGTTCCTGCGCACGCTGCTGCACCACCGGCGGCCGGCGTCGGCGGCGTTCCGGCTGCAGCGCCCCGACGGGGTGACCCGGCACGTGCGGGTGGTCGCCGAACCGGTCCTGGACACCGACGACCGGCTGCTCCTCGTACGCGGGGCCTATCAGGACATCTCGGCCCAGCACTGGACCGAGGTGGCGCTCGCCGCCACCCGCGACCAGCTGGCACACACCGAGCAGCAGGCCATCGAACGCGCCCGGCTGACCTTGCAGCTCCAGCACGCGATCATGCCGCCGGCCCAGATCCCGCTCAAGATGCCCGACCTCCGGGTGGCCGTCCGCTACCGGCCCGCGGAGACCGAGCAGCTGGTGGGCGGCGACTGGTACGACGCCGTGCGGCTGCCGAACGGGCTGGTGCTGCTGTGCGTGGGCGACGTCTCCGGGCACGGCATAGAGGCGGCGACCAGCATGGTGGTGCTGCGCAACGCGCTGCGCGGCCTGGCGGTGACCGGCGCCGGCCCGGGCCAGCTGCTGTCGTGGCTCAACATCGTGGCGCACCATCTGACCGGCGGCATCACCGCCACGGCGGTGTGCGGGCTGTACGACCCGGCCCGGCGCACGCTGCGCTGGGCCCGCGCGGGACATCTGCCGCCGGTGCTGGTCCGGGGCGCCGAGGCGGGACCGCTGCCGCTGGTCAAGGGGATGCTGCTGGGCGCGGTGGCCGAGGCGTCGTACGAGGAGGACGAGGTGCGGCTGGCGGCCGAGGACACGCTGCTGATGTACACGGACGGTCTGATCGAGCGCCGCGACCGCTCGGTGGAGGAGGCGCTGGCCCAGCTCCTGAACACGGTCCGTCCGGCGCCGAACTCCCTGGACCAGCACCTGGACCGGCTGCTCACCTACAGCAGGTCGGACACGGACGACGACACGTGTCTGGTGGGCATCCGGGTCGGGTGACGCGGGGCACGTACGCCCGCCGCGGACGGGTGGGTGTGACGGACGGATTCGGGGGTAATCGCCGGGCGCGGTGGGACATGACGTACCACCGCCCGGCCGTTTGTTGGAGGTACACGTGCCCATAGCCCAGAACCCGCTGTCCGTCGAGGTGACGCTGGAGCGGGAGGAGGTCGCGCTGCTCAAGGTGGCGGGATACCTGGACGTCGACACCGCGACCGAGTTCCAGCACCACCTGGCCAACCAACTGCACCACGGGCGGCGGCACTTCCTGCTGGATCTGTCGGAGGTCCCGTTCATGGACTCCTCCGGCATGAACATCATTCTGCGCGTCTACCAGGAGGCCCGCGAGCTGCCGGGCAGCGTGCACATCATCGCCCCCACCGCGGCGGTGCGACGGGTGCTGGATCTCACGGGGGTGAGCATCACGGTGCCGGTCTCCGAGAGCGTCGACGAGGCGCTCTCCCGCGTCGACGCGCAGCCGGAGGGCCCGCAGATACCGGAGGCCTGAGTTCCTGTCCTGCCCGACGCTCATCCGGACCGTTCGTGCGGGAGCAGGTGTCGTGCGAGGTCGGCGGGTGGTTACAGTTGACGCCCGGCAGAGACACGTCGCCGCCACGCAGCTTTCTGGGTGCTGCGGCGCAACGCGGATGAGGGAGTGGGACAGGTGCCGGATCAGGCGGAGGGAACGGCGGGATCGCCGACGCACGAGGTCAGGGACTTTCTGCGGCGCCGCCGTGAGCAGATCGCCCAGCGATGGGCGGACGAGCCCTTGTTCCGGGCGGTGTTCACCGTCTCGCGCGACGAGGCGGTCGAGGCGGGCAAGACCGTGGTCGACGCCCTGGCCCAAGTCGCGGACGCGGACCGGGTCGAGGACCCGGACGCCGCCGGGTTCACGGCGGTGCGCGAGCAGTTGGCGCGGATGGGCGCGGCGCGTTCCCGGGCGGGCCTGAGCACCGCCCAGGTGTCGGGCGAACTGGCCGCTCTGCGCCCGCCGGTGGAGAACCTGCTCCTGGCCGATCTCCCGGACGCCTCGGTCGAGCACTCCCGGGCCTGTGTCACCACGCTGAGCGTGCTGATGGGCACCCTGCGGGTCGTGGTCATGCAGACGGCGCTCAGCGAGGGACAGGCGCTGATCGACCGCCAGCGGCTGCAACTGCTGGAGGTGGCCACTCCGGTGATCAAGCTGTGGGACGGCATCGTGGCCGTCCCGCTGATCGGCACGCTGGACAGCGCCCGCAGCCAGGTCGTGATGGAGACGCTGCTGGAGTCCATCGTGGAGCAGCAGGCGCGGTACGCGATCCTGGACATCACCGGGGTCCCGACCGTGGACTCGCTGGTGGCCCAGCACCTGATGAAGACGGTCGCGGCGGCCCGGCTGATGGGCGCCGAGTGCATCGTCTCCGGCATCCGGCCCGCGATCGCCCAGACGATGGTCCACCTCGGTCTGGACCTGGGCACCGTGGTGACCCGGGCGAGCCTCGCCGACGCGCTGGGCTACGTGCTGCACCAGCTCGGGGTCGGGATCGTGAACCCTGGTACGAACGGCACGGTCACGCGGTGAGCGGCGGGTTCCCGGGGCCCCACGGGGGTCCCGTGACAGGTCATGTCCCGGTGCTGCGGCTCGGCGAGGTGCTGCTGGTCACCCTCCAGGGGGACCTGCACGACAGCACGGCCCAGCAGCTCCAGCAAGACCTCGCCGAGACCATCTCCCGCAGCGGGGCGCGGGGGGTGGTCATCGACATCTCCGGGGTGGAGATCGTCGACTCCTTCCTCGGCCGGGTGCTGGCCGAGATCGCCGGGCAGACCGAGCTGCTGGCCGCGCGGACCGTGATCGTCGGCATGCGGCCGGCGGTCGCCATCACCCTGGTGGAGCTGGGCCTGACGCTGCCGGGGGTGCACACCGCGCTCAGTACCGAGGTGGCCATGCAACTGCTCACGGAGCACGCGCCGTCGTCCCGCTACGGCGGCCTGCGCCGGGAGAGTTTGTGATGCCCACCACCGCGGGCGCCCAGGCCCGCCTGCCGATCCGTTCGGACATGGATCTGGTGTGGGTACGTCAGCACGTGCGGCAGGCGGCCGCGCAGCTCGGCTTCGGTCTGGTGGACCAGACCAAGCTGGTCACGGCGGCCAGCGAACTGGCCCGCAACACGCTGGTGTACGGCGGTGGCGGGACGATGGAGACGGAGCCGGTCACCGAGGGCGGTGCGCAGGGGCTCCGGCTGACCTTCAGCGACGAGGGGCCGGGCATCGCGGACCTGGAGCAGGCGCTCAGCGACGGTTTCACCTCGGGCGGCGGGCTGGGCATGGGGCTGGGCGGGGCGCGGCGTCTGGTGCACGACTTCGCGATCGAGAGCGATCCGGGGGCGGGCACCACCGTACGGGTCACCTCCTGGGTGGGCCGGGCCCCCCGCCCGCGTGAGGAGTCCTGATGCCGCGCGTGTGGGACGTACCGGTGCACGACTCCACCCGGGTGCGCGACGCCCGGGTGGCCGCGGAGCACGCGGCGGCCGTGGCCGGGCTGGACGAGCAGCGCACCGCGACGGCGGCGCTGGTGGCGACCGAGCTGGCGACCAATCTGCTCAAGCACGCCGGGGGCGGTCAGGTACTCATCGACGTCGTCGCTCCGCCGGTCCTCGCGTCCGGCCGGGAGCGGAACCTGCTCGTGCAGGTCGCGACGGTCGACCACGGTCCCGGGATCGGCGACGTGTCCGCCGCGCTGAGCGACGGCTTCACCACGACGGGCTCCCTCGGCGCCGGTCTCGGCACCTGCGCGCGGCTGTCCGACGACTTCGACCTGCACAGCGTCCCCGGCCGGGGCACGGTGGTGGTCGCCCGGATCGGTGCCATACCCGTAGCCACGGCCGGCGACCGGGGTCCGGCGGCCCGGGTGCGGGCCGGGGCTGTGAACGTGCCGTTCGGCGGTGCGGAGTACTCGGGCGACGCCTGGGCGTGGGTCCGGTCCGGGGACCGGGTGACGCTGATGCTGGCCGACGGGCTGGGCCACGGCCCGGAGGCCGCCCGCGCCTCCACCGCCGCCGTGGAGGCGCTGCGCGGCGCGGCCCATCTGCCGCCAACCGAGGCGCTGCGGCGGCTGGACACCGCGCTGTCCGGGACCCGCGGCGCGGCCGTCGCCGTGGCCCAGGTCGACACCGGTGCCGCGGTGCTCCGCTTCGCGGGCGTCGGCAATATCGGGGCGCGGCTGTGCGAGGGGGGCACCTGGCGGCACCTGGTGTCCCGGCCGGGCATCGTCGGCACCCACCGGCCCGCCACCCTGCGCGAGGAGGAGACGACGTGGGCGGACGACCGGGTGCTGGTCCTGCACAGCGACGGCCTGCCGAGCCGCTGGACGCCGACGGACGACACCTGCCGTACGGCGGCTGATCCGGCGGTCACGGCGGCCGTGACGGTCCGGGACGCCAGCAGTCCGGCCCGTCCGGTGCGGGACGACACCGCCGTGGCCGTGCTTGCCTCGACCCCGCCGGACGGCCCATGACCCGTACCTGGCAGATCACCGACCTCACCGACGCGGCGCGGGCGCGCATCGCCACCGCGCGTCTTGCCGCGGCCTACGGTGTGCCGCCGCTGGAGCGCGCCCGGCTGCTGGCCTCGCTCGGCGCGCAGCTGCGGCTGTGTCTGGCCAAGGGAGGTACGTGGCGGCTCACGCTGGAGGCGGGCACGGCCTCTCCCGCCACCGGGGAGGCGGAGGCCGGCCGGGGTGTGCTGCACGCGGTGGTGACGCCGTCGCGCGACGCCGCGGCCGCCGGTCAGCCGCCGTGGCGGGTCACGGTGCCCTGCCCGGAGGCGGTGCCGACCGCCGATGCGGACGTCGCGGTGGACGACCCGGCCGCGCTGGCCGAGGCCCTGCTCGGGGCCGACGAGGACACCGCACTGGTCCTGGAGCGGCTGACCGAGCAGGAGAACCTGGTCGACTTCCACCGCGAGGAGTTGCAGCAGACCAACCAGGGCGTGGTGGCGCTGCACGCCGAGCTGGACGCGGCCGGGCGCGCCCAGCGGAAGGCGTTCGCCGCCGAGCGCAAGGCGCGCACGGAGGCGGAGAACGCCCGGCGCCGGCTGACCTTCCTGGCGGACGCGAGCGCCGTGCTGACCGCGTCGCTGGACCACCACGAGATCGTGCGCCGGCTGCCGGAGCTGCTGGTGCCCGAGTACGCCGCCACCGTCGACGTCTGGCTGTTCGACCAGGACGGCGACCGGCCGGGTCCCGCCCATCCGGCCGCCGCCGTGGTCGCCGCCCGCACCGGCCGGCCGCAGTACGCCGCCCCGTATCCGGGCGATCTGCCGGGTGTCGACGACCAGCCGCCTTCGGCGCTGGCTCCGGATCGCCCCCTGCTGTGCATCCCGTTGCCGACCCGGCAGGCGCCCCTGGGCGTGGTGACCCTGTCCCCGCCCGGGGAGCGCTGGGACCCGGACGACGCCGTGATGGTCATCGAGCTGACCCGGCGGGCGAGCACCGCGATCGACCACGCCCAGCGCTACCAGCACAACCGCGACATCGCGGAGACACTCCAGCGGGCCCTGCTCACGGAACTGCCCGCCCCGCCGGGGCTCGCGATGGCGGCGCGCTACCTCCCGGCCACTCACGGGCTGAACATCGGCGGTGACTGGTACGACGCGTTCCGGCAGCCGGACGGCGGCGTCATCGCCGTGGTCGGCGACGTGACCGGGCACGGGCTGCGCGCGGCGGTGATGATGAGTCAGCTGCGTACGGCGCTGCGGGCCTACGCCGTCGACGGCGGCAGCCCCGGCCGGCTCCTGACCCGGCTGCACACGTTCCTGCACCACCTCCAGCCCGATCTGTTCGCCACGGCCGTCATCGCCCGCTTCCACCCCGACGAGCCCACGCTGACGTGGGCCGCCGCCGGCCATCCGCCGCCGGTGCTGCGTACCCCGGACGGGCGGGTCCAGACCCTGGACGCCAAACCGGGCGCGATGCTGGGCATTCCGCTGAAGCAGGAGATCGCCGACCACACGGTGCCGCTGGCGCCGGGTTCGACGCTCGCCCTGTACACGGACGGCCTGGTGGAGCGGCGCGCCCGGGGCATAGACCCGGGTATCGCGCGGCTGGCCGAGACGCTCGGGTCATTCGGCCCGGCGGCGCTGGAGACGGACCTGGAGGGTTCGGCGGACGGCATCCTGGGTCCGCTGCTCAGCGACTCGGAGCGGGACGACGACGTCTGTCTGCTGCTCTGCCACCTCCGCGGCACCCGCTGACCTCGCTCCCCCGGCCGGCCGGGCACCGCTCGCCCACCGGAAAGTTCCCGCCCGTTCACTCCCGCCCGGTGCGCTCCGGGCCGGGGCGGGGCATGGTGGTGATCAGGACGTGTCGCCTGCCTGCCGCGCCCGGCTGGCCGGATCCGGGCGGGCGCGATGGGATCGACGAGGTGCGAAACAGCGATCCGGGGGCACGCGAACGGCGTTCGCGGCAGACCGCCTGGAGCCGCAGAAAGGGATGAACACCGTGACACGACCCAGGATCCTGGTGGTCGGCGCAGGCTTCGCCGGCGTGGAGTGCGTCCGTCGTCTGGAGCGCAGGCTCTCCCCCGGCGAGGCCGAGATCACCCTGGTGACACCGTTCTCCTACCAGCTCTATCTGCCGTTGCTGCCCCAGGTGGCCTCCGGTGTGCTGACTCCCCAGTCGATCGCGCTGTCCCTGCGCCGCAGCAGCAAGTACCGCACCCGGATCATCCCGGGCGGCGCCATCGGCGTGGACCTCAAGGCGAAGGTGTGCGTGGTGCGCACCATCACCGACAGAATCGTCAACGAGCCCTACGACTACATCGTGCTGGCGCCCGGCAGCATCACCCGCACGTTCGACATCCCGGGCCTGACCGACCACGCGTTCGGCATGAAGACGCTGGCGGAGGCCGCGTACATCCGCGACCACGTCATCGCGCAGCTCGACCTCGCCGACGCCAGCCAGGACCCGGTGGAGCGGGCCTCGCGGCTGCAGTTCGTGGTGGTCGGCGGCGGGTACGCGGGCACCGAGACCGCGGCCTGTCTGCAGCGGCTGACGCACGCGGCCGTCAAGCGCTACAACCGGCTCGACCCGGGTCTGATCAAGTGGCATCTGATCGACATCGCGCCGAAGCTGATGCCGGAGCTCGGCGAGAAGCTCGGGCGGGACGCGCAGGAGGTGCTCACCCGGCGCGGCATCGAGATCTCGCTCGGTGTCTCCATCGAGAAGGCCGGGCCCGAGGAGGTCACCTTCACCAACGGCCGGGTGGTGCCCACCCGCACGCTGATCTGGACGGCCGGTGTGGTGGCGAGCCCGCTGATCGCCACGCTCGGCGCGGAGACGGTCAAGGGACGGCTCGCGGTGACGGCCGAGATGTGCCTGCCCGACCACGACGGGGTGTTCGCGCTCGGCGACTCCGCGGCCGTGCCTGACCTCGCCAAGGGCCAGGAGGGCGCCGTCTGCCCGCCCACCGCCCAGCACGCCATGCGGCAGGGCCGGCACGTCGCCGAGAACATCATCGCGACCCTGCGCAACCAGCCGATGCGGCCCTACGTCCACAAGGACCTGGGTCTCGTCGTGGACCTCGGCGGCGCCGACGCGGTCTCCAAGCCGCTCGGTGTCGAGCTGAAGGGCCTGCCGGCCCAGGCGGTGGCCCGCGGCTACCACTGGTCGGCGCTGCGCACGGGCGTGGCGAAGGCGCGGGTGGCGGCCAACTGGGCGCTCAACGCGGTGGCGGGCGACGATTTCGTGCGCACCGGCTTCCAGGCCCGCAAGCCGGCCAAGCTGCGGGACTTCGAGTACACGGACGCCTATCTGACGCCGGAGCAGGTGCAAGAGCGCGTCGCGGAGGCGGGCGGGGCCCGGCTGTGACCCTGTGGCGGTCACGGGCGCGCGGCATGACATCCTGAGAAGCGGATCTCGGCGTGAACCGGCCGGGAGTCGGGCGTGTGAGTCGGGAGAGTGTACGGCGGCGTGAAGGCAGCGGGGCGCTCGGTGCGGACACGGCTGCGGGACCGGATCGCCGCGTCCGACCCGGGGCTGCTGCGGCTGACGGCGGGCCTGCGGACGGTCGGCGCCATCGCTCTGGCGCTGGGTGTGCTCGCCGCGTTCGGCGCGGACGTCACCCATCTGGTCGCGGGCGCCATGGCGGCGATGGTCGCCACCTTCGCCATCCGCGAGAAGGAGCTCGGCGCGCAGGCGGTCACCCTGGCACTGGGACTGCCCGTCGCCCTGGCCTCGGTGTCGGTCAGCTCGCTGCTCAGTTCACGGGTCGTCGTCGGCGACGCCTTCTTCGTCGTCCTCATCTTCTTCGCCGTCTTCGTGCGGCGGTTCGGCGACCGCGGCACGGCGCTCGGGCTGATCGGCTTCCAGGTCTACTTCGTCTCCCTGTTCGTCGGCGCCGACGTGTCGGTGCTTCCGGGGGTGCTGGCCGCCATCGCGGTGGCGTTCGCGTGCAGTGCGGTGGTGCGCTTCGCCGTGGTGCCGGCGACACCGGCGGGTGTCCTCCAGCGGCTGCGGCAGGCCTTCCGGGCGCGGCTGGCCCAGCTGATCGCCACGCAGATCGAGCTGCTGGACGCCGGACCGGACGGGATCGAGCGGACGCTGGAGCACCTGCGGGACGGCACCGCGCGCCTGCACGAGACGGCCCTGATGATCCAGTCCCGGCTGGAGGACGGCACCCCGGACGCGTCCACGGCGCGTCTGGTGCAGCGGCGCATCGCGGACGCGGAGATCGCCGCCGAGCGGCTGGGCCTGCTGCTGCTGACCGCGCGCAGCGCCGAGCGGGCGGACACCCTGACCCTGCACCTGCCCGGGGCGCCGGCGCCGTCGGTGGGCAGTTCCCCGGCGCCGGGCGAGGCCACGGAGATCCTGCGCCGGGACCTGGGGGCGCTGCGCACGCTGGTGCTGCGGCCGCCCGCCGAGGCACGCGGCACCGCGCTGTCCCACCTGCGCAACCGGCTGCTCGGTTACCGCGACGAGGACAACCTGCCGGAGGCGATCCCGGCCGTCCAGGACGTGTTCCGCGGCATCGGTGAGGCCGCGAGGGCGGTCATGGGCCTCAGGATCGCCCTGGACGGGCCGCAGGACGAGTCGGACGACACTCCGGCGACCACCAGGTCCCGGGAGGAGCTGGACGCCGAGGACGCCGCGATCGACGCGGGCGAGGAGGAGGCGGAGAAGGACGAGCCGACCGGGCTGCGGCGGCCCACCACTCGGGCCGCGGTACAGGTCTCGGTGGGGTCCTCGCTGGCCATCGTCGGCGGGGAGTTCCTGTCGGCGCAGCGCTGGTACTGGGCGGTGCTCGCCTGCTGGATCGTCTTCCTGAACACGGCGTCCACCGGGGAGATCCTCGTCAAGGGCTACCGCAGGGTGCTGGGCACCCTGTTCGGGGTGGTGGCCGGCATCGTGCTGGCCGGCCTGGTCGGCGGCCACACGTGGATCGCGTTCGGGCTGGTGCTGCTGCTCATCTTCGCGATGTTCTACACGGCGCCGCTGTCGTACACACTGATGTCGTTCTTCGTGACGGCGATGCTGGGGCTGCTGTACACCCTGCTGCACACCTACAGCCTGTCGGTGCTGCTGCTGCGCATCGAGGAGACGGCGCTCGGCGCGGCCTGCGGGATCGTCGCGGCGGCGCTGGTGCTGCCGATACGCACCGACCGCCGTACGAACGAACTGCTCGGCACGGTGCTGGAGCGGCTCACCGACGTCACCGAGGGTGCCGTGGACCAGCTCAGCGGCGGGCCGGCGGCCGATCTGCTGGACAAGGCGCGGGAGCTGGACCAGGCGCTGGGCGATCTGCGGGCCGCCACCTCGCCGCTGACCCATCCGATCACGCCGCTGCGGGCCCGCCGCAACACCGCCCAGTACGTGGTGGCGCTGCTGGAGACGTGCGCGTACCACGCGCGGTCGCTGGCGGCCACGGCCGAGCTGCTGCCGACGCACCCGTCGATCGCGGCGGACCCGCGGCTGCGCGGGGCGGTGCGGCGCACGGTGCGCAACATCGAGGCGATCGCCGCGCGCGTCGCCGACGAGGACGCGGAGACCGGGGTGGAGACCGGGCCCAGTATCGCCTCGCTGCTGCAGTTCGAGGCGGGCGGGGTGCCGCGGTACGGCCGGATCACCGGGCGGGTACTGCGGCACCTGGAGCGTCTGGACGAGGCGGTGGTCGGTCTGGCCCGGCCGCTCGGCGTCGACGTGGCGACGCCGAAGCGGTGAGGTTCAGAAGTCGCTGGGCAGACCGCTGGCCTCGGCTATGCCGCGCAGTTCCTCGTTCTGCTGGTGGCGTTCCTTGAGGTAGTCGGCGATCTCGCCGAGGCGCTCGGGGTCGGAGGCGGTGGCCGCGTCGGTGACGACCCGGACCGGGCCGGTCTCGTCGGTACTGATTTCCACGACCTCGTTGTCCAGGCGGCCGGTGACCGCGGTGGCGATGACCAGTGCGGCCTCGTCCCTGATCTCCTGGGGCAGCGCCTCGGCGCTGTCCCCGTCCAGGGAGAAGTCGATGGTGGGCATCTGGTGCTCGTCGATGGCCTGGAGGACCGGTTCGACCACGCTGAGCAGGAGCTGGTAGTCGTCGTTCTCCATGCGTACGCGCAGGAGGTCGAGGTAGACGTCCACGGGACGTCCGTCCGGCGGAGGAATCTCGTGTTCGTTCATTCGCCCCGTGTTCCCCGGTCCGCGCGGCTCAGACCCTGCGCCAGCGTGCGAGGGCGAAGGAGAACACGCCGAACAGCACCAGGCCCGCGGCGACGCAGACCAGCAGCCAGGGGCCGAGCGGGGTGTCGGCGAAGGAGCGCAGGGTGTCGTCGAGGCCCTTGGCCTTGTCGGGTTCGTAGTCGACGGCGGCCCGTACGGCGAAGGCGCCCGCCGCGGCGAAGACGATCCCGCGGGCCGCTCCGCCGCCGACGCCGGTCACGTCGACCAGCCGTCGGGCCCGGGGGCTCAGCTCGCCGAGTTTCAGCTTCTTGTGGTAGCTGCGGCGCAGTGCCTGTACGGCGATGACGACGCCGGCGACGGCGATGGCGGCGCCGGCCAGGCCCACGATCCAGCGCCCGGCGGGCATCTCCATGACCTTGGCGGTGACGTCCCGGGACTGCCGGTCGCTGGAGCCGCTGCCGCCGGAGCCGGCCGCGAAGGCGAGGACCGAGTAGGCGACGAAGGCGTAGAACACGCAGCGGGCGGCGGCCGGGAGCCGCTTCTTTGCCGTGCGGCCGTCCTTGCCCGTGACGCCGAAGAGTGCCTCGGACAGCCGCCACAGGGCCATGCCGACGAGTCCGGCGCCCAGCGCCCACAGCAGTACGGCGCCGAACGGCTTGTCCGCCAGCTCGGCCAGGGCGCCGCCCCGGTCGGCCTGCCGGCTGCCGGTGCCGAAGGCGATCCGCAGTGCCAGGACGCCGACCAGCAGGTAGATGACGCCACGGGCGGTGAGTCCTGCCCGGGCGGCCCCCTCGGCGGCCGAGCCGTTCGCGGCCCGGCGGGCCCGGCCGCGGCCGGAATGTGCGAGAACACGTGCGTTCATCGTGAGCCTCCCCTCCGGGACAGCGGATGCCCCGGCATCACGGCCGCACACCCGGCGTCCGGCTTCCCGGTCACGACCGGCTTCCGGAGCGGCCCGTACGCCCTTTCGATGGCCTCGTACGCCCGCGGACACGCCGGCTGCCCGCACACCGCCGGGGTGTGCGGGCAGCCGGTACACCAGCCGTCCTCGAGGTCAGTCCGCCGCGACCGCGGGCTCGGGGGCCGGGACCGGAGGGGCCGCGAGCTGCCGCCGGGCGGCCTCAAGGGCCTGCCGGACGTCGCGCGTGCCGGTCGACACGCACAGCGTGTACGCCAGGTCCCGCGTCCGGGGGCCGGGTCCGCCCAGGTCGTCGGCGGGTTCGTGCAGGGCCGCCGCCTCGTACTCGTCGAGGAGCCCGCGCAGCACCGCGGGGTGGGGCATCAGCATCCGTCTCGTTCCTCCTCCGTCGCCCGGTCCGTCAGGTCCGCACCGGGCGGCCGGTGCCCCGCTGGCCCGTCCGCTGCCCCATCGCCTCGTCCCGCACGCGGGCGCAGCTGCGGCTGATGAGCCGGGAGACGTGCATCTGCGAGATGCCCAGGCGGTCGGCTATCCGGCTCTGTGTCATGTCCTCGAAGAAGCGCATGTAGAGGATGGCCCGCTCGCGTTCGGGCAGCCTGCGCAGCCCTTCCTTGGCGGATTCGCGGTCGATCACGGTGTCGTACGAGGCGTCGGCGGCGCCGAGGGTGTCCGCGAGGCTGTAGCCGTCGTCGCCGGCCGAGAGTTCGGCGTCCAGCGACAGGGTGCTGAAGCTCTCCAGCGCCTCCATCCCGGCACTGACCTCCTCCTCGGTCAGCCCGGTGTGGGCTGCGAGGGCGGCCACCGACGGTTCGGGGCTGCCGGGGCTCTGGGTGAGCTCGCGTCGCGCCACCCGCACCTTGTTGCGCAGTTCCTGGACCCGGCGGGGCACCCGCAGGGCCCACATCCGGTCCCGGAAGTGGCGCTTGACCTCGCCGGTGATGGTGGGCACGGCGTAGCTCTCGAAGGCGCCGCGCTCCGGGTCGAACCGGTCGACGGCCTTGACCAGGCCGAGCGCGGCGACCTGGCGCAGGTCCTCGATGGACTCGCCGCGGTCGCGGAAACGGCCCGCGATCCGGTGGGCCATGGGCAGCCACGCGGCGACGAGTTCGTCGCGGAGGGCGTCCCGCTCGGGCCCCTCCTCGAGGCCGGCCAGCCGGCCGAAGAGGGCCATGGTGTCGGGGGCGTCGTCGTGCCGGCGACGGGCGGGGGCGGCGGTGGTTTCGGTGGACTCGGGCGTTCCGGGACGGACGGTGGGTGTTTCTGTGAGCATGCGGATCGCTCCTGAACGGTGGTCTCAGGGGACATTCCGCGGGAACGGCGCCGGCCGGGTCACTCACCCGGAGGACCCGAGCAGCCATACCGCTCCCGCTGCTGCGCCTCCGGTCCGAAGCACGAACTTGCGACTGCCCCTGCCCCGGTGGAACAAACTCCGCTTTTGCAAAAGTACTCAGGACAGCGGAACGACCACGGTGATGCACTTGCCTCCCGACGGCAGGTCTGCCACGCGTACGTCACGGGCCAGCCGGCAGACGATCGGCCAGCCCCGGCCGCCGACGCGGCGGCGTCCCTCGGGGTCGGTCTGCGGCACGGCCACCGGAAGGTCGTGGCTGCGGTCGCACACCGACAACTCGACGCCTGGTCCGACCACGTCGACCCGGAAGTCGGTGATGCCGCCGCCGTGCAGGATCGCGTTGGTGGTCAGTTCCGAGGCGACCAGCACGGCGTCCGACAGGGCGTCCGCGTCGCAGGACGCGTGGTCCCCGGTGCCGCAGCACTCGTTGACGACGCGTTCGACGGTCTGCCGTGCCTCGGCGGGTTTGCACGGCCGGTGCAGGCCGGCGCCGGGCCGGGCGACGGCGGGTCGGGTCGGGTACCTTTCACTCATCCGTCAGCTCCCTGGTCGGTGGGACTAGCCGTTACTTCCGGCTGACCTCTGCCGGTACCCCCAAACCTCCGGCCCCCCTTACGGCTCAGGGGCCATCCGGGCGGCCGTCGGGGGTACGCGGAAGACATGACGGATGTTGTGGACTCGGACGAACTGCTGCGCCGCATGCACCGGGCGAGGGCCTGCGCGGTGGAGCAGGAGCGGACCTGGCGGGCCCGGAGCGAGGAGCTGCGGCCGACCGATCCGGACGGCTCCCGGGAGGCCGCCGTACGGACGATGGCGTACGAGGCCGTCCTGCGGGTGCTGGACGAGGTGCTGACCCCGGGGCGCGGTCCCCGGTGACCGGGCGCGGGACGGATTGACGGCGGCCCGGCCGGGAAACCGGGTCGGCATGACAGCCGACCACACCCGTGCGCCCGTGTTGGAAGCCCTCGTCGACTACCGCCGCGAGGGCCGGCTCTCGTTCACGCCGCCGGGGCACAAGCAGGCGCGCGGGGCCGACCCGGAGGTGCGCGAGGTGCTGGGCGACGCCGTCTTCTACGGTGACGTGCTGGCGACCGGCGGCCTGGACGACCGGCTCACCAGCTCGCGGGTGCTGCAGCGGGCGCAGGAGCTGATGGCCGACGCGGTCCACGCCGAGCACACGTTCTTCTCGACGTGCGGGAGTTCCCTGTCCGTGAAGGCGGCGATGCTGGCGGTCGCGGGCCCGCACGAGAAGCTGCTGATCGGCCGGGACGCCCACAAGTCCGTGGTGTCGGGGCTGATCCTCTCCGGCATCGAGCCGGTCTGGGTGGAACCGCGCTGGGACGCGGAGCGGCACCTGGCCCATCCGCCGTCGGCCGAGGAGTTCGAGCGGGCCTTCGCCGCCCACCCCGATGCGAAGGGTGCCCTGATCACCAGCCCGACGCCGTACGGTGCGAGCGCCGATCTGCGGGCCGTCGCCGAGGTGTGCCACCGGCGGTCGGCGCCCCTGATCGTGGACGAGGCGTGGGGCGCGCATCTGCCGTTCCACCCCGATCTGCCCTCCTGGGCGATGGACGCGGGCGCCGACATCTGCGTGACCAGCATCCACAAGATGGGCAGCGGTCTGGAGCAGGGTTCCGTGTTCCACCTGCGCGGTGACCTCGTGCCGCCGAAGCTGCTGGGCATGCGGGCGGACCTGCTGGGCACCACCAGCCCGTCGGCGCTGATCTTCGCCGGGCTGGACGGCTGGCGGCGGCAGATGGTGCTGCGCGGCCGGGACCTGATGGGCGGGGCGCTGGAACTGGCGGCCGAGGTGCGGGCGGCCGTCGAGGAGATCGACGGCATGCACGTCGAGGGCCGGGACGACTTCTGCGGTCCGAGGCTGGCCCACGGATTCGATCCGCTGCCCGTCGTGATCGATCTCGACGGGCTCGGCGTCTCGGGTTTCCAGGCGGCGGACTGGCTGCGCGAACAGCGGAGCGTGATCGCGCACCTGGCGGACCACCGCCGCGTCAACATGCAGATCACTCACGGCGACGACCGGGAGACCACCGGGGAACTGCTCGCCGCGCTCAAGGACCTCGCGCGTGCCGCCCCGGGCCTCGGTCCCGCACCGCGTATCGAGGTGCCCTCGCCGTCCGAGTTGCGGATGCCGCAGGCGGTACTCTCCCGGGACGCGTTCTTCGGGCCGACCGAGGACGTGCCGCTCGGCCGGGCGGCCGGCCGGGTCGCCGCGGAGATGATCACGCCGTACCCGCCCGGCATCCCGGCCGTCCTGCCCGGCGAGCGGCTGGCCGAGCCGGTCCTGCGGTACCTGCGCAGCGGTCTGAACGCCGGCATGTACCTCCCGGACCCGAGCGATCCGGCCCTGGAGACGATCAGGGTGGTCGCCGGGGGCGACGGGTGAGGCCTCGGATGTCGCGGATGTCGCCGTGAGTGAAACGGGTCACGTGCCCCGGTTCCGGGTTCGCGGAACCCCCGAAGATGGTTTAGCGTTCATCCATACGTGGCGACGGAGTCGACGGACATGTCCTTCGTGCGTCACCGCTTACGGCCCTGGCCGGCCTCCCCCGTCCGGCCAGGGCTTTTTCATGGCCTGCCGCGCCCGTGCCCGAATCCGGCACCGAATCCGTACGGAATTCGCCCTCCGCCGAGGTGCCCGGGGAGCCGACAGCGTCTGAAATGGGCATAGGGAAAGCCCCGGAACCGAATCGCCGGCGAGGAGCCCCGTGCCATGACCAAAGCGATCAAACTGCTGACCGCACTCCCCCAGCCGCAGCGCGCACGCCTCACGGCGCTCGCCCGGGAGGTCTCTTTCGCGGAGGACGCCCGGATCTTCGAGTCGGGCGGCCGGGCCGACCGCTTCTGGGTCATCCGCTCCGGCGCGGTCTCCCTGACCCAGGAGGTGACCCCCGTGCAGCGGGTCACGGTCGCCAGTCTCGGGGCGGGCGATCTGCTCGGCTGGTCCTGGCTGTTCCCGCCCTACGAGTGGGACTTCGGCGCCGAGGCCTTCAGCCCGGTGCGCGCCTACGAGTTCGACGCCGCCTCGGTGCTCCGCCTGTGCGAGGAGGACCCGCAGCTGGGCGTCGTGCTGGTGCGGTCGGTCGCCGAGATCCTCGCGCACCGGCTGGAGACCACCAGGGGCCGGCTCATGGAGCACTACGCGCTGCACGGTCGGGGCTCCCTGTGAGGTGGTGAGGCGCCGTCAGACGCGGTAGCGGCGCAGCGCCGGCATCGCGGCCGCCAGGGCCAGCATCACCACGACGACGAGCAGCCCGCCGCCGGCCACCGCCTCGCGCGCGCCGAAGGCGGAGCCCGCGCCGCCGTGCAGGACGTCGGCCAGGCGCGGGCCGCCCGCCACGACCACGGTGAAGACGCCCTGCATGCGCCCGCGCATCTCGTCGGTCGCGGCGGACAGCAGGATCGCCCCGCGGAACACCATGGAGACCATGTCCGCGACGCCGGCCACCGCCAGGAACGCCACCGCGAGCCACAGGCTCGAGCTCAGCCCGAAGCCGGTGACGGCGGCGCCCCAGACCACGACCGAGCCGATCACCATCCAGCCGTGCCGGCGGGCCCGGGAGAAGGTGCCGGAGAACAGCCCGCCGGCCACCGCGCCGACGGGTATCGCCGCGAACAGCACGCCGAGGGCGAATCCCTCGCCGTATCCGGCGTACGTCTCGGCGGCGAGCTGCGGGAACAGCGCGCGGGGCATGCCCAGGACCATGGCGACGATGTCGGCCAGGAAGGACAGCAGCAGCACCTTGTGCCCGGCGATGTACCGGAAGCCCGCCACCACCTCCCGCACACCCGCGCGCCGGACCGCCGTGCCCGTCAGCGGCGGCAGAGCGGGCAGCTTGTGGACCGCCCACACCGTGACGCACAGGGCCAGGGCGTCGATCAGGTACAGCTCGGGCAGGCCGATCACCGGGATGAGGACGCCGGCGAGGAGCGGGCCGACGACCTGTCCGGTCTGCATGACGGTCGAGCCGAGCGCGTTGGCGGCGGGCAGTTCGTCCGCGGGGACCAGGCGGGCGATGGAGGCGCTGCGGGCCGGCGCGTTCAGGCCCCAGAAGGCCTGCTGGAGCGCGAGCAGCAGCATGAGCGCGGTCACCGACTCCAGGCCGGTGACCGCCTGGAGCCAGAACAGCACCGAGGTCACGGCGATGCCGCTGTTGGTGATCAGCAGCAGCTTGCGGCGGTCCATGGTGTCGGCGACCGCGCCGCCCCACAGCGCGAACACGATCAGCGGCAGCAGGCCCGCGAGGCTCGCGGCGCCGACCCAGGCCGAGGAGCCGGTGATGTCGTAGATCTGCTTGGGCACGGCGACGGCGGTGAGCTGGCTGCCGACCGCCGTGACGATGGTCGACGACCACAGCCTGCGGTAGGCCGGGCGGCGCAGCGGCCGGGTGTCCATGGCCCAGCGGCGCGGGCCGCGCCGCGCTGCCCCGTCGGGGGCCCGGTCCTTGTCTCCGGCTTCCTCCGGCCCGGCTTCCTTCTTCCCGGGTTCGGTACCGCTCTCGCCGCTGCTCTGGCTGGTGTCCACGCGATCCCTACGTGCTCGTTACATCTTTCGGGCTGCGGGCTTACTATCGCAGCTCCGTTCGAGCCCTCGGACCCCAGCGAGCCGTTCCCGGCGCGTTCACGCCCCGGCGATGAGCGTGACACCGAGGACGATCATGGTGGCGGCGACCAGCCCGTCGAGCACCCGCCAGGTCGCGGGGCGGGCCAGGAAGCGGCCCAGGTAGCGGGCGCCGAAGCCGAGCGCGGCGAACCAGCACAGGCTGGCGACCGCGGCGCCCATGCCGAAGGTCCAGCGCAGCGCCCCCTGGTCGGCGGCGACCGAGCCCAGCAGGAACACGGTGTCCAGGTACACGTGCGGGTTGAGCCAGGTCAGCGCCAGGCAGGTGAGGATCGCCCGGCGGCGCGAGCCGGCCGCGTCGCCCTCCGCCCGCAGCGCGCCGGCCGGCCTGAACACGCGCCGGGCGGCCAGGGCGCCGTAGCAGAGCAGGAAGGCGCCGCCGACCCAGCCGACCACGGTCAGGGCGTCCGGCCAGGCCACCACCACCGCACCGACCCCGCCGACGCCCAGGGCGATGAGCAGCGCGTCGGACAGCGCGCAGATGCCGACCACGGCGAGGACCGCGTCGCGGCGGATGCCCTGGCGCAGCACGAAGGCGTTCTGGGCGCCGATGGCGACGATGAGCGAGAGGCCGGTGCCGAAGCCGGCGGCCGCGGCGGTGAGGGCGTTGGTCATGCTCCGACGCTAAGCGGACGATCACAGCACGTACAGCTAAAGATTCTTACGTATCCTTAGCATCCGTGATGACGGAACCGAGCATGCCGGCCTTCGCGGACCTCCCCCTGGACCAGGTGCGCACCCTGCTGGCCGTGGTGGACGAGGGCACCTTCGACGCCGCCGCGGCGGCGCTGCACGTGACGCCGTCCGCGGTCAGCCAGCGGGTGAAGGCGCTGGAGCAGCGCACCGGCCGGGTGCTGCTGCTGCGCACCAAGCCGGTACGGCCGACGGAGTCCGGGGCGGTGCTGGTGCGCCTCGCCCGGCAGGTGGCCCGGCTGGAGCGGGACGCGTACGCCGAACTCGGGCTGAGCGTGGCCGGGGAGCCGACCCGTATCCCGGTGGCCGTGAACGCCGACTCGCTCGCGACCTGGTTCCTGGGCGCGCTGACACGGGTCCCCCGGGAGCCCCGGCTCTGCTTCGAGCTGCGCCGCGAGGACGAGGACCACACGGCGACCCTGCTGCGGGAGGGCGTGGTCATGGCCGCGGTGACCTCGTCGGCCGACCCCGTCCCCGGCTGCACCGTCCGGTACCTGGGGCGGATGCGGTACCTCCCCTGCGCCGCCCCGGACTTCGCCGCCCGACACCTGGACGGGCCGGTGCGCGAACGGATCGCCGAGGCGCCGGTGATGGTGTTCGACCGGCGGGACGACTTCCAGGACGGCTTCGCCCGGCGGCTCGGCCATGGCGGCGCGAGTGCCGCGCGGCACTACGTGCCGACCTCGGAGGGGTTCGTCGAGGCGGTCGCCGCCGGTCTGGGCTGGGGCATGGTGCCCGAGCCGCAGGCGCTGCCGCTGCTGCGCACCGGCCGGCTGCTGGAGTTCGCTCCGGAACTCCCGGTGGACACCCCGCTGTACTGGCAGCAGTGGAGGCTCGACTCCCCGGCGCTGGCCACGCTGGCCGAAGCGGTGGCGTCGGCTGCGGCCGAGGCGCTGCGGAGGTAGGCGCGGAGCGCGATCGAAGGCGCGGCGCCGGTTTCACCCCGAATCGACAGGCCACCCGGAACGGGGTAAGGCAATCACGAGGGCGCGAACGATACCGATCGCAGGTGACATTGATGGACGACTGGCGAGAGCACGCCGCGTGCCGCACGGAGGACCCCGACCTGTTCTTCCCGATCGGCACCACCGGCCCGGCCGCGCTGCAGACCGAGCAGGCGAAGGCGGTCTGCCGGACGTGTCCGGTGCAGGAGCAGTGTCTGCGATGGGCGCTCGACACCGGGCAGTCCATCGGCGTGTGGGGCGGGACCAGTGAGATGGAGCGCCGGGCGCTCAAGCGCCGCGAGGCGGTGCGCAGGAGGTCCGGCTGAACCCCGGCCCGGCGGCTTCTTCAGCGGCCGGGCGTCGGCAGCACTGCCACCGAGAGGAGAGTGGCCATGAGCGTGCGCGTGCGCCGCGTCTACGATCCGCCCGAGCCGGACGACGGCGTGCGGGTCCTGGTCGACCGGTTGTGGCCGCGCGGCGTGGCCAAGGACGCGGCACACGTGGACGAGTGGCCCAAGAGGCTCACCCCGTCGACCGAGTTGCGCCGCTGGTACCACGCGGGCGAGGGCTCGTACGAGGAGTTCGCCGAGCGGTACGAGGCCGAGCTGGACGCCCCGGAGGCGGCGGAGTCCCTCGATCATGTGCGGGAGCTGGCGGGCGAGGGCGACGTGACGCTGCTGACGGCGTCCAAGTCGCCCGGGGAGAGCCACGCGTCCGTGCTGCTCCGGCTCCTCGACGGGGCGTGAGAAGCCGGAGCGGCCGCTGAGGCGCGCCCTGTTGCCTCAGGCCGTCTGCCGTGCCGCGGCCCGGCCCGCCGCGCGCCCGGAGAACAGACAGCCGCCGAGGAAGGTGCCCTCCAGCGCGTTGTACCCGTGCACCCCTCCTCCGCCGAAGCCGGCCACCTCGCCGGCCGCGTACAGGCCCTCGACGGGTGTGCCGTCGGCGCCGAGGGCGCGGGAGTCGAGGTCGGTCTGGATGCCGCCGAGGGTCTTGCGGGTGAGGACGTGCAGCTTGACGCCGATCAGCGGGCCCGCCGCCGGGTCGAGGATGCGGTGCGGGGCGGCGACCCGTCCGAGGCGGTCGCCGATGTAGCGGCGGGCGTTGCGGATGCCCTGGACCTGGACGTCCTTGGCGTAGGGGTTGGCCATCTGGAGGTCGCGGGCCTCGATCTGGCGCCGGATCGGGGCCGCGTCCAGGAGCGGCTTGTCGGTGAGTCCGTTCATCCGGTCGACGAGCTGCTCCAGGTTCGGCGCGGTCACGAAGTCGGCGCCCTCGCGCAGGAAGGCGTCGACCGGGCCGGGTGCGCCCTTGCCGAGGACGCGTTCGCGCAGGAAGCCGGCGCGGTCCTTGGCGGTGATGTCGGGGTTCTGCTCGGAGCCGGAGAGCGCGAACTCCTTCTCGATGATCTTCTGGGTGAGGATGAACCAGGAGTGGTCGTGCTCCGCGAGGCCGTCGGCGGTGCGCAGGTGGCGCAGGGTGCCGAGGGTGTCGTAGCCGGGCAGGCAGGGTTCGGGCAGTCGGCGGCCGAGGGCGTCGAACCACATCGAGGAGGGTCCGGGCAGGATGCGGATGCCGTGGCCGGGCCAGATCGGGTCCCAGTTGCGCACGCCCTCGGTGTAGTGCCACATCCGGTCGCGGTTGACCAGGCGTGCGCCCGCCTCGGCGCTGATGTCGAGCATCCGTCCGTCGACGTAGGCGGGGACGCCGGTGACCATCTCGGCGGGCGGGGTGCCCAGGCGCTCGGGCCAGTGGCGGCGGACGATGTCGTGGTCGCCGCCGATGCCGCCGGAGGTGACGATCACGGCTCGGGCGGTGAGTTCGAACTCGCCGACGGCGTCGCGGTTGGAGGCGACGCCGCGGGGCGAGCGGTCCTCGGCGAGGACGGTGCCCCGCACGCCGCGTGCCGTGCCGTCCTCGACCACCAGGTGGTCGACCCGGTGGCGGTGGTGGAAGGTGAGCAGCCCGTCGCGCGCGGCCTGCTTCGCGTACCGCACGAACGGCTCGACGACTCCGGTGCCGGTGCCCCAGGCGATGTGGAAGCGCGGCACCGAGTTGCCGTGCCCGCCCGCCCTGAGGTCGCCGCGCTCGGCCCAGCCGACGGTGGGCAGGAAGCTGATGCCGTGTCCGGCGAGCCAGGAGCGCTTCTCCCCGGCCGCCCACTCGACGTACGCGCGCGCCCAGCGCACCGCCCAGGAGTCCTCGTCCCCGGTCCGGTCGAAGCCGGCGCTGCCCTGCCAGTCGCTCCAGGCGAGGTCGACGGAGTCCTTGACGCCGAGGCGGCGCTGCTCCGGGGAGTCGACGAGGAAGAGGCCGCCGAAGGACCAGAAGGCCTGCCCGCCGAGGTTGGCCGCGTTCTCCTGGTCGACGAGGGCGACCCTCCTGCCCCGGCTGGTCAGTTCGTGCGCCGCGACCAGGCCCGCCAGGCCCGCTCCGACCACGATGACGTCGGCATCCATGGCGACCGTCCCTTCCTGTTCCGTCATTGACTGGTGCTGCCGTCGGTGAGCAGAGCGGTGAGCAGCTGCCCCAGCCAGACCCGGGCGTGTTCGACGTCCCGGTCGAGCAGCAGCTGGGTGGTGACTCCGTCGTACGCGGCGACCACGGCGTGCGCGGCGCCCTCGGCGTCGCCCAGCGCGGCGGGCAGCGGGGTGTGCCCACGGGCCCGGGCGAGCCGGTCCGCGATCGCGCGCCTCAGCCGTGCCCGGTGCTCCAGCAGGGCGCGGGCCACGTCGGGGTCGCGGGCGGCGTGCACCAGGAAGTCCGTCTTGACCAGGAGCCAGTCCCGGTCGAGGAGCAGCACCTCGGTGACCCGGTCCACGGCGGCCGGCACGTCCAGGTCGGGGCCGTCGGAGGCGAGGGCGCCGGACACCTGCTCGGCGATCAGGTCGGCGCGTTGCCGGTAGAGCGCGAAGAACAGCTCGTCGAGGCTGTCGAAGTTGGAGTAGAAGGCGCCCCGGCTGTACCCGGCGGCCTCGCACACCTCCTCGATCGACACCCGCCCGAAGCCTTGGCGGCCAACACCTCGAACGCGGCGTCCAGGAGGTTCGCGCGGGTGCGCACGCGCCGCCTGGTCACCCGCCCGGTCGTCGTCCTCACCACCACGCCCTCTCCCTCCGTTCGATGCGTGAACGTATCGGATACACCGGCGTATCGAAAGAGGTACGGCACGAGGACACGGGCGCCCGGGGACACGGGGCCCGCCGAGTAGAACGTATTTTCGAATACGGAGTACGCTGGTCCTCATGACCACGCACCTCCAGAGTTCGCTCTTCGACCAGACCGACGAGGTCCGGCTGGGCCCGCTCGACGGTCTGCGCCGCACCGAGCTGGGCTCCGGCGCCTGGATCGACCTGCTCCCGGGCTGGCTGAGCGGCGCCGACGCGCTCTTCGAGCACCTGGCCACCGAGGTCCCGTGGCGTGCCGAGCGGCGAGCCATGTACGACCAGGTGGTGGACGTGCCCCGGCTGCTCGCCTTCTACGGCGCGGGCGACCGGCTCCCGCACCCGCTGCTGACCGAGGCGCGCGAGGCGCTGACGGCCCACTACGCCGGGGAACTGGGCGAGCCCTTCACCACGGCCGGACTGTGCCACTACCGCGACGGCCGGGACAGCGTCGCCTGGCACGGGGACCGGATCGGCAGGGGCGCGCGCCAGGACACGATGGTCGCGATCCTCTCGGTCGGCGCGCCCCGCGATCTCCTGCTGCGCCCGGCGGGCGGGGGCGGCGACACGGTGCGCCGGCCGCTCGGCCACGGCGACCTGATCGTGATGGGCGGCTCCTGCCAGCGCACCTGGGAACACTGTGTGCCCAAGAGCACCCGCGCCGCCGGGCCGCGCATCAGCGTCCAGTTCCGCCCGCACGGCGTGCGCTGAGGGTCGTGCGCCCTCCCCGGCCGCCGCGTCTGGTTGGCTGTCGCCCGACGGCCAGCCACCTCGACGTGGGAGAACCATGCGACCGGACGTACGGCAGGTCGCCGACGGCACCTATCTGGTGCACGGCGGCCACACCAACTGGGTGATCCTCACCGACGGCGACGCGGTGACCCTGGTCGACACCGGCTACCCCGGCGACCGCCGGACGCTGCTGGACTCCCTGGCCGCCGTGGGGAGTTCCCCCGAGGCGGTGGCGGCCGTGCTGATCACCCATGCCCACAACGACCACCTCGGCTCGGCCGAGTACCTGCGCGCCGCCCATGGCACGCCGGTCCTGCTCCACCCGGCCGAAGTGCCCCACGCCCGGCGGGACTTCCTCCAGCAGGTGTCCGTCGCCGCCGTGCTGCGCAACGCCTGGCGGCCGGGGGTGCTGCCCTGGACGGTGCACGTCCTGCGCTCCGGCGGCACCGAGCGGCACCCGGTCGCCTCGCCCGAGCCCTTCCCCGCCGACGGCGCCCTCGACCTGCCCGGCCGGCCGGTGCCGGTGCACACACCCGGGCACACGGACGGGCACTGCGTCTACCACCTCCCCGACGCCGGCGTGGTGATCTCCGGCGACGCGCTGGTGAGCGCGCACGCCACGTCCCGGGTCTCCGGGCCCCAGCTGCTGCCCGGCATGTTCCACCACGACCGGGCGGGCGCCCTGGCCTCCCTCGACGTCATCGCGGAACTGGACGCCGACGTACTGCTCCCCGGGCACGGCCCGGTCCACCGGGGCCTGGTGAAGGAAGCCGCGCGCCAGGCCCGGGAACGGGCGTTCTAGAGTCGGGGCATGGCCTTGCAGATCAGCGCCACCAACCCGGAGCACCCCGCGCTCCTGCTCGAACTGCCCTGGCAGACGCCGCTGGAGGAGTGGCCCGAGGAGTACCTCGTGCCGCTGCCGCGCGGCATCTCCCGGCACGTCGTCCGCTACGCCCGGGCCGGGGACGAGGTCGTCGCGGTCAAGGAGCTGGCCGAACGCCCCGCGCTGCGCGAGTACCAGTTGCTGCGCGACCTGGACCGGCTCGCCATCCCCGCGGTCGACGCGCTGGGCGTGGTCACCGGCCGCGTCGACGCCTCGGGCGATCCGCTGGAACCGGTGCTGATCACCCGGCACCTGGGCGGTTCGATGCCGTACCGGTCGATGTTCGAGACGACGCTGCGTCCGGCGACCATGCACCGTCTGATGGACGCCCTCGCGGTGCTGCTGGTGCGGCTGCACCTCGCCGGGTTCGCCTGGGGCGACTGCTCGCTGTCCAACACCCTCTTCCGCCGCGACGCGGGCGCCTACGCCGCGTACCTGGTGGACGCCGAGACCGGGGAGCTGCACCAGCGGCTCAGCGACGGGCAGCGCGACTACGACCTCGACCTCGCCCGGGTGAACATCAGCGGGGAGCTGCTCGACCTGGAGGCGTCGGGGGCACTGCACCCCTCCGTCGACCCGGTGGACTTCGGCATGGAGATCTGCGCGCGCTACGGCCGGCTGTGGGAGGAACTGACGCGCACCTCCGTCTACCCGGCGGGCAAGTACCACTACATCGAGCGTCGCATCCGGCGCCTCAACGACCTCGGCTTCGACGTGGCCGAGATGCAGATCGAGCACGCCTCCAACGGCGACACCGTCACCTTCGTGCCCAAGGTCGTCGACGCGGGCCACCACCAGCGCCAGCTGCTGCGCCTGACCGGCCTGGACGCCGAGGAGAACCAGGCCCGGCGGCTGCTGAACGACCTGGAGAGCTGGATGGCCACCCAGGACGACTACGCCCCGGGCGACCCCCTGGGTGCCCGCCCGGAGGTCCTCGCCCATCGCTGGGTGCGCGAGGTCTTCCGGCCCACCGTGCGCGCGGTGCCGGTGGAGCTGCGCGGCGCGATGGACCCGGCCGAGATCTACCACGAGCTGCTGGAGCACCGCTGGTACCTGTCCGAGCGGGCCCAGCACGACATCGGGCTGGACACCGCCGTCGCGGACTACATCACCAGCATCCTGCCCAGGGCCCGCGAGACGCTCCAGCCGACGGCCGACTGAGCGGCGTACCGCGCTTCCGGCGCCCTCAGGCGTGCGGGACCACCGCCACCGGGCACTCTGCGTGGTGCAGCACGCCGTGCGCCACGGAGCCGATGCGGGCGCCGACGGCCGTACGGCGGGCTCGGCGGCCGACGACCATCAGCTGGGCGCCGCCGGCCACCGAGAGCAGCACCTGACCGGCGCTGCCCATCTCCACGTGCTCGATCACCGGCACGTCGGGGAAGCGTTCGCGCCACGGTGCCAGCGCCTCGCCGAGCGCCTTGCGCTCGTACTGCTCCAGGCCCCCGGCCTCGTCGGCGAGCGCCATGGAGCCCGGGCTGTAGGTGAACACCGTCGGCAGGGCCCAGGCCCGCACGGCACGCACGGTGGCGCCGCGCGCGGCGGCGGCCTCGAAGGCGAACCCGATCACGTCGGCGCTGTCCTCCGGCTCCCCCTGCTGGCCCACGACGACCTCGCGGCCCGCCGCCTCGGCCGCGGCGTCGTCCCCGGACCGCACGAGGACCACCGGCCGGGTGGCCTCGGCGATCACCTGCTGTCCGACGGAGCCGAGCAGGAACCCGACGACCGCCCCGTGACCGCGCGAGCCGAGCACCAGCGTCTCGGCACCGGCCCCGGCGGCGAGCAGCGCGGCGACCGCGTCGTCGGCCTCGCGGACCTCGGTGGACACGGTCAGCTCCGGGTGCCGTTCGGTGACGGTCCCGACGGACTCGGCGACCGCGTCACGCACCCACCGCTCCTGCGCGTCCCGGTCCCCCGCGCCGTCCCCGTCCAGTGCCTGCACCCGCCAGGCGTGCACGACGTGCAGCGACGCCTCGCGCCGGACCGCCTCCCTGGCCGCCCAGTCCAGCGCGGCCAGGCTCTCCTCCGAACCGTCCACGCCTGCCGTGATCGGGCGCGTCATCCGGGTCCCTCCCTGTGTCGCGGTCACGTCGTCCATGGGGCCAGTGTTCCCTACGCTGTCCTCATGACTCTGGAGTGGGAGCAGGTGAACGTCGACGCGGCCGATCCCGTGGCGCTCGGCCGCTGGTGGACCGAGGTGCTCGGCTGGGTCGTGGTGAACGACGCCCCCGACGAGTACGAGATCCGTCCGGCCCCGGACCGGCTGCCCGGCCTGCTCTTCGTGCCGGTGCCGGAGGGCAAGACCGTGAAGAACCGGCTGCACCTCGACTTCCGGCCCGACGACCAGGAGGCCGAGGTGACCCGGCTGCTGCGCATGGGCGCGCGCCCCACCGACGTCGGGCAGGGCGAGCAGCCTTGGGTGGTGCTGGCCGACCCGGAGGGCAACGAGTTCTGCGTGCTGGGCCCCCGCGGCGGCCGCCCCGCTGCCTGAGCGAGGACCCGCGACACCGGAACCGATCCCACCGCCGCGTCCAGCGGCACCGGCTGCGCCGACTGCGACACGTCCGGCGGCTGGGGGTTCCCCCTGCGGCGCTGCGCGAGCTGCGGCCACGTCGGCCGCTGCGACAGCTCGCCGGGGCAGCACGCGACCGGCCACTACCGGTCCACCGGGCGCCCGGTGGTGCAGAGTTTCGAGCCGGGCGAGGCCCGGCGGGTCGGGTACCGGCGGACTGGGCCCGGACACTGCGACGCTGACCACGCGGCCCGCCTCCTCCCGCAAAGCCCGACACCAGCCACGCAAGCACCAACCCCACGGCACAGACCACAAAACCGCCCGCCTCCTCCCCGAGGCGCTGTCGGACTCGCGTGCCAGGATGGACGCGTGTCGCTGACCTCATTCACCAGCCCGCTCGTCGGCCGCGAGGACGAACTCGCGCGTCTCACCGGCGTGCTGGAGCGCGCCCGCGCCGGGGAGGCCCGCGCGGTGCTGATCGCCGGGGACGCGGGAGTCGGCAAGACCCGGACCCTGGACGAGGTCGCCGGTCGGGCCGCCGCGGCCGGGACGACCGTGCTCACCGGGCACTGCGTCGACCTGGGCGACGTCGGCCTGCCGTATCTGCCGTTCACCGAGATCCTCGGCGTGCTGGCGGCCGACGAGGGGTTCGCCGCCGTGCTGGCCGCCCACCCGGTGGCCGGCCGGCTGCTCGGCGGCGGTGCCGAGGACCCGGAGAGCGGGGACGCCGGCACGCGGTCGCGGCTGCGGCTGTTCGAGGGCGTGGCCGCGCTGCTGGCCGAACTCTCCGACATCGCCCCGCTGCTGCTGGTCCTGGAGGACCTGCACTGGGCCGACCAGTCCTCCCGGGACCTGCTGAGGTTCCTGCTCAGCCGGGGAGTCCTGCAACGGCCGACGGGCGGGGCACCCGGTCACCGCGTCGCGCTGCTGGCCTCGTACCGGGCGGACGATCTGCACCGCCGCCACCCACTGCGGCCCCTGCTCGCCGAGCTGGTGCGGCTGCCGGCCGTGGAGCGGCTGGAGCTGCGGCCGCTGCCCGACGACGACGTGGCCCGGCTGGTGCGTTCGCTGCGCGAGCGGCCGCTGCCGGAGACGACCGTGCACCGGATCGTCGAACGCGCCGAGGGCAACGCCTTCTACGCCGAGGAGCTGGTCGCCGCCACGGACGCGCCCGCCCGGGGCGTGCCCAGCGGTCTGGCCGACGTCCTGCTCATCCGGTTCGAGCAGCTGTCGGAGACCGCCCAGCAGGTGCTGCGCACCGCCGCCGTCGCCGGACGCAAGGTGGGGCACGTACTGCTGCGGGACGCCGTCGGGCTGCCCGAGGAGGAGCTGGAGTCGGCACTGCGCGAGGCCCTGGGGCGGCAGTTGCTCGTCTCCGGCGACGGCGACACCTACTCCTTCCGGCACGCCCTCGCGCGCGAGGCCGTCTACGCCGACCTGCTGCCCGGGGAGCGGGCCCGGCTGCACGGCGCGTTCGCCCGGCTGCTCGGCGGTCCGAACCGCCGGTCCGACAGCGCCGCCGAGCGCGCGCACCACTACCGGGAGAGCCACGACCTGCCCGAGGCGCTCGCCGCGTCCCTGGAGGCCGCCGACCACGCCCAGCACATCGGGGCGCCCGCCGAGGAGCTGCGGCACCTGGAGACGGCCCTCGACCTGTGGTCGGCGGTCGACGCGGGCGCACGGCCCGCCGGCCCCGACGCCGTGACGCTCACCCTGCGCGCCTCGGCGGCCGCCGCGCACGCCGGGGACCTGCACCGGGCCGTCTCGCTCACCCGGTCCGCGCTGGCCGGCCTCGGGCAGGACGCGGACCTGGAACTCGCCGCCCGCGTCCGCTACACACTCGCCGGGAACCTGCTCCGCGTCGACAACCTGTCGGCCGCGTTCGCCCACAGCAGCGAGGCGTTCGCCCTGATCCCCGCCCAGCCGCCGTCGCCGACGTGGGTGTGGGCCGCGGCGACCCACGTCATGGCCGCCCGTCAGGTCGGGGAGAACGAGACAGCGCTCCGGGTGGGCCGCCGGGCCCTGCGCGTCGCCGAGGAGCTGGGGGTCGCCGACGCCCGGGCGGACCTCCTGATCTCCGTGATCGGTCTCGAGGACGACCACCGGGCCACCTCGCGCGGCCGGGAACGGCTGCTGGAGGCGAGGGAGCTGGCGCGCCGGGCGGGGAACGCGCCGGTGGAGCTGCGCGCGTTGTTCAACCTGGCCATCGGCTGTTTCGAGGCCGGCGCGCCGGCGGACTGCCTGAGCTGGGCGGCCGAGGGACTGGAGCGGGCCCGCCGTTCGGGGCTGCTGTCCTCGCCCTATCCGCGGGAGATGCGGTATCTGCGGCTGCTGGTGCTGTACACGCTGGGTCACTGGGACGAGTGCCTGCGCGAGGCCGCGGAGGACGACGCCGGTCCCCCGCCCGCCGCGGGCGCCCACGCCGTCGCGGCCGGCCTGTACGTGGCGCTGGCGCGCGGCGACCTCGGGGCCGCCGACCGCGCCCGTGCCCTGCTGGAAGGGCCGTTCGACTGGATGGTCACGCTGGTCGCGGGCATCGTGCTGACCGACGCCGCCGCGCTGCGCGCGGACGCGGAGGGCGCCGTGCGGTGGGCGCGGTCCACCGTCGCGACGCTCACCGACGACGCGGGCACGCCGCCCGCCGTCACCGTCCGCCTTGCCGCGCTCGCGCTGTCCGCGGTCGCGGACACCGTCGTCGAGCTGCGCGCGGCCGGTGACGAGGCGAGAGTCCGCCGTTGGACGGACACCGCGGCACAACTCCTGGAGCAGGCCCGCCGGTCCGCCGGCAGGGGCGAGGACGACCGGCCGCAGGGCCTGGAAGGGCAGGCGTGGCTGGCCCGCGCGGAGGCGGAGTGGACCCGGCTCGACTCCGGGCCCGATCCGGCTTCCTGGCAGCGGGCGATGGCCGGGTTCGCGCACGGCGACGTGTACGAACGGGCCCGGTGCCGGCTGCGGCTGGCCGAGGCACTGCTGGCGGCCGGCCGCCGTGCGGAGGCGGCCGACGAGGCCGGTCTCGCGCACCGGGAGGCCGGCCGGCTCGGCGCCACGCCGCTGCGCGAGCGGCTGGACGACCTGCTGCGCCGCGCCCGGCCGGCGGACACCGGGGACCGGGCCGCGTCGCTGACCGCCCGCGAGCGGGACGTGCTGCGGCTGCTCGCCCTGGGGCGCAGCAACCGCCGGATCGGCGAGGAGCTGTTCATCACCGCCAAGACGGCGAGCGTCCACGTCTCCAACATCCTCGCCAAGCTGGAGGCGGCGAGCCGCACGGAGGCGGTGGCGGTCGCCTACCGGCAGGGTCTGATCACCCCGGAGACCGCGGGGTAGGGCTGACCGGGCCGCGACAGCCTCCGCCCCCGGGAACCCCCGGCCCGCGGCGGACGTTGACCCGGCAGCCGACACCCGTGGGAGCGCCGACCGGGAGGGAGGGCTGCGGATGACCGAGCTGGTGCCCGGGGGCAACATCCCCCTGCCGGGCGGCCCCGTGAGCGTGCGGGTGCCCGGCGCCTTCGACGTGTCGGCGCTCGTCACGGACGACGGCGGCAAGGTGGACGGGGACGGCGACTTCGTCTTCTACAACCAGCCGCGGGTGCCGGGCGCGTGTCTGCGGGGCGACACACTCACCGTCGATCCGGCGCGGCTGCGTCCGGGTGCCACCCGGGTGACGGTCGCGGTGAGCCCCTCCGGCCCGGGCACCGGCTTCGGCGCGCTTCCCTCCCCCACGCTCCACGTCACCGACGCGCGCGGGCGCGCGCTGACGCGGTTCACGCCCGCCCGCCCCCGGCAGGAGACCGTGCTGCTGCTCGTGGAGTTCTACCGGCGCGGGGAGGGCTGGAAGCTGCGCGCCCTGGGGCAGGGGTACGCCGACGGACTCGCCGGGCTCGCCCGGGACTTCGGGGTGGACGTCGTCGACGAGGCGGGCGGAGCGGGCGAAGCAGCGGAGGAGCCCGACGGACGGGCACCGGCCGGCGACTCCGACGGTTTCCTGTCGCTGGTCAACTCGGCACGCTCGGCGGCCGGTTCCCGGCCCGTCTCCGCCGACGCCCGCCTCGTCACGGCGGCCCGGGCGCACGCGGCAGCCATGGCCGCCGCCGGCGCGCTGAGCGTCGAGACCCGCGACGGCGTCTCGGTGCACCAGCGTGTCGTCTCCGCGGGGTACGCGTATCTCACCGTGGGCGAGCACCTGGTCTCCGGCCCGCGCACGCCCGCCGAGTTCGTCACGTACTGTCTGCGCTCCGAGCGGACCCGGCGCACCCTGCACGAGGCCGCCTTCACGCACGCCGGGTGGGCGTACGCGGCCGACGGCCCCTCGGGCGACACGTACTGGACGGCGCTGTGGGCGGTGCCGCTCACCCCGGACGGTCTGGACCGCACGACGTCCAAGGTCGCGGACCTCACCAACCGGGAGCGGGTCCGGGCCGGTCTGCCGGCGCTGGCCGTCGACCCGCGGCTCACCGCCGCCGCCCAGGCGCACAGCGCCAACATGGTGGCCCGGGACTTCTATTCCCACACCGATCCGGACGGCGGCAAGCCCTGGGACCGGGCCGCCGCGGCGGGCGCAGCCCGGCGCACGGTCGGCGAGAACATAGCCTGCGGCCAGCGCTCCCCCGCCGACGTGGTGGAGGGCTGGATGAACAGCCCCGGTCACCGGGCCAACATCCTCAAGGCCGACTTCACCCACATCGGGATCGGCCTCGCCGGCGGCGGCCGGGCGGGCACGTACTGGACCCAGCTCTTCGGCGGCTGAGCGGAGCAAGGCGCCGCCCGATCTTGGCGGAACGGGGCACTCCGGGCCAGGATGCGCGTATGAAGGGTGACCTCTTTTCCAGCGAGCACATGGTTCAGCCCGCCACCGCGCCGGGCATGACCGTCGAGAACTCCAAGTGCATCCGTTACACGGTGAACGGCGAGATGCTGGCGCGGCAGGGCGCGATGGTCGCCTACCGCGGCAACCTCCAGTTCGAGCGCAAGGGCCAGGGCGTGGGCGGCATGCTCAAGCGCGCGGTCACCGGGGAGGGCCTGCCCCTGATGGCGGTCCGCGGACAGGGCGAGGCCTGGTTCGCGCACGAGGCGCAGAACTGCTTCGTGGTGGATGTCGAGCCCGGCGACGAGTTCACCGTCAACGGCCGCAACGTGCTGTGCTTCGACGTGTCGTTGTCGTACCGCATCTCCACCGTCAAGGGCTCCGGCATCGCCGGCGGCGGGCTGTTCAACAGCGTCTTCACCGGGCAGGGCAGGCTGGGCCTCATCTGCGAGGGCAGCCCGCTGGTGATCCCGGTCTCGCCCCAGTACCCCGTCCACGTCGACACGGACGCGATCGTCGGCTGGTCCGCGGGGCTGGCGACCTCGCTGCAACGCTCGCAGTCCATCGGCTCCATGCTGCGCGGCGGTTCCGGGGAAGCCGTGCAGCTGGTGCTCCAGGGCGAGGGCTTCGTCGTCGTACGGCCGAGCGAGGCGACGCCGCAGAAGACGCAGCAGCACTGAGGCAACCCGGTCCGCCCCGCCGACGTCTTGATCGGCGACAGGTGAAACGCCCTGGTCGCCCCACGTGGCCAGGGCTGTTTTCCGACCCACTATACACAGGGCGTATACACGCAGTGCATACCGCGCTCGCAGTGTGCGCGTGCTGTGGACCAGGACCGAAAGGCTTCCATGTACGGCAAGGCATTCGCCCCGGAGTACCAGGGCGCCCTCACCGCCCTCTCCGTCAACTCCTCGCTGACCGACGTCCTGGCCGCGGGCCAGGAGGAGCTGGCCGCCGCCGAACGGGCGGGACGGCACGCGGAAGCGGCACGCTCCGGGCTGGCGGTGGCCGAGGCGCAGCGCCGGCTGGGCCGGGTCCCGGACGCCGACCGGGCGTGGAAGGCGAGTTACCGTGCGGCCCGCACCGCCGGGGACACCGCGGCGATGGCCTGGGCGCTGTGGAGCGGCGGCACGCTGGCCCGGCAGCGCGGGGCCCTGCGGCTGGCGCGGCGGCTGCTCGGGCTCGCGGCCGAACTCGGCGAGCTGGGCGGTGACGTCGTGGTGCGCGGCTACTCGCTGGCGGGCCTGGCCGAGACGGGCCGCATCCAGGGCGACTACGAGGCCGTGGGGCGGCTGCACGAGCAGTTGCTGGCCGAGGCCCGGCGGCGCGGCGAGGCCCGCCACACGGTGTGGGCGCTGGAGGGCATCGCGCAGATGCACCGCAACACCGGTGCGTACGACCGCGCGTACGAGCTCTTCGAGGAGGCGGCCGGCATCGCGGCGCGCGCCGAGGACCGCCGCGGACACGCCTGGGCGCTGCGCGGGCTCGCCGACGTCGTCTCCGTCCGCGACGGCGACACCGCACGGGCGCTGGAGCTGCTCACCGAGGCGGAGGCCGGGTGCCGGGCGATGAACCTGTCCGGGGCGCTGGCCTACAACCACAAGATGCGGGGCAACGTCCTCTACCGCGCGGGGCGTTACCCCGAGGCCCGCGACCTGTACGAGCGGGCGCTCGCGGAGTTCCGCGCCATGGGCGAGCCGCGCGGCGAGGCGCTGGCCCGGCTGGGCCTGGCCAAGTCGCTGGCCCGGCTGGGCCGCGACCGTGCCGAGACGGCAGCCGAACTGGCCGACCTGGCCGGTGTGCTGGAGCGGATCGGGCTGATGCACGCACGGCGGATGGTGGCGCGGGCGCAGGAGGAATTCGGTCTGACGGGCACGCCGGCGGGCGCCGCGGCGGAGGCGGTACGGTGACGGCGCGGGCCACGGCGGCGCAGGCGTCGCCCCCGGCTGCGGTACGGGAGCCGCGGGTCCTCGGCCGTTGCCGCACCCTGGTGCGGCCCGCACTGGAGGAGGGCGTCGGACGGCTGCACCCCTGGGTGGGCGAGATGGCCGCGTACTCCTTCGGCTGGTGCGAGGTGGGCGGGGCACCCGCCCGTGCCCGGGGCGGCAAGGGTCTGCGGCAGGCACTGGCGGTGCTCGGGGCCGAGGCGGCCGGCGCGTCCGGGCGGGCCGGGGTGCCCGCGGCGGTCGCGGCGGAGCTGGTGCACGCCTTCTCGCTGCTGCACGACGACATCATGGACGGCGATCCGGCCCGGCGCCGGCGCCCGGCCGTGTGGAAGGCGTACGGCACCGGGCCCGCCGTTCTCGCGGGCGACGCGCTGTTCGCGCTGGCCGTCGAGACACTCGCCACCGCCCCGGCCGGTCCCCGCACGGTCCGACTGCTGTCCACCGCGCTCGGTGACCTGGTCCGCGGTCAGGCGGACGACCTGCTGTTCGCCGAGCGTCCGTGGACCGGTCCGGGGCGGGTGCGGACGGGTGAGTACCGGACGATGGCCGAGCACAAGACGGGGTCCCTGCTGGGCTGTGCGGCCGCGGCGGGGGCCGTGCTCGGCGGGGCTCCCCGGGCGACGGCCGACGCCCTCGACCGGGTCGGCCGGCACCTCGGGATCGCCTTCCAGGTCGTGGACGACGTGCTGGGCATCTGGGGCGACCCGGCCGTCACCGGCAAACCCGTACTGGGCGACCTGCGGGAGCGCAAGAAGACCTTCCCGGTGCTGGCCGCGCTCGAAGCCCCCGTCCCGGCGGCCGGGCGGCTGGCCGCGCTGCTCGCCTCCGACACCGCCGATCCCGAGGAGGTGGCCGCCCTGATCGACGAGGCGGGCGGTCGTACGGCGGCACTGGCCGAGGCGCACCGGTGCCTCGGCACGGCACAGGCGGCGCTCGCCGGCGCGGCCGCGGCGGCGGGCCCGGCCGCGGAGCTGCGGTCGCTGCTGGACTACCTGCCGCGCCGAGACCTCTGAGACCCACGGGACCGTGTTGACCTGGGGCACCTCGCGCGAAAGGGTGCCAAGGGGCGCGGACGGGCGCCCGGGTTCGGAAGGAAGAGTGCCTTGATCGGGATCACGGACATCGAAGCCGCGGCCGAGCGGATCGCCGGACACGTCGTACGCACCCCGACCGTGCCCAGCCCCGGGCTGTCCGCGCTGCTCGGGGCGCCGGTGACCGCGAAGCTGGAGCTGCTCCAGCGCACCGGCTCGTTCAAGGCGCGCGGCGCGACGGCGAAGCTGCTGTCACTGACGGGGGCCGAGCGGGCCGCCGGGGTCGTCGCGGTCAGCGGCGGCAACCACGGCATCGCGGTGGCGGTCATGGCCGCCGCGCTGGACGTGAAGGCCACGGTGGTCATGCCGCGTACGGCACCGGCCCGTTCCGTGGAGACCGCCGAGGAGGCGGGCGCGCTGGTGCGGCTCACCGACGGCATGGACAGTGCCTTCGCCCTCGTGTCCCGGCTGCGCGATGAGGGACTGACCCTGGTCCACCCCTTCGACGACCCCGTGGTGGTCGCCGGGCAGGGCACCGTGGGGCTGGAGTTCGCCGAGGACGCCGGGGAGCTCACCGACGTCCTCGTGAGCATCGGGGGCGGCGGGCTGATCGCGGGGGTGGCGGCGGCGCTGCGGGCACGGCGGCCCGACGTGCGGATCTGGGGCGTGGAGACGGAGGGCGCCGAGGCCATGTCCCAGGCGCTGGCGGCGGGCGGCCCGCGGTCCGTGGCCCTGTCGTCGATCGTCACGACGCTCAGCGCCCCGGCCGTCTCGCAGCTGACGTACGAGCATGTGTCGGCACTGGTCACCGAGGTGTTCGTGGTACCGGACCGGGAGGCGGTCGAGGGTTCGCTGGCGCTCGCCGAGCACGGCAAGGTGTGGACCGAGCCGGCCGCCGGATGCCTGCTGCCCGCGGCCCGGCGGGTGGTGGAGCGGGTCGGGGACGGCGCCCGGATCGGGCTGGTGGTCTGCGGCGGGAACGCCACGACCGCCGACATGACGGGCTGGGCGGACCGCTTCGGGCTGCGCTGACGGGTTTCCGCGCGACATTCGCATTTACCGCGGGTTACCTCGTATGCGTTGAACGCGGCCCGGTCCGCTCGCCGTACCTCTGGTCAAGCCGAGAGCCGGCGGTGCGAACGAGGGATGGCCATGGGCAGGGCGCGCGTCTCCACACACGAGTTGATCGCCGGACGGTACCGCCTGCTCGAGGTCGTCCACCGCGAGACGAACCGCGTCTCCTGGTCCGGGGAGGACGCCCACACGGGCCGCCCGTGCCTGATCGCGCAGACGGCGCTGCCGGAGGAGGAGGACCAGTCCGGCGAGACGGCGCGCCGGACCGCCGGGCGGGTGGTCCGTACCTGCGAGACCGTGCAGGCGCTGTGCCCCGGGCGGGTCGCCGAGGTGGTCGACGCGGTGGTGGCGGACGGCGTCCTGTGGACGGTGACCGAGTGGGTCGACGGCGTGCCGCTCGGGGAACTCCTGGAGCGGCACAGCACGTTCAACTACGTGCGGGCGGCGCGCATCGGGCTGGAACTGCTGGCCGTGCTGGAGGCTGCGCACGGCCAGGGCATCACGCACGGCGAACTCAGCCCGGGGCAGGTGTTCGTGCGCGAGGAGGGCTCGGTCGTCGTCACCGGCTTCGGGCTGGCCGGCGCCACCCTCGCCCCGCGCCTGGCCGCACCCTCGTACGCCGCGCCCGAGCAGGCCCGCGACGAGCGGATCGGGCCCGCGGCCGATCTGTGGACGCTCGGGGCGATCCTGTACTCGATGGTCGAGGGACGTCCGCCGTTCCGCGACCGGGGGCGGCCCGAGACGACGCTGCGGGGCGTGGACCGGCTGGCGCTGCGCACGCCGGTGCGCGCCGGTCCGCTCGCGCAGGCCGTGCAGGGGCTGCTGCGCAAGAACTCCCGGGAGCGGCTGACCCGCCCGGTGGTCCGT
>NZ_JAGMUF010000088.1:20077-26698 GCF_019049125.1 Streptomyces sp. AC602_WCS936 | reverse complement strand
CACGATCCACGGCCGCGACTGACGGTTTCCCATACCCACACCTACGAGCAGAGAGGCCGACAGACTCATGATCAGCCGCTTTTGTTAGAGCCAGTAAGGGCTGTCCCGCAAAGATCTTGGCTGTTGGTGGCGAAACACGTCAGCCTCATGCCGTCCGCGTCCGTGAGCCTCAACTGGGCCCCGGGGTGCGGCCGTTCCTTCCGGACGATCAGCCGCATGCCCTGGGGCCAGCCGTCCAGGACATCGCCGGTGAGTTCGGCGCCCCAGGCCCCGTCCCGGATCTCGCCGTCCGCCTCGACGGCCGCCGTCCAGGCCGATGCCGGAACCTTCAGAACGTGCTGGTGGACCTGCTCGGTGATCACCATGCCGACCGAGTAGGACAGCCACCGTCCCCGCCGGGTGAGCCAGGCGACGAAGTCGTGGGTGCCGCCCGCAGAGTCGGTGCGGATCAGCGTCCGGCGCCCGCGCCGGTACTTCTTCGGCAGCTGGGCCAGCGCCAGTCGGGTGGCGGTGACGTGGTCGGCCGCGGTGTTCGAGCCGGCGTTCCCGGGCCTGAGCAGGGCCGCGACCGGCTCACCGGTGCTGCCCGGTCCGTGGTCGACGAACCCCATCAACGGGTGGTGACCGTAGGTCCGCTTCAAGGTCGGGGCCGCGTCCTCCTTGTCCGAGTGCGCGACCACCAGCACCCCGTCGAGGTCCACGATCACCGACCCGCCTGCATCGGGCGCGTGGCCGTCGGCCAACCACCAGGCACGCTCACGTGCTTCGGCCCGAGCCGAATGGATTGCCGCCAGCGACTTCTCCTCGGAGCCGGCGAGTGTGTCGATCAGGCGGGAGACCGTCGGGTCGGAGGCCACCGGCCCGAACACGGCCGGCTCGGCCCGCAGCATGCCGACATCCGCGAGGCAGTCTCCGCCCAGCGCGACCGCCAGCGCCACGTCCAGCAGGATCTTGCCCGGATTGTGCACCGCCCGGGCTTTCCGCCACGGCGGGCAGCGCCGCTGATATCACGGTGTCCAGGCCGACCTTGCGGACGGTCTCCACCAGCAGCACGCCCCCGGCCTGCGAGACCACCGCCCGGCCGCCGCCCTCGACGCGGACACGCGGGTACGACCCGATGCGCTTCTTCACCTGGAGAGTGCTTCTTCCCATGCAGCCAACAGGACCCTCGACAAGTCCCATCGTTGCAGGTCAGGAGCACTCTCCGCTTATTTGATCAAGCCTCGGACGCCCCACCTCGTGAAAGCGCGAGGCTAGGTGACGCCGCACATGTCCGCCATGGCCGCGGATGCCTGGTCCGCTCGACGCTCCGGTGGCGACGAGCGTGCCGTCGCGCTCCGTCAGGCCCCCGGAGGATACGCGTGAGGCAGCCGAAAGCGTTGGCGGCCATTCATCACAGGGCGTCGGTCAACGCCACCACCACGGCGGTGGCGTTGACCGACCCGCTCAGGTGAAGGTGTCCGGAGCGAAACACCGCCCGAGCTGGGCTGGCTCGTCCCCATGTCTCGCCGTGGACCAGAGGTCGGCCGAAGTGCCGGCTCGCGATGGAAGCGATCGCCGGGGGCATGCCGTCCTCATAGCAATGCTTGAAAGTGTGGACGATGCAGCTGCGCACTGGATGCACCGGTCCTCCCGGTGACGCCAGGGTATTCGCGGCCACAGGCCGGTTCTGCGGTCGGGCGAGGGCGAAACACACCAGCATGGTCCGGTGGTCCTCGTAGCCGAAGTGTCCGGCGATGGAGCGGTTGGTGAAGTCCAGGCAGTCGAAGACAACCGCGATGTCCTGCTGCCCGTACGGTGCCTGCTGCAGTGCAGGAAGCACCTGCAAGATCGCCTCCCCGCCGGCGAGGAGGCGGGCCTGCTCCCGCGATTCCCCCCAAGGCGGCGGCAGAGTGTCCCGCAGCTCTGGCGGCATCTGCTCGCTGCGCAACACGGTGCCGGTCTCCGGCCGATCCCAGCGTGCCTGCCCGCTGACGCTCTCCCAGTTCAGACTGGCATTCACGCACAAGTCACCGGCGAGCAGCGCCCAGGGAGTCCGCACGACACGCTCGCGTGCCAGATCGACGACCATGCGGCCGAAGACCTCGACAGGGAGCAGCACGGGTTCGGCGGGGGCGATGAAAGCGTCAGTCCATATTCCCATCGCACGGTTCTAGCACTGTCCGACAACGACGTGAGGACGGCTCCGTGCGCATCCACGACCGACCGGCCTGCCCGTGCCCGGTGTCCTGGGCCGCTTCTTGCGGATCACCGCACAGGCTTGCAGCCGTCGGTGGTGAGATAGCGACATGCGGCCTGACCAGCCATGGTCGGCCCTATGGTCGGGGCCGGCCATGGGGCTTTTCGCGTGTATGGCGAGTGTCCACTCGCGGCTGCACGAAGCGCCCGGCGCTCAATGTGCAGATGGCAGCGGGGATGCACAGTGGCCTCGGGCTGCACAGTCGGTCCGCCGGTGCGCAGACGAGACCTCGCCCGGGTCTTGCCGGGCGCTCACGCGCCTCCTCATCCCCATCGTTGTAGTGGCTGAGGCCGGTGCGTGCCTGTGGGTGGCGTGGTCGGGGTTGTGGTCGGGTCGACCATGGGTTTCGTGACCGGTTCGTGATGGTGGTCGGGGTTGCGTGGTCGGTGGTCGGGTCGGGGCTGACAGATTCCCTCAAGGTCAGCAACAACCATTCCTGACCTGGGAGTCTGACCATGCCTCTGGACAAGAAGGCCTCGCGCAGCGAGGCCGCCCCCGCGATCGCCGCCGGACCCGTGACCCTGGCCGTCGCGATGACATCCGGCCCGGCCACCGCTACGGCCGCCGCCCCCGACAGGCGGGCCCCGGTGCGCACTGCGGCGGTCGCGGCCGACCCCCCCGGCGGGCTATGCGCAAGTGTTCCTCGACGCGTGGCTGCGCAGCAACGCGGACGAGGCGGGCAGTGCGCAGGCGCGTCTTGCACAGTCCCTCGCCCCGGACGTCGCTCTGCCGGACCCGGCAGCCGATGCACAGCCGAAGCTGAAGTCGGTGACCGCGGTGCGCAGTGTGCAGCGCGACGGGGACGCGTGGGCGGTGACGGTCGCTGCGCAGTACGCCGACAGCGCGGTTCGCTACTTCGCCGTCCCCGTCACCGCCGACGCGCGTGGTGCGTCGTTCGCGGTGGCCGGTGCTCCCTGGGGTGGTGGCGGGTCCGGCCCGGGCCGCGGTGCCCGCATCCCCGTACACGGTGAGCGTTCCGTCCGACAGTGCTCTGTCGTCGACGATCGGGGAGTTCCTCGGCGCCTACCTCACCGGCACCGGAGAGGTCGACCGCTACCTCGCGCCCGGCGTGAAGCTCACGCCTGTCTCCCCCGCCCTCTACACGACGGTCACCGTGCAGGAGGTGTCGGCCGTCGAGGAAGCCGCGGCCGCCGGGCAGGTACTGGCCGACGGCACGAAGGTCCGGGTCCAGGTCCAGGCCGAAGCCCAGGATGACGCCGGCCGGTGGCCGCTGGCCTACGGGCTCGCGCTCACGGCCCGCTCCGGCCGGTGGGGCGTCGCCGCGCTGCAATCCGGGACCGTCCGGGGCGGGGGTGCGCGGTGAACACGGTGCACGAGGTGGTGCTGGCCGGGCACCTGGACGACCTCGGCGACAGCTGGATCACCATGCTCGAGGGCTGGGCGACCAAGGGCCTGCAGGCGGGACTGATCGTGCTGGTCGTCGTCATCACGGCCCAGCGGTTCAGCCTGAAGGCCGGGATCGGCGCCCTCCTGCTGGTGATCATCGCGCTGGGGCTGTACGACTCCCGCGAGGACCTCGCGGACATGTTCACCGACGAGGTGAAGAACCCCGCCAACGGCGCCCCCGCCGTCCCGGGACTCATGCGCGGAAGCGCCCCGGCCGCGCGCGTGGGCTTCGAGGGTACGGGAGGCCTGCTGTGAGCGCGGCCGCCGCGAACAGGGTTGGGCGTTTCTATACGACCGCGCGCCGACATCCGTGGGTGCTGGGGAAGGTCGCCGACTGGAAGATCCCGCTCGGCCCCTACACCCCCGCGCAGATCGCCGTCCTCGTCGGCGGCGGTTTCCTCCTCGTCAAGACCATCAGCTGGTGGTCGTGGATGGGCCCGGTCCCCGTGGTCGCCTGGGTGCTGGCCGTGTGGGCGGACGCCGGCCCAAGGTCAAGGGGCGCGCGCCGCTGCAGGCGGCGCTGGGCTGGCTGCTCCTTGCCTGGCAGCCGCAGGGCGGCCGGACGGGCGGCAGGGCCGCCCGCGACCACGCCGCCCGACCCCTGCTGGGCGGCTTCACCCTCGAAGGCGATCACCGACCGTTCCTGCGGCGGTGCGGCAGCGCGCCGCCGAGCCGGGGACCGACCGCAGCACGCCCCCGGTTCGGGAAGTTCGCGGGCCGTGTGTCGGCGGCCGACCGGACACGGGCCGCATGGGCGGCCGACGCCCGGTGTCGGTGGCGCCGGTGTCGGGCGTGCAGCAGTTGCTGTCCCGCGTCCAGGAGACGGGGGGGTGTGCGGTGAGGGTTCCGATCCGTCACATCGCCGGTCACCTGGTCTGGTCGACACAGGGCAGCGTGTGGGCCGTCTACCGCCTGCACCCCGGTCCCGACGCGAAGGGGCAGCGCGCGGAGACCGTCCAGGGCACCTACGTACCCGCCGCGGTCCGCGACGAGCAGCTGGCCAAGGTCACGCATCTGGTGCGGTCCCTGTCCGGGGCGCCGCGACTGCTCGGGCTGTGCGCGCAGGCCGACCCCGGCGAGATCGCCCTGAAGATGATCGAGGGCATCGAGCCCGCCGAGCAGGCACCGGGCAAGGGTGCCCATCCGTGGGTGGAGAACGTCGAAGCGACCCTGGATCTGCTGGAGGGCCAAGAGAGGCACCGCCGCACGCTGTGGCCGGCAGTGCCCCGCAGAACGAAGCCGCGGGCGGGCAGGTGGCCGCGTCGATGGGAGCGATGTGGGCAGACGTCGCCCGCCTGGTATCTGACCGGTGACGGGGTCCGGATGGTGAAGGACTTCCCCGCCCTGCGGGGCCGGCCGACCTACCCGATCACTTCCACCACCGCCACCTCGCTGAAGCCCCCCACACGCTGACGGTGCTGCGCACCCACCTGGCATTCGTGGCCGAGGCTCGCGAGCACGGCGACGAGCACGGCTTCCTGGACTGGACACCCGAGGTGTCCCACTCTCTCGGCGACGGGGAGAAGGTCATCGCGGACGCGCTGATGCACTACACCCTCACCGGCCCGGCAGCGGACCAAACTGAGGGCATTCGTCGAGATCGACCGCACCACCATGAGCAGTGAACGCCCCGCCTCGAAACTGATCGACTACGCGCGCCTGTGATCCTACAAACCCCAGTCCGTGAGCCGGCACCGCTTCCGCCACCCGGCCCTCGCCGGGCCCGCCTGGCTGCGCTGGTACCCCGTCTTCCCCGCATCCTGTTCGTCCTCACCGGCGGCTCCCGGCAAGTCCTGCACAACCGGATCAGTGATCTGCAGGCCACGGCAGCCCAACACCCCCTCGTCTCAACCATGGCCCGCACCGTGCCACTGGGCGCCGCGGTCCTCGAAAGCCTCGAACTGCAGGGGCCCACTGACGATGTCTCGTCTCCCTTGAGCGGCGGGGGGCCGCAATCGTGGACACAGCTGTAGGGCAGCGCGCACCAGATCTGCATCCTGCCCGGGGGCCGGGGAAACCCGGCTGCACATCTCAGGGCTATGGCACGGCCGCGCGCCCTGCAGCGGTAACGACCTGACCCGCGATTGTTCCGGCGGCTCCTGACCTGGCCGGGTGTCCGCTTGGCGCGTTCACCAGTTGAGCAGATCCATGGAGTTCCGACCGAGCCAGTCCGTGAATGACACGGGCCGACCGTCCAGGCAGAGCGGGAGGATCTGATCACAGGTCGCGCGGCCGTCGAACCACATGGTGCCTCGGTTCGGACCAGTGACGACGAGCAGGGTCGAGAAGCCACAGCCGTCGTCCCGGATAAACACGGCGCCGGACGTCTTGCGTTCCTGGAGCACCTCGTACTCCGCGTCCCACTGCTTCCAGGCCTGCTGGTAGGCGTCGTGGTCCGGGAAGTTCTCTTCCCGCGGCTCGCGTGCGTCCAGCTCGTCTTCGTAAGCGCGGTAGGAGTCAGGATGTGGGAAGGCAATGGTGAGCAGGTCGTAGTTGGTGCTTGAGTCTCCCTGCCAGCCCCAGCATGCTGCGGTTCGGCGTAGGCGGTTCATCGCGCCGCCAGCGCTCTGTCGGAGCAAGTACTCCCGGTACTCGTCGGGAAAGATGATGCCCAGTTCCGCCTCCGCCTCGCAGACCTGTGCTTCGGACAGCGGCGCCGGGGAGGAGTCCTGTCCCAAGGACGGGCTGCTGAACTCGTCAAAGCGTCGCCCATGGGCCAGGCGTTGGGCTTCCGCTATCCAGTCGATCGTCATACAGGTGAGGGTAGACAGGAGCGATCCACTGGACTCTGCCGTGACATGGCGACGCCCGTGTGGGTTCTTGGTGTGCATATCAAGAAGCCTCGTGACGCCATGTCCCACCGTGCGTTCTGCGGGGTTTCGGCTCAGCATCTCGGCGAGTTGATCGCTGAGCTCGCACCGCGCTGGGACGCACGGTGCGAGTCAGGACGGCAGCAGCGGCGGTACGGAGCCCAG
>NZ_JAGMUF010000088.1:0-20067 GCF_019049125.1 Streptomyces sp. AC602_WCS936 | reverse complement strand
TCGGGCCGCCTTGAGCGTGCCCTCGCCGCCGATCGGGATGATCGCGTCCAGGCCGAGTTCCTCGACGTGGCCGCGGGCGCGCTCCACGCCGTCCCGCAAGGCGGAGGGCCGGCGCCGAGCCGAAGTACGACCTGGTCTTCACCGACTGGGTCCTGGTGACGCTTGTTCACCTGCGGACTGGGCTGACTCATGAGGCGCTCGGTGTGATCTACGAGGTGCGCTCTTCCACGATCGGGGGGGCGATCGCCGAGATCCGTCCGCTGTTGGCGGCGCGTGGGTTCGCCGTGCCCGACCGGCCCGGCATTCGGCTGCGCACGCTGGACGACGTGTTCGCCTACGGCGCGGCCGAGAACATCACGTTGCGCATTGATGGGACCGGAACCCAGGTCCGCAGCCCGAAGGTCCACTCTCCGGGACGGCGGGCGTTCGTCTCCGGCAAGCGCAAGCAGAACACGATCAAGACCACCACGATCAGCGACCACCAGGGGCGCACTCTGTGGTCCGGCGCCGTACGGCCCGCCGGATGCACGACCAGACGGCGGTCCGCACTGAGGGCATCGCCGAGCGGTTCCGGATGCATCCGCCGGTGAAGGCCGAGGTCGACGACGGGTACCGCGGTCTGGCCAACGAGTTTCCCCACCAGGTCGGCGCACCCCCGAGGAAGCCGAAGGACATCGACAACGCGCCCCTCACTCAAGGGTACGGATGGCGCGAGTTGCGGCGCCGGCAATCTTCCCGTCGGATCTGCGTCGAGCACGCCAACGCCGAACTCCGCCAGTGACACCCACTACGGCGGTACACCGGGCGCCGCGAGACCTATGACGCCACGAGTCAAACCCCCAGGCAGCACTGCCCAGACCTCAATCCCGGGGCACCCCGTAAGCCATACCAGGAGGCCCTTTGGGCCCCAGTGGTAAGGGAGCGGTGCTACAAGGTTGCGTTCTTGCGTTCGCTCTCGGCCAGCGGAGGCGCCTGCAGGTGCGGCTTCTTCGGTCCGAAGAGCATGGGAATAAGCATGTCAGGAGAGAACAGCCGGGTGGCAGGCTTCTCCATGCTCATCACGTCGAGTAGGGCACCGAGGGCGCGGGGGTTGCGGGCGCCGGTGGCCACGGCTTGGTCGACGAACCGGGCGAGCATGCGCTCGATCCATGCGGGTGAGGCGCCGCTGGCGCCCGGATAGCGGGCATCTTGTCCGACGGCAAGGTCCCAGGCTGCGGCAACGGGCCTGGTCGCGGCATGCTGCAGGCGTCGACCGGTGCCGGGCGCGGTGACACTGGTGGTGCGCAGCACGGTGCCGATGGCGAGGGCACTCTGTGCGGCGGCAGTGATGCCGTGTCCGTATACGGGGTTGTATCCGGCGATTGCGTCCCCGATCACAGTGAAGCCGTCGGGCCAGCAACGCATCTTCTCGTAGTAGCGGCGTTGGTTGGCGGTGCTGCGGGTGATGCTGACGTCACCGATCGGTTCGGCATCCTTGATCAGTTCTCCGATGACGGGATCGCCCAAGGTGAGAGCGAAGTCGGTGAAGGCGTCAGGGTCTCTGGTTGGCTCGCCGCCGCGAGTGCCGGAAAGGGTGACAATCCAGCGACCGTCCTCAACGGGCAGAATGATGCCGCCACGGCCGGGCGCCTTGGCCGGATTGGCCTGGACGTTGACCAGTGGGAATGGCGTATCGACGGTGGTGCCGGGGGCATGGTAGAGGCGGGTGGCATAGGTGACTCCGGCGTTCACCTCGCGTTCGGTGACTCGGGGCAGTCCCAGATCATCAAGCCATCGAGGGGCTTGGGAGCCACGTCCGGTGGCGTCGATCACCAGATCGGCGGTCAGGACTTCCTCCTGGTGGCCCTCGGTCCGTATGCGGACCCCCGTGACACGGTTGCTGTCGCCGGTCAGGCTGAGGGCCGTAGACCTCTGCCGGACGGTGAGGCGCGCATCGGGAAGAACTCGGTCACGTATCACGGAGTCGAGCAGGTCACGCGAGCACACAAGGTTCCGGTGATGCGTGGAGGTGAAACGGCGGAACCAGACCTCGTTGGGGGCTCGGGAGACCATGTCGCCCATGATGTGCACGAGACGTGCTCCGCGGGTGACGACTTGCTCGACCAGGCCGGGCAGCAGCTGGTCGAAGGCCACCACACCGCCGTACCACACGAGATGTGCGTGACGTGCTTGGGGAACACCCCGGCGCGGAGCCGGTCCCTCGGGGAACTGATCGCGTTCGACGAGGGTCACATCTGCGTGGTCGAGGAGGGCGGTGGCCGCGAACAGGCCGCTGACACTCCCTCCGATAACGACAGCGGTGGGTCTGCGGGTGGGATCAGGCATGAGCGTTTACGCTTTCTGTGGTGACCACCCGCTGTCGGATGGCGTCGACGGTGCGCGGCTGGCGGAAGGCACTGGCGATTGCTTCGATGTCGTCCAGGTCGCTGTCGATGCGTGCGGAACTGGCGGCGCGATCATCGTCGGCGTCAGCTGTGGGTGTGAGGAAGGCCTCCAGGGCGGCGCGAACGGCGATGGCTCCGGCGATGCCGCGGGCGCGCTCGTCACGGTGACCTGCAGCGCGCGCTTCGTCGAATGCGCACCGCAGCAATTCTGCGTCAACATGTGGCGCGAGACGCAACAAACCATCGTGGATGCGTTGTTGGCGCTGCAGCAGACGCAGGTCGAGCGGCGCGAAGCGTCCGACGCGGGCGCGGGCTGCGGATGGTGCGACTTTCCGGATCGCCCGCGCGAGCGGTCGCAGCCGCCGGTAGGTGCGCTGGTCTCGTATCCACTTCTGCAGGAATGGGCCGCCCTGGGGGAGGATGAATCCGATGCCGACGAGACTCGCGTCGAGGATCGCGAACGGCGGCGCGAGCCGGGTGGACAGCCAATCCCAGTTCACCCCGGCCCAGCGCGCGCCGACGGCCGCCAGTTTCGCGACATCGAAGACGAGCCCGAAGGCGTAGCCGGCCTGGAGGAAGACGAGACCGGCCTTCAGCCAGGCGTCTGTGACCTTCGAGATCCACTTCCAGATCATGTAGGCGGCCACGAGCGCGGAGACCATGTGCGCCGCCAGGTACAGCAGGATGTGCTCGCGCATCCACGGCTCAGTCGCGTAGTACGTGTCCAGGTCGTAGATGCGTTCAGCGGGGACGTCCGCGAGAAGGTAGGTGGCCCACAAGGCGACGATGATGCCGGTGTAGATCAGCCAAATCCGGCGGATCCTGGCGCGACGGCGCGGTGAGGGCTCGTCCCGCCAGGTGATGACCATGGTCAGGCAGGAGCCGCAGAAGGCGGTCAGGAGCGAATACACCCAGGGCGCCGCGATGTTCGGCACCCCCGTCACGGTGTTGATTTTGTGGATGCTCGCGGGTGCTACGGACAGGAATACTGCGGAGGCGAGCAGTAGCAGCAAGCTGGTAGCCCGTACATCCGGGTCTTTCCAGGCCCGGACGAACGTGGGAGTTTTTAGGCTGAGGGCGAGGAGCAGCAGGACAGCGGGCAGGGCGTAGGGGATGTGGAGGCTGCTGAAACTCATCGCCGTATCTGCCCGTTGCGGTTGAACAGCGACAGCTGGATGCGACCCTCGAGAGTGGTAGCGCTGACGGGTCCCTGCGCGTACCGGCCGGGAATCCAGGTGCGTAGCTCCCGACCGAAGAGCAGACCGAATGTCTCCGCGTCCTGCTCGTGCCTGTCCGCCGAGTCGGCACGCGCCGCGATGTCCAGCGTTTCGGCCGGATCGCTCCAGGTCGCCAGGAACTGCTCAACCGCCGTACGCACTGCGGCATCGATCCGGTCGGAGCCGAGAACACGGGCAGCAGCGGCCGAGAGACCCGCGATGTTGTGCCCACAGTCGCCCTGTTCTTCGTGCCACAGCTCATGCCCCAGGATGACCAGCTGAGACTCGGGCGGGGTGCGTTCCTCGACGACAATGACAGACCGGTCGCCGCAGTCCAGTCTGAGCCCGGAGACAGGAATGTCATCGGGGATAGCGCGGAACACCAGCTGGACGGGCCGACCGCGACGCATGCTCATGGCACGGCAGAACTCCTCCATGACCACGCGTGGGTCCGCGGGCGGCTGGATCCGCTTGGACGCCTCTGCTCCCAGGTCGGCCAGCAGTAACTTCATCGCCCTGGTCATCGGCGATTGTCCTCTCCCTCTTCGGGCAGAACCGATCGGAAGACTCCCTCCAGGAGCCGCTCCAGCTGACGTCGCGTCATGGACCCGTGCGCCCTCAGGTCCGTCCCCCGTACCCCGTACCGGTCCAGCAAGGCTTGAACCGGATCGGACTCCAGCCTTCGCAGGGTCGACAGCAGGACACGATTGAGGGTCTCGTCAGCCGGAGCGGTGAAGAACGCCTCTCCGCCTTCGATGTCGAAGAACTTCACCAGTCCGTGCAGGAACTCGAGATTGGGCACCTTCTTGCCATCGCAGATCTGGCGGGCCCATATTTCCGAAACCCCGAGACGCAGGTGCAGTTCACTGACCAGGTCCGACATGCGTCTGCCCGTGGCCTGCAGGTAGCCCGTGGCCAGGGTGCTGATACGAGCACGGACCCGATCGTTGACGGTGTCGGCCGGCAAGGAACCTCCGGCCAGCAGTACCCGAACGGCGTCTTCCGGCAAGGCGGTTTGTGCTGCGAGCTTCGCCGGATCGAAAAGGTCCGTACGGTCTAGGCCATGCTCCATGATCAGCGCTTCGAGTCGCTCGAGCGTCTCATGCAGCGGCGGGACTGGATCCACCTATGAGCTCCCGGGGGTGTGAGGTCCACGGCTGTGGTGCACATGGCACCTTACGCCGGAACCTCTGCCGCACTCAACGATCGTTTACTGACCATATCTGATCGTTGACACCCTGCGTTGGTGCGTAGCAACATCGTTGACAGCGGAGGCGACTCGCCCGACTACGGGGCGTGCCTTCTTGCGTTCCTTGCCCTGCCCAAAACCACAACTCGAGGAAATACCACACACATCCGCCAGGTATGTCTGGACCTCGGCCCCGGCTACACGACGCGGCAGTCGCCGACGGTAGGACCCGATACCGCTCGGCGCCTCACCTCTTCGCCGCGTTACCGAGAGCCTGGTTGGGAACTGGCCTCCTCAGTTGTCTCCGGCCGACCCCCTGGGCCCGGACGCGCCCTGTCGTAGACAACGCGTCCAGCACTCTGGTGAACCACAGCAGCGCATTCGCACGGATGGCTGATTCCCTCCGGGAATGTGCCGCTCGAGACCTTACAACTTTTCAAATCTCCAGGATAGATGCATGTTCACGGTCGCTCGGACAACGGCGGCGCGCACCAGCCCAAACACGCGCGATGCCAACGATCCCGGGAAACGAGAGCGCGCCGCTCCGGACCACAGCGGACGCGTGACCAGGCATCTCGCCGGCGAGTACCGAATCACCAAGGGGGACCCGTTGACCACACCGCGCCTGAAAGCCGACACCTTTACCAGCACCGACGTCGACCAACTCCAGATTCTGATGACGGGCCTCGTTGCCACGTGCGCGGCCATCGGGCTTCAGCGTGACACCGAGGGCCAGTGGCGGCCTGTTGCCCCCGACCGCGATGGGGCGTTCGACAACGCCCGCGAAGTCATAGAGGCCCTCTCCCGCACGCTGAACCGGACCCGTCGCGCCATTCGGAGGGTCGACCTCGAGGCACGTGCGCGGCACCGGCTGACGTCCGGCACGACCAGCACGTGGCAGCAGTAGTAACCCATAAGCGCCTCTGGAGTACCGGTCCCCCGCTGGTGCGGCCGGAGGCAGCGGGCAGAGGCCGATCGCTCAACCCCAACGTCTGACCGGCCTCCGCTCGCCCTGCGTGGATCGGTCCCGGACCCACGGGCTGGACCCAGGGCACACCCAACGTCCCCACCCGGTACCGCCGCAATCCTAATGCGGGCACTGCTCAGGAATGGCCCGACGCACCAGGAGGCGAAATGACTCGACAACCACGCCAGGCCGTTGCCCGATTTCCGCACCGGTGTCGGCGTACACGTGAGTGAACGTGCATGGCCGCGTACGGATGAATGTGCAGAGTTCCTGATGTGCTGAGGTTCAGGGTTCGGCACTCTGCTGCCTGTTGGTCGAGGTCGCAGAGTGGGGTTGTCGTGGTCCTGGATCCGCAGCGCTGGCTGGAACTGCGGCGTTTTCGTGGCCTGGTGGAGTCCGGAGCGATGAGCTTGACCGAGGTCGCCGAGGAGACGGGCCTGAACTGGCGGACGGTCAGCAAGTATCTGGCAGCGGACGGGCCCGCCGCGCCTCCACGCCGGTCGCCGAACGGCAGGTCGCGAGCCAGGGTGATCGACGAGTGCGCGTCGCTGGTCGACTCGATGCTGCGGACGGAGATCTTGATGAAGGCGCCGTGATTCACGAGCGGCTTGCGGCGGAGTACGGATTCACCGGCAACTACCAGCGGACCAAGCTCTACGTCCAAGAAGCCCGGCCCCGGATTGCCGAGGAACTCGGTACCACCCCGAATGAGCTGGCGGGCATTGCACCGCCGATTCGAGGTGATCCCCGGCGCCCAGGCCCAGGTGGACTGGGGCGACGAGGGCAAGATCCTCGCCCACATGGGTATCCCGAAGGTCTACTCCTTCCACATGACGCTGTCGTACCGCGCGACCCGTTCTGCTGATTTACCACGAACCAGTATCTGCAGACGTTCTTCGACTGCCACCGCCGCGCGTTCGCGCACTTCGGCGGCGTCCCGATGACGATCGTCTACGACCGCACGAAGACCGTCGTGCGACGCCACGTCGCCCCAGGTGAGGCGGTTCCGCTGCACCCGGAAGCGGTCGGGTTCGCCGGCCACTACGACTTCGACATCGACATCCTCGCCGCCTACCGCCCCACCGGCAAAGGACGTGTCGAGCGGCAGGTTCTGATCGTCCGCGACCAGGTCCTGTCAGGCAGGTCCTTCTCCTCCGTCGAGGAGAAGGACACCGCCTTCATCACCTGGGTGCCGCAGCGACGGGCTCAGGCCCACAGGACTCACCAGCAGATCATCGGAGAACGGGCGGCCCGTGATCACGTGGCCCTTCGGCCTCTTCCTCCGACTCCGTATCTGGTGGCCGAGCGGCACCTGCGGCCGGTCGGCAAGGACTGCCTGGTCGCCTTCGGCGGCAACCTCTACTCGGTGCCGGCCCGAAGGGTCCGCCCTCGGCAGCTGGTGGTGATCCGAGCCACGAAGTCGCAGATCATGCTGCATTCCACCACTGCCGACTCCAGCGGCGAGACATTGCTGGCTGCCCACCCGCGGGCGATCGGTCGCGAGGTCCGCGTCGTCGAAGAGGCCCACTGGGACGGCCTGCCCGCGGGCAAGGGACGCTTGACCACCGCCGGCGATGCCCTGCCGCAGCCCCGTCGTGAGCGTCCTCGGGGCGAAGAATCAGGGCCTTTGCGGGCTCTGCTGAACCGGGCCGCGGCCACCCATACCGAGGTCGGACGCCGTCCGCTGTCGGTCTATGACGAGCTGACCGGCACCCGCCCCTTCACCACGCGCCCGAGCACGAGGGAAACGTCTTGAGCGAGCTGGTCTCCACCCGCATCCGCAGCGCGGCCGGCAAGATCGGCCTGCCCCACCTCGCGGAAGCCATCAGGAAGTACACCTGTCGGGCCGACGAGGGGAAGATGGGCTACCTCGACTTCCTCGACCTGGTGTTGTCCGAGGAGCTGGCTGTCCGCGACGACCGCCGCTTCCGCCAGGGCCTGCGGCTCTCCCGGCTGCCGCACCACTAGACGCTCGACGAGTACGACTTCTCCTTCCCACCCGAGCTCGACCCGCGGAAGGTCAAGGACCTGGCCACCCTCTCGTTCGTCGAGGGCAAGGCGAACGCCGCTCTGCTCGGGCCGCCGGGGGTCGGCAAGACGCACATCGCCGTCGCCCTGGCGGTCGCGGCCTGCCGGGCCGGCTACTCGATCTGCTTCACCAGCCTCGACGACATGGTCCGCAACCTCGAAGCCGCCGAGACCGCCGGCCGTCTGACGAACAAGCTCGGCACCTACCTGCGGCCCGGTGTTCTCGTGGTCGACGAGGTCGGCTACCAGCCCCTCGAACGAGCTGAGGCGAACCTGGTCTTCCAGGTCATCTCCAAGCGCTACGAGGAGGGGTCGATCATCCGGACCTCGAACGAGACCTTCAGCAAAGCGCACATGTTCCGGCGAACCAGTGCGAGGTGTTGCCGAACTGCGACAGGTTCTCCGAGGTACAGCGGGCGCTCTCGTAGTCAGGCGTCCTGTGGCCATCCACCCAGGGCCCGCGTCAGATGCTCGGGCAGTTCCGGATCATCCGTCGCCGCCGCGAGACGATAGGCGGTAGGACCGACACGCCAACCCGAATCATGATCGAAAGGCGGTCGCTGTCCCGCTGCATTGTGCGCGAGCTTGGCCACCAGTTCCGCGAGTGCAAAGCGTAGAGCGTCTTCCTCAGCCAGCGGGGCCTCTTTACTCAGACTCCGTTGCCGGATTCGGTCGAAGACTTCGCGGCCCAGCGGCCAGTGGTCTTCATGTTCTGCCAGGTTCAGTGCCTCGTCGATCTCTGGTGACTGTCCCTTCCTCCGGGCTGCAGCAGCAAGAACGCTGCCTGCCCAAGCAACTGGTTCCTGTTGTTGCTGGAACAAGTTCCGCCCCAGATACAGAGACGCTCATTCGGCGACAGGTCAGCCACGATCGCTCCCATTTTCGTGGAGGAAGTGGCGGAGATCGGCGGCGAGGATGGACATCTGCTCGCCGGCCTCCAGCCATGTGGTGACGTATCCTGCCCGGCCGCCGGCGGCCGTCGGCCAGGGCTGAAGAGTCCAGGTCAACCCGACATGCCCGCCAGCCCGGAAGACCGCTGTGACGGTGAGGTCGTGATCGCTGTTCTGCCATACGCGCTCGCCGTCCCACCCTCGAAAGTCCCGAGCCAGCTCCTCCAGAAAGGGCACCAGGTCCGCCTCCCAGATCCATGCGACCACTTCATCGACGCGGGCATTCAGCCCGGGCGCGCATGCCTCAATGGCGTAGTGCACGCAGTCGTCGTCCGGACGGAAACGGTCACAGAACCTCACCCTGACCGCCGGGTTGTCCTGGGAGCGGACGACCACCTCGGTCAACTCGGTGAGGCCAACCTCGTGAGTGCTCATTCGCCGAACAGTAGGTCAGCCGGTCGCGTGTGCCCAACATCCGGGGGAAGGCCCGTCTTCGCTCAACCTTTGCTATCACGGGACAAGCGTGCTGGTCACAGCCACTCGTTGATGGCTGCGACCAGCACGGTCGCTTCGTAGCGGACGGCGAGTTTGTCGTACCTCGTGGCGACAGCACGGTGGCGCTTGAGGCGGTTTATCCCGCACTCGACCGCGTGCCGCTGCTTATAGTCGTCCTTGTCGAACTTCGGCGGCCGACCGCCCCGCGATCCGCGTTGGAGCCGGTTGCGGATCCGGTCCGCTGGGACCGGAATCGTGGCTTTGATCCCGCGTCGGCACAGGTAGGACCGAGGCGGCACCTCGTGCCCGTTTCACGAGCGCACCAAGGTGCACGGTCCCCCTTTCGTGATTCCGGTCGTGCGGCTCGCCGTGACTGCGGCATCGTCGTGGCCAGCGCCCCCTCCGGGGGCGTGCCGGGCACGAGGACACGTTGGAGGGGCGGCATGGGTGAGGGTGAGCGGGAGACGTGGACGACGGAGGAGTTCGGTACCTCCCATGAGGGCGCGGTCGGTGTGCTGCTCGCCGACGGCTCCGTGCCGGCGCCCGTGTTCTTCGACATGAGTTCCGGAGGCGGCGGACAGGCGGTTTCGCAGTGGACCACCTACGACGGCCGCTACCCGCGCGTGCCGCGAGCGGCCGCCCTGCGCGCGGTGTGCTCCTGCGGCTGGACCGGCCCGGCACACAACCTCGACTGGGACCAGATCGGCGATCAGCCACTGGCCGAGGCAGCCGGAGGCACCGCGGACGCCTGCACGCAGGACTGGGACACGCACACCGCAGAAGTGGACCAGGCTGCCATCCCCCTGCCGGAGACCATCACCAACCTGCTCGCCCAACTGGTGACAGAGATCGAAACACTGGCGAAGACCTCACCGCTGGCCGCCCTGCGGGCAGCACGCCAGCTCGAAGTAACCGCCGCACGAACCGCGTACTGGCCCGCCCACGAAGCCCGCCAGGACACCACCCCCGACCAGGCCGCCCACGCCCTCGGCCTCAACGAAGACGCGGCACGGAAGCTGATGGCCCGCTTCGGTGACTGGAGCCCCTACCGCTGACATCCCAAAGCCGGAACGTCGCCCAAGCTCTCCCTCGACCGTCCGGGGGGGGCAAGGGCGGTATGCCCTTCCCCTCAGTTTCTCCCTCGATCCGGTGGCCGTCGCGCCGGTCCCAGGCACGACGGAAGCTGACCGGAGGGACGTCTGGCGCACCGCAGTCCTGCGCGGTATCCACACCACCCGCCGTCTTCAGATGCCCGCCGGCGCCGAGCACCGAAATCGGACGGCGCGGGCCAGCAGGGCCGGGGAGGGGACGCCGCAGGCGCTCGATCGCCAGCGCCCTGGCAGCCATCTCAGCCGTGCAAAACGAGATCGACCGACGTACCAGATGACCACGCAGGACCGGACCAGCATGCTATTGGCTTGCGCAGGTGGTGCGGTCCGGGCACGTTGCTGCGGCCCAGACCGACGTCAGTACTGATCGACAGTCTGGCTGCATGAGTGACGGCATCGCGTGGATAGGCGCACACACCTTCTTCATCGGCCGTGCCCGGCATGCTCGTCGGCATCTCACTGCCCCTGGCCCGAGGCGTGGAGGCGTGGAGGCGGACGAGTTCCTCATCAACCTGGGTGCCGACCTCGACGAGCTGGCCGCGCGCACCCCGTGCAGGGAACTGCGCGTGCCGGTGAGGCAGCCAGGTCAGCCTTCCCCTCACCTGAACCGCGCCATGTACGGCACGTGTGGTGAGTGGACGTACGTGCTGGAGGACTAGGGGATGGCAACCTGGCCGACCGGCTACCAGGGCAAGGTCGAGTCGATGCTTCCCGGTGAGGGCGAGGAGATCCTTTGCCTGACCGCCAATCGTTTCAGCCCTCCAGCGCTGATCATCCATGCACCTGGTGCCCACGCGTACCGGGCTGATTTCGGCACCGACACCGGGCAGGGCTCGGAACTGGATGCCGCCCTCCGTGCTGCGGGAGCGGTGTTCCCGTCGATGCCTGAGGCCAGTGAGGACGAAGTCGTCGCGTACTTCGATGAGCATGGCTCCGGCGAAGAACGACCCGGGAGTGGAGAGGAACAGCCCCGGGTCGGTGGGCGACTGGTGCCAGCGATGTCGTACAGCCAGCGGAGGAAGGCGTCCATCGTGTGACGGAGCCGAGCGGCGCGGTCTGTCTGCAGTCTCTTCAGGGTGTGCACGGCAACGCGGCCTTCGTCCGTGAGGTGCACGTGAGGCGCGGCGTCTGACCAGGTCCGGGTGAGGTCTGCCAGGCCGCGCTGCTCCAGCTGGAAGGCAAGCACGGAGGCGTCTTCGGCCAGCTCGTGTGCTTCGACGAACCGGGCGACGTCGGCGTACTCCCCTGGATGTTGCTGGCCATAGGCGTCCAGCCACATCAGCAGCCCTGCCAGGTTCGGGCTGCTCGCGATCGCCCCGCCGTCCAGCGCACCGCCTACCGTCGTGGTGGTCTCGAACTGGACGGGCACGCGCGAGGGATTGCGGCGGGCTGCTCGCTCCAGGCTCTTGTTCGCTTCCTTAACCAGGCCCTTGGCCCACTTATCGAGTTCACGCTTGTTGATGCCGTTGCGGGCCACGTTGCCCTCCTGTCGCAGGTGCTTGGCCGAGAGGTACGGGCGGGCACTGACAGTCCGGCCGTGAGCAGGAGGTTCACACAGAGGCAGCGGTGTCCAGGCGGTTCAGGCGTTCGTAAAGGGCGCGGACGAGGCGGGCGCGGTTCCGGACGCAGCCCACAGTGCCGTCGATCGTCGCGGACAGCCGGCCTTCTGCCTCGCGCAGGACGACGTCAACGAGCGCCTTGGGTCCGCTGTCCTTGGGCAGCTGGTAGGCGCGGCGGCGGACGTCGGACGGCGACGGCGCAGGCGTGGTCGGTGAGCTGGAGGGCGATCTGCTCGTAGTCGCGTTCGGCGAGGGTGTTCGGGCCGGTCCAGGCCAGGATGGCCTTTACCAGGCACTCGTACCGTTCGCGGTCGAGCGGGAGCTCCGCCTCGATGAGCCCTCCGGGTCGTACAGGACCGTGTGCGTGCTGGTGTGCATGGCGGGCCTCGCCGCCGGGAACGTCGTGTGCGGGTGGCCGGCGGTAACCGCCGAGGGTCCTCGCTGCCGCCGGCTCCGTCGACCTGGTCCTCGTCGTGCTGGCCGAGGAACCGGGCGAAGTCGCGGTCCGCGCGGGCCAGCAGGGACGGTGAGGGGACGCCGTAGGCGGGCGAGTGGAGGCCGCGGCCCTCCCGGGCCGGAGCGGTGGAGTCGGTGTGTACGCGCACGAGGCCCTGCCTCTCCGGCTGGTGGTCCGTCGGTGCTGCCGACGCTACGCAGCCCCGGTTCGCGCTCTCAACGAAGTTGCGGAGAATTGCGGGACTTCACTCCAGGGCGTCGATCGCGGCCTCGATGAGCGCGCGGGCGGCGTCGCCGTACACGGCCATCTCCGCGAGACCGGCGAACGCCCTGTCGTACTCGGCGAGCTCGCGCGGCTGCGTCACCTTGATCTCCGCCGTCAGCGTCTCCACCACAGCCATGGTGTCGTCGTGAACGTAAAACGCCTCCAGCGGCCACACGGTGTGCTGCGCGATGAACGGGATGATCCCGAGGCGTGGAGGCGGGCAAGGCAAAGCCCCGGTCGCCGACGGGGCAGCCGGGGCTCTGCACACGCAGAAGCCTGGGGATCCCTAGTTCTTTGGCGAGAGCGGGGAATCCAGGCTCTCCCTCAACCCGGAGCTATCCTCCAAGTTGAAGTGAGCACGAAAGTGATCGAACTCGTGCTCCAAGGAAACAGTACGGCTTCCGCTGGGTTCACGAAATCCACTGCCGGGCTTTCCGGAGCAGGCGCACGGCCCCTCGTGAACGTGGAGCATCGCATCCTCCCATCCCGGCATGACTGTCACCCCTTAATAGGCGCCCGGGAGGCCGAACCGTGCAGTCCCGCCAGGAGAATTTTATGTGAACCACGTCACTAATCGGCGCGGATTCTCGGTGGTGTGCGGGGGCCCCGCATCCTGGTGTAATGGAAGGACAACTTCATAACAACCTTGCAGGGCGAGGGACTTGCGAATCTTTGGCGAGAGCGCGCGAGCCTGAGCCTCCTTCAACCCGGCGCTGCCGAACCCGCGTTACCGGGTCCGGCAGCCCGGCTGTACCGGAAGGTGTTCCTCCATGGGCTTCACCAGCCTCGTGGAGCGCGCGCTCGAAGCGTCGCACTCCGCCCTCCGCGAGCTGAAGCGTGCGGGCGCCGCCGCGCGCCGCATGCTCACCCGTATCGACATCTGGGTGCAGGACCACCACGTGGCGCTGCTCGTCGGCGTGATGAGCGTGGTGCTGCCGTGCGTCTCCCTGGTGGTGTGGACGCACTGGGACACCGTAGTCGAGGTGGCCAAGCAGCTGGCCCCCGTGGTGACCGTCATCGGTTTCACCGCCGGTGCCGTCGCGAGCACCGTCAAGTGGGTGCGCAAGCGCCGTGCGGCACGCCTCGCCGCGGCCACTGAGACTGCCGGCCTGCCGGCCGGCCAGGGCGCGGGATCTGCACAGACGGGCGGCGGCATTGCGGCGTCCTCTCCCCTTGGGGCGCAGGGCGGTGCTCATGACGCCGCCTGACGAGCTGGGCGCGGGCGGCCTGCCGCCCGCCGGCGGAAGTGTCGAACTGCGCGATGCCGCCGCGTTCTACACCCGGTACGCCTCCAAGTGCGCGCTGTACGTGAAGTCCCTGCGAGAGCACTGGTGGTGGGGTGTGTCGCCGTACTCGCCCGAGGACATCGTCCACGACGCGTTCGTGGTCGTCCTGCGCAAGTGGGACGAGGTCGGCCGCATGACCTTCCCCTACGCCTACCTGCGCGAGGTAGCCCGGAACCTGCTGCGCCGCTCCGCGGAGCGGGTGTACGAGCACCCGGTCGAGGACTTCACCGCGCTCGACCTCACCGTCCCCGAGGACACCGCCGACGCAGGGCTCGCGGAGCGGGAGATGGTTCTCTCCCTCATCCACCGCCTGCCGGCGCGCCAGGCCCAAGTACTGGTTCTGGATTCCTACGGGTACACCGACTCGGGCATCGGCGACATCCTCGGCCTGGCACCCGCCACGGTCCGCTCGCACCGTCGGCACATGCACAAGCAGCTCCAAACGAGCTGGAAGGAACAGACGGCGGTCTGACCCGTCAAAGATCCGAACGTGTGAACCCGGCAGCCTTCGGGGTCGGGTCGGCCAAGGACGTGCTTGGCCGGCCGGGCCCCGAGCCGCTTCTTTCCCCGGGCTTGTGGCAGGGCCGGGAACGGCCCGGGCGATCTGCTGCCCGGGCCGGGCGCCGGTGGCCGTTCGGTCAGGGGCGGGCGCGGGTAGCGTCGATCGCGGCCCGGATGAGGGCGCGGGCGGCGTCGCCGTACACGGCCATCTCCGCGAGGCCGGCGAACGCCCTGGCGTAGTCGGCGAGCTCGCGCGGCCGTGTCACCTTGTTCTCCGCCGTCAGGGTCTCCACCACGGTCATGGTGTCGTCGTGGACGTAAAAGGCTTCCAGCGGCCACACGGTGCGCTGCGCGGTGAACGGGATGATCCCGAGCGAGACGGAGGCGAGCGGCATCACGGCCAGGAGGTGGCGCAGCTGCCCGCGCATCGCCTCGGGTTCTGCGGTGCGGAAGCGCAGGACGGACTCCTCCATGAGCACGACGTAGCGGTGGCCGCCTTTGTAGGGGAACCGGGAGCGGGCGACGCGGGCGGCGACGGCTTCGGCGGCATCGTCGGGGGTGCCCTGGAAGCGGGTGATCTGCTGCATCAGGGCGGTCGCGAACGCTGGCGTCTGGAGAAAGCCGGGCGGCACATTGGAGAGGTAGACCCGGCAGTGGCGGGTCTGCTGACGTCAACGGGCACTTTCCAGAGACAGGATGCATCGAGCCTTCCGCCGCACACTGAGGAGCTTCAGCGTTGACGCCCCAGGATGGAGCGGCGCCGGGTGACGGCTCGGGGCTGGCCACGGGCATGGTGAGCAGGAGATCGGCAGAGTTCACGTCGTGGCAGTTTTTGGTCGGTGCTGCCGCCGCATGAAGAGCTCCCGGTCTCCTCGCAGAAGACCGGGAGCTGTCCTCCCTTCACACCAGCGACCCATCGTGCGAACGTGTTCGTTACGATCGACTTATGAATGCGAGGAGAGAGCCGGTCAGTCGGCGTGAGCGTCCGGCGAAGCCGGCCCTGTCCCAGCGTTGGATCGTGGACACCGCCGTGCAAATAATGCGGGCCGAGGGATTGAAGAAGGTCACGATGCGCCGTCTGGCGCAGGAGCTGGACACCGGCCCGGCCTCCCTCTATGTCTACGTGGCCAACACCGCCGAGCTGCATGCGGCGGTGCTGGACGCACTGCTGGGCGAGGTGGACCTGAGCGGCCGGGACGGTGGTGACGACTGGCGCGGCCAGCTCCGTGCCGTCTTGACCTCGTACACCCTGGTGCTCTTCGAGCACCCGCAGCTCGCCCGCTCCGCGCTGGCGGCCAGGCCGAGCGGCAAGAACTACTTGCGGCTGGTGGAGCGGATCCTCGAGCTGCTCGCGCGCAGCGGCGCACCCCGGGCCCAGGTCGCCTGGGGCGTGGACAAGCTGCTCCAGGACGCGACGGCCACCGCCGCGGAGCAGTCGACGCAGGAGCACGACCCGACCTCCCAGGACGACTGGAACGCCACCGTGCGCGCGCTGCATGCGGTGGACGAGGCCACACACCCGGCGATCACCGCGCACATGCCGGACCTGGTCGGCGGCACGGTCCGGGACCGGATGCGCTGGAGCTTCGACGTCCTCGTCAACGGCATCACGGACACCCCGGTGCCCGGCCAGGCGGTCTGATCCTCCTCCCCCGGCCCGGTGGGCGACGCGCACCGGGCCGGGGAGGTCATGCCGACACGCACCATAGCGAACTTGTTCGGAACGAACATGTTCGCTACCGTGGAGAGTGGCCAGAGGGACCGCTGCGACGCCACAGGGCAGTCCCTTCCCGGCCGCCCACGCGTCACCACGTCGGCGAAAAGGTTCACGATGAGCACCACCCACTTTCCCGTCGCGATCATCGGCGGCGGTCTCGGCGGTCTGACCGCCGCCCGCGTCCTCCACGTCAACGGCATCGAGCCGGCCGTCTTCGACCTGGAGGCGGGCCCGGAGGCCCGCACTCAGGGCGGCATGCTGGACATCCACGCCGAGAACGGGCAGAAGGCCCTGCACACGGCCGGCCTGCACGACGACTTCCTCCGCCTCGTCCACGAGGGCGGCCAGGCCATGTGCCTGCTCGGCCCCGACGGCACGGTCCACGTCGCCGAGGAGGACGACGGCACCGGCGACCGCCCCGAGGTCGACCGCGGCGAGCTGCGCGACCTGCTGCTGAATTCCCTGCCCGCGGGCACCGTCCGCTGGGGGCGCAAGGTCACCGGCGCCCACCCACTGGGCGACGGCCGCCACGAAGTCACGTTCACCGACGGCTCGGTCATCACCACCGACCTCCTCATCGGCGCCGACGGCGCCTGGTCGCGCGTGCGGCCGCTCCTCTCGGACGCCAAGCCCGCCTACACGGGCATCTCCTTCGTGGAGACCGACCTGTACGAGGCCGACACCCGCCACCCGCGCAGCGCGGCCGTCATCGGCGGCGGCTTCTTCATCGCCCTGGGGCACGAGCGCGGCTTCCTCGCGCACCGCGAACCCGACGGCAGCCTGCACGTCTACACCGCGCTGAAGACAGACGAGAGCTGGATCGACACCGTCGACTTCCATGACCACGCCGCCGCCAAGGCCGCCGTCCTGGCCCACTTCGACGGCTGGGACGAGGGCCTGCGAGGCCTGGTCGCCGACGCCGACACGATCACCCCGCGCCGCATCCACGCCCTGCCCGTAGGCCACCGCTGGGACCGCGTCCCCGGCGTCACCCTGCTCGGCGACGCCGCCCACGTGATGTCCCCGTTCGCGGGCGAGGGCGCCAACCTCGCCATGTACGACGGCGCCGAACTCGCCCTCGCCCTCGCCGCCCACCCCGGCGACACCGAGGCCGCCCTGACCGCCTACGAGGAAGCGCTCTTCCCGCGCAGCGAAGCCTCCGCCGCCGAGTCCGCGGCCAGCTTGGACACCATGTTCGGCCCGGACGCCTTGGAGCAGATGACCGGGTTCTTCACCACTGGCCCCGCCGGCCAGTGACAGCCCGGCCCACCAATACGACGCCCGCCGCATCCGGAAGGACCTCATGATCTCACCGACTCCGCCCGCCCGCAGCAGCGTCCAGGTCAGGCCCGGTCTCGACCTGTACCTGCACGAGGCCGGCCAGGGCAGCCCGGTCCTCGTCCTGCACGGCGGCCCCGGCCCCGGCAGCCTCACCCTCCTGGTCGACCACCTCGCCGCGCGCCACCGAGTGCTGGCGCCTACCCATCCGGGCTGGGACGGCACCGCACGCCCCGACGACCTGAACAGCGTCCCGGCGCTCGCCGCCCTCTACCTGGACCTGCTCGCCCAACTCGGCCTGCACGACGTGACGGTGATCGGCACATCCTTCGGCGGCTGGGTCGCCGCCCAGACGGTCCTGGACGACCGAGAAGGCCGGATCTCACGGCTCGTCCTCATGGACGCCATCGGCCCGGTCATCCCCGGCCAGCAGGTCACCGCGCCTACCGGGCCACCGTCCCCGGGACCCGCCCCGGCCGGTGGACCCGCCCCGCGGGGCGGACCGTCCCCGCAGTCGACGGCCGCCCTGCGCGCGTATGCCGGGCCGGCCATGTCGGACGCCGGCCTGCTGCCCCGCTTCTCCGCCGTCGCCTGCCCGGTGCTGGTGATCTGGGGCAGCGACGACACGGTCGTCACGCCCGACTTCGGCCGCGCCTACGCGGCCGCCATCCCCCATGCGCGGTTCGAACTCGTCGCGGACGCCGGGCACCTCCCTCTGCGCGAGGAGCCGAAGGCGGTCCTCGCCCTCATCGACTCCTTCCTCACGTCCAGGGATGCGACCGCGCCCCACTGACCCCCTTTGACTTCCGGAGACGTCATGACGAAGGTCGCGATCGTCCTTGCCAGCACCCGTACGAGGCGGGCCAGCGCAAACGTCGCACGATGGGTTCTCGACGGGGCACGGCAGCGCGGTACCGCCGAGGTCTCTCTCCTCAGCCTCAACCAGGGGGCCGGCCTTCGGGCCGGCCCCCGGCCGGGGCCTGCCTCGTGACGGTTGAGAACCCGCTTCGGGTACGCGACCTGCTGCGCGACCGGCGTAAGCGGGATCGACTGTGCGAGCTTTCAAGCTGCTCAACAAAGACACGGAAAACCAGCTAGAGCCCGCCGAAGAAGGAAGAGTCGCCGAAATCGCCGAGGCTTTCGATGATCTAAAAGCAGCTTACGGTTGGTGGCGAAGGGCTGCTGCCAGCGGCGACGAGGACGCGAAAGACTATGTGGAGATCCTTGAAGAGGAGTTGGTGGTGAGTGATGTTCCAGACGATGCGGCCACATCTAGAAGGCTGTTTCGCGAACACTTCACTGTCCCTCAGGTGAGACTCTTGCCGCGTTTCTACAGTCGTGAGCAAATCGCGGAAGCTTTGCAACCCAGACCAAGTCGCGGACGGCGGAAGGCGTATAGGAGCGAACATTATTGGTGATCCCTAAACTCTCTCCATGAGAGGGAGTGGGTGAGAACTTCAGCGACGCGGAGCGACTACATGATGCGCCCGCCACCGCGCGGCAGCAGATGCTTCCCTTCCGCCACGGTCAGCGGCGCAAGTGGCTGACCGTGGTACGCCGGCCGGACCTGCAAGACCGTCATCGGCCTCGCCGACCGGCTCCCGGCCCACGCACCGGACCTGCCCGGGCACCCGGACTACCCCGCATCATCGTCGCCTTCAACCATGCGACCGGGCCGCTGCGGGCCAAGGACGTCTGCGAAGCCCTCGGCCACGAACTGCTGCCCAAGAACGTCGAAGGCACCCGGGCCAAGCTGAAACGCCTGGTCAAACTCGGGATCCTCACCGAGGCCGACACCGGAAAGTCTGCCAGGAAACAATAGCCACCGCCGCGACCAGCACCCCTGACACAACCCTAATCCGGAAACGGACATCACCTCACGAACCCTCCACTGAGAAACCTCGCACTTTGTTAGGAGTTCTGACCTTGTCGTTTAACCCCATCAGGGGGTGACGTAGTCGCCCCAGCCGAAAGTGGCGACGTAGGCCCGTCGAACTGCTTCCCTGCCGCGTCCGCCCCTGATGTGGATGACGGTGAGCGCGAGGATGAACCAGGCGGTGAAGCCTCCTGCGACGATCGAAGTCCAGCGAGCGCCGGAGAAGCTGGCGACAACGATCAGAGCAATGATCGTCACGGCCAGTCCGATGTGGCCGCCGCCGATATCCGTGCTGGACGCGTTGCCGCCTGTCATGAGAGCCCCCGCCGAAGATCACGCTTTCTGCCGTCAGAGCAGGTTACGGGGCTCTGCCGATGGTGTCAGTAGAGCTCCCGTGACGGGGTTTGGTGCCTTGCTTGTGGTGAGCGGGACGACTGAACGCCTCGCCGGTGGCGAGGACTCTGCCCACGTCATGTCGGGTGGCCGGGCGGCGATTCTTCGAGCCCTGCGGCCTGCCAGGCCGCGGCCGGGAAGGTTTCGGTGCACCGGCCGGAGATCCGGTCTTCGCGTGCAGGTTCCTGAACCCTCTGCGGACGCGGGCGGGTGTCAGTCTGTTCGGCTCCGTCGGCTTCTCCCAGGGACGACGGAGGTCGGTGGCAGCGGTCGGGCGAGGCGAAGCTGGGCATGGGCGGCGATCACCAGCCAGGTCCACCGGTCAGCCGCTTCCGAGCTTCGGAACCGGGGCTTGGTCCAGCCTAAGTGTTGTCCCGTAAATGATCTCCGGCATGCCGGTCGACCAGTGCTGTTGCTTCTCAGCCGGTCAGTGTGAGGTTGTGCAGGCGGGCGATGC
>NZ_JAGMUF010000087.1:0-22507 GCF_019049125.1 Streptomyces sp. AC602_WCS936 | reverse complement strand
GCACATCCCGTTGGGTATCAGTCAGCGACAACGGCGGAATCTTCGGACCCGGACGACTCATACCCAACCAACGACGAACCTCCGACTCAGGTCACTAGGGCGTGTCTGACAATTCCCGTCGTCGCCCGGAGGGCGGCCTCGCGGCGTCAGGTGCGTGCTCTCGGCGTGCCGGGCGTGGGGCCTCGTACTGGATGTACTTGGCTCTGCGCCCGGTGCGGCGAGAGTGCGTGCATGGCGTCGCGAGGCAGGCGGGAATTGTCAGGCACGCCCTGGGGGGACGTCGCAGGGGTCCCGTCATGCGCGGGGCCCTGCGGTGTGCGTCAGCTCCGGCCGGACACCCGGTCCGCGATCCGCGCCAGCCGGGAGGAACCGGCGCTGTGCGTGGCGCGTTCGCGGCGGTCGGCCTCGCGGTAGACGGCGTACATGCCCTGCACGCCGAGCCAGCGCAGCGGCTCCGGTTCCCAGCGGCGCACCCGGTGGTTCACCCAGGGCAGGTCGGTGAGGTCGGTGCGGCCGCCCTGGCCGGAGTCGCGCAGGACCAGGTCGCACAGGGTGCGGGCGGCGAGGTTGGCGGTGGCGACACCGGAGCCGACGTAGCCGCCCGCCCAGCCGAGGCCCGTCGAGCGGTCCAGGGTGACGGTGGCGCACCAGTCGCGGGGCACGCCGAGGACGCCCGACCAGGCGTGCTCGATCCGGAGCCCGGCGAGGGAGGGGAAGAAGCGGACCAGGATCTCGCGGAGCGCCTCGACGGTCGCCGCCTGGGTGGTGCCGTCGTTGTCGGTGCGGGAGCCGAAGCGGTACGGCACTCCGCGCCCGCCCAGCGCGATCCGGCCGTCGGCGGTGCGCTGGGCGTACATGTAGGCGTGCGCCATGTCGCCGAGGGTCTCCCGGCCCGCCCAGCCGACCGACTCCCACTGCTCGTCGGTCAGCGGCTCGGTGGCGATCATCGAGGAGTTCATGGGCAGCCAGGTGCGTTTCTGGCCCTTGAGGGAGGCGGTGAAGCCCTCGGTGCAGCGCAGGACGTGGGGTGCGCGGACGGTGCCGTAGGGGGTCGTGGCGTGCCGGGGGGTGATCTCCGTGACCGGCGTCGACTCGTGGATGGTGACACCGAGGCGTTCGACGGCCGCCGCGAGGCCCTTGACCAGCTTCACCGGGTGCAGGCGGGCGCCGTGCGGAGTCCAGGCCGAGCCGACGGCGCCGGCGACGCGGATCCGCTCGGCCGTCTCCCGAGCGCCGTACAGTTCCCGGTCCTTCTCGCCGTACGCCTGCTCGGCCTCGTGGAACGCCTTCAGCCGGGCCGCCTGCGCGGGTGTGCACGCCACTTCGAGCACGCCGCCCTTGTGGACGTCGGCGTCGATGCCCTCGGTCTCGGCGGCGCGGATCACCTCGTCGACGGTGTCGTTCATCGCCCGCTGGAGGCGCACCGCCGCCTCGTGGCCGTGCAGTTTCGCGTACCGGTCACGGCCCGCGATCCCGTTGTAGAGCCAGCCGCCGTTGCGGCCGGAGGCGCCGTAGCCGCAGAACTTCTGCTCCAGGACGGTGATCCGCAGGAAGGGCGCGGCCTTCTTGAGGTAGTAGGCCGTCCACAGGCCCGTGTATCCGCCGCCGACGATCACCACGTCGGCCGACGCGTCGCCGTCGAGCGGTTCCCGGACCGTCGCCGGGAGACCGTCGTCCGCGTACCAGTAGGAGATGCCGCCGTTCACGACGCCGCTGCTCGGGCTGCTCATGGCCAGGACGTTAGCCCTGGTGAGCGGCGGCTGTCTGCTTCGGATTCCGTTGAATTTCCCGGCGCGGGACGCTTCTTGCGGACCGATATCCGGGTGACCGCGGCGTCGGGCGCCGGTAGCGTCGGCCGACGTGATCGACGTTCCGGACGCGCTGGCGGCCTCGCAGGCGAAGTACAACGGGGAGGCGGGCCGCGCCTTCATCGACGCGCTGCCCGCGCTGGCAGCCGGTTTCCTGGACCGCTGGGAGCTGCGCCTCGACGGGCCCGCCATGCACGGCTGGGCGGCCCTCGTCCTGCCCGTGGTGCGCGGCGACGGCACTCCGGCCGCGCTCAAGCTCCAGATCCTCGACGCGGAGACCGAGGGCGAGCCCGTCGCCCTGCGCCGCTGGGACGGCGACGGGGCGGTGCGGCTGCTGGACCACGACCCGGCCACCGGCACCATGCTGCTGGAGCGGCTCGACCCGGCCCGCACGCTCAGTCACGTCGCGGACTCCCGCGAGGCCGCCCAGGTCATCGCCCGGCTGCTCGCCCACCTCACCGCCACCCCGGCACCGCCCGGCCTGCGCCGCCTCGGGGACATCGCGCGGGGCATGCTGGAGCGGACGCCCGGGACGCTGGAGCGCATCGCCGACCCGGCGGACCGGCGCCTGGTCGCCGACTGCGCGGCCGCCGTGCGGGAGGTCGTGGACGAGCCCGGCGACCGGCTGCTCCACTGGGACCTGCACTACGACAACGTCCTCGGCTCCGACCGCGCGCCGTGGCTCGCCATCGACCCCAAGCCGCTGGCCGGCGACCCCGCCTTCGACCTGCTGCCCGCCCTCGACAACCGTTACGACCCGGACGAGACCATGTGGCGCTTCGACGCCATGACCGACATCCTCGGCCTCGACCGGGAACGGGCCCGCGCCTGGAGCCTCGGCCGCGTCCTGCAGAACTGTCTGTGGAACGTCGAGGACGGCGACCCGCTGGAGCGGGAGCAGCTGGAGATCGGGCGGCTGCTGCGGACGCGGTGAGCCGCCGGCGATCGCCGGGGAGCCGCCGGACGTGATCGACAGCGGCCGACTGCGGCTCGGCGGCGGCGGGGTTCGTGCCGGTGACGGACCGCACGTCGAGGAAACCGCAGGCAGCCCCCGGGCGTGGCGATGCTGGGCTCGGCCCCGGTCAGGGCCAGACTCCGTCCCGGTCAGGGCCAGACTCCGCCCCGGTCAGCGCCGCCAGGCTCCATCCCGGTCAGCGCCGCCAGACTCCGCCCCGGTCGGCGCGGAGCCACGTCCCAGACAGGCCGGGCCCGGCCCAATCGACGCCGGGCTATGTCCCAGTCGATGGCGGGCTACGTCCCGGACCGCGCCGGACCCCGTCCCGAACGACGCCGAGCCCCCTCCCGGACAAGCCAGACCCCGCCCCGAACCACGCCGGACCCCCTCCCGGACAAGCGCCACACCCGAGCGAACGACGCCGAACCCCTCCCGGACAAACCAGGCCCCGCCCCAAACCACGCCGGACCCCCTCCCGGACAAGCGCCGCACCCGAGCGAACGACGCCGAACCCCTCCCGGACAAACCAAACCCGCCCCGAACCACACCGGGCCCCCTCCCGGACCCCACCCCCCGGCAGGGGCCCCGCGTCGGTACAGGCCTCGCAGGGCGGTGGTCGGCCGTCCGGTCGGGAGCGCGGGCGCGTCCGCGCAGGGTGATGCCCGCCCGGTGCGCCGGAGGAGGGTTCAGTCACGCATGACCGGGCGGGCGTCGTGGGGCCGGGCGGGGCTCAGGGCGGTGGGGAGTTCGGTGCGGCGGCGTATGCGGAGCTTGCGGTAGGTGCTGGTCAGGTGGGTTTCCACGGTGCGCCGGGCCAGGTGGAGCAGGTCGGCGATCTCGGTGTTGGTGCGGCCGGCGGCGGCCAGTTCGGCGATCCGGCGCTCGCTGCCGGTCAGCGCCCCGGAGCCGGTCCCGGCGGTCGCCGGGCTCCGGGCGCCGCTGTCGCGCAGGGCCTGCCCGGCCAGGGCGAGGAGCCGTACGGCACCCTTGCGTTCGGCCAGTTCCGCCGCCTCGCGCAGGCGGTCCCGGGCGCGGCCGCGTTCGCCTGCGGCGAGGAGCTGGCGGCCCTGGGCGAGCAGTGCCTCGATCAGCTCCGTGCCGGTGTCGACGGGCCCCTCCCGCAGGGTCCGTACGGCGTCCTCGGCCAGCTTCAGGCCGCGCCGTCCGCCGGTCGCGGTGCCCAGCACGCGCAGGGCGCGGCCCACCGTGCGCGGGGTGTTCCACACCCGGGCCAGCCGCAGTTCCTCCGTCGCCAGGGCCAGCGCCTCCTGGCCGCCGCCCAGCGCCAGCCGGCACTCCGCGACCGCCGTCCGCCACGGGGTGACGACGGGGCTGACCACGTCGCGGGCCGTCTGCCGCCGCCCGCACTCCAGGAAGTCGTGCACCGCTCCCACCACGTCACCGGCGGCGGCCCGCTGCACGCCCCGCGCGTACAGGAAGCGGTTCACCTCCCACCCCTCCGGTGCCCGGCGCAGGTCGAAGGCGTGCGCGAGCCGCCCGGCCTCCTCGGTGCGCCCGGTGTGGACGAGCGCCATCAGGGCGTGCGCGTCCCGGTTGGTGGGCCCGGTGCGGGACGCCGCCGTGTCGCCGCGTCGGTCGTCGGCGAGCAGGCGGGCGTGGTCGCCGCGGGCCGCGGCGATGTCGGCGCGGGTGTTGAGGAGCGCGTGCTGCATCGGGTGCAGCAGCGCGGGGTGCTGCCCGGCCAGCCCGCGCTCCACGAGCCGTTCCGCCTCGTCGAGTTCGTCCGCCCACTGGGCGACCGCGGCGGCCGTACCCAGCAAGAAGGGCTCCGCCAGCGGGTCGCTGGGCTGCGCGAGCAGGGCCCGTACGCGGGTCATCGCCTCCTCGGCCGAGATCAGCCCGGCGGTCGCCCCGTACCGCACCAGCAGCACCTGCCCGGCGGTGCCCAGCACCTCCGGCGTGTGCTCGCCGGTCTCGCACAGCGACCGGTACACCTCCTGACGGGTCGCCAGGTCCTCGTCGGACAGCAGCGCTCCGGCGGCCTGCACGGTGCGGGCGAGACCAGGGTGCCCGGACAGCCGGCCCTCGGTGCGGCGCAGAACGTCCATGGCCGTACGGATCTCACCGCGGGCCGCGAGGGCGGTGCCGAGGGCGACGGCCGTACGGACCCGGTTGCGGGGTTCGGCCGGCAGGTGCTGGGCCTCGGCGAGGCGCGCGATGGCGGCGGGGGCGTCGGCCGACGCGTACTCCAGGGAGCCCAGTTCGGTCAGCAGCCGCTGCCGCAGGTCGTCGGCGAGCGGCTCGTCCAGCGCCCGGCGCAGGTAGGCGACGGCGTCGGCGGGCCGGGCGTCGTGCACGGCGACGGTCACCGCGTCCCGCAGCACACGCAGTGCCCAGGGCGGTCCGGCGGCCGGCGTCCGCAGCAGGTGCCGGGCCACCGCCTCGACCCGGCCGCCCCGGCGCAGCGACGCCTCCGCCGCCGCCCGGTGCGCCGCCTCCCGGCGGGGCCTGGGCCAGCCGGTGAGCACGGCGTCGCGCAGGAGCGGGTGGGCGTAGCGGGGGCGGCCGGAGGCGTCCCGCCGCAGCAGCCCGAGCCGTGTCATGGCGGCGAGCCACCCGGCGACGCGGGCGGGGTCGGCCCCGGCCGCTTCGGCGAGCAGGTCGACCGGGTCACCGGCGTCCACCCCACCCCACAGACCACCCCGGCCACCGGCGTACGCCCCGGCACGCCGACCGGCCCGGCCATCGGCGTACGCCCCACCGGCGTACGCCTCGGCAAGCGGGCCGTGCGTGCCCCCCGTGTCCCGGCCGGCGTGCGGGTCGTTCGGACCACCGGCCGCCTCCACCTCGGCGCGCGGAGCACCGCGACCGCCCGCGCCCGCACCCACCTCGGCCAACAGCACCCCCACGTCGGTGTCCGGGTCCTGCGGCCACGCCTCCTCCAGTGCCGCCAGGCAGCGGGCCACGTCGGCCGTCGCGGTTCCGGCGCTGTTCAGCCACCAGGAGACGGCCGCCGGGTAGCTCCCGGGGTACAGCTCGGCGCAGGTGGCGGGCAGCGGCGGCACGCCGTCGGGAGCGGAGCCGGCCCCGCGCAGGTCGTCCAGCAGGGCGTGCAGCAGCAGCGGGCTGCCCGCGCCGGCCCGCACGCACTGGGCCGTCCAGCGCGGCCCGGCCCCCGGGAAGGCCGCCCGGACGATCCCGGCGGCCGCCGCGTCACCGAGCGGAGCGAGGGTGTGGGTGCGTACGAGGGAGGGCGACAGGGCCTGGGTCAGCCCGGCCGGCCGCGGGTCGATGTCGTACTGGCTGCGCTCGGTGGCCACCAGCAGTACCGGTAATCGGTCCAGCCGCCGGGCCGCCTCCAGCAGCCAGCGCCGCGAGGGGTCGTCGGCCAGGTGGACGTCGTCGACGGCCACCAGCAGCGGGCCCTCGTCCGCGTACGACCGCAGCAGCCGCCACAGCCGGGCCGCGCTGCCGCGGTCGTCACCGCCGGGCGCGAGGTCCGTGAACTCCGGCACCGGTCCGAGGAGTTGCAGGACCGTGGCGAAGGGCACCGCCGTGTCCTCGGGCGAGCAGCGTGCGTGCAGCACCCGCAGGCCGCGGTCCGCGGCGTGCCGTGCGGCGTGCTCCAGTACGGCGGTCCGGCCGGTACCCGTGGCGCCGCGCAACAGGACGAACCCGCCGGTGCCGGCCCGGGCGCGCTCGGCCTCCCCCGCCACCAGCGCCTGGGCGTCGTCGCGTTCACGGAGCGGTCCGGTCATCGGGTGCCTCCTGTGGTGGATGATGCTCCCCCGGTCTGTGAGACGTTCGAACGCGGACGGGGGTGGTGTGAAGTGGCCCACGCGCGGCGACGGATTCCGTGGGCCGGGCGGCGGCTGTGGCGAGGCTCACGGTGGCGCGCGCCCGCGGCCACGAGTCCGCGCACCCTTGCGCAGGTCCCCTCTGACCTGCACAGACATCCTCCCGAGACGCGATGACGACGACTGTCCCCGTGGTCTCGTGGTGCGCCTCGTGGTGCTCCACGATTGCGCGGTCCCAGCAGTCACAGAAGTGTGGAACACGCTCATCCGCTGTCGGCCAGTGCCGGACAGCGGGCACGTGAACAGGGGGGAAACGGTTGCTCAACTCACCCCGGACCACCGCCGCATCCACGCTCGGCACCGGCCGGACCACCGGTGTCACCGACCGGCGTGTCCCGGTGGCGGTGTCCGCTCCGGACCCGATCAGCCGCGAGGGCGCCGTCAGCCAGTTGCGCCGGCACCCGGAGATCGACCTGCGCGAGGAGTCCGGCCCCGGCACGGTGGCCCTGCTCATCGAGGACGCGCTGGACGAGGCGGCGCTCACCCGGCTGCGGCGGGTCGTGCGCAGCGAGGGCGCGCGCGCCGTGCTCGTGGTCGGCGCGATCCGCGAGAACGAACTGCTGGACGTCGTCGAGTGCGGCGTCGGCGCCATCGTGTGGCGCCACGAGGCCACCGCCCACCGGCTGGTGCAGGCCGTACTGGCCGCCGCACGCGGCGACGGTGACCTGCCCGCCGACCTCATCGGACGGCTCATCAGCCAGCTGGGCACCCTGCACCGGGGCGCGGCGGGCCGTCCCGGCGCCCCCTCGCTGGGCCTGGCTCCCCGCGAGGTGGACGTCCTGCGACTGGTGTCCGAGGGTCTCGACACCGGTGAGATCGCCGGCAAGCTGTCCTACTCCGAACGGACCGTCAAGAACGTCATGCACGGGCTCACCACGCGCCTTCACCTGCGCAATCGCGCGCACGCCGTGGCCTATGCCCTGCGGGAAGGCTACATCTGACCGAACGGGCAATCGAATGCGGCCCTCCGGGACCGTCCGGGCAGCCCGGCCTGCCCGGCCACCGTCCCCGGCGCGCCTGCGGACGGCATACCGGCCGGGGCACGATCGAGGACGGACGCACGGACGCACGGACGCACGGACGCACAGACGGACGGACGAATGGACGGCGGGCCGGGCGGAACGGCAGTACGGGCAGGGCGGGCAGTACGGGCAGGGCGGGAGCGCGAGAGTGATCCACGAGGTGGACGAGGTCCTCAAGAGCCTCCTCAGTGGCGGGGCGTTGGCGGGTTCGGGCATCGACGTGTCCTTCGAGGCACCCACCCGTGACTGGGCGGCCCGGCGCAACGCCCCCTCGGTCAACACCTACCTGTACGACATCCGGGAGGACGTGGCCCGGCGGCAGCGCGGTCAGATGGCGGTGCGCGACGAGGACGACATCGTGGTGCGGCGCCGCCAGCCGCCGCGCTGGTTCCGGCTGTCGTACCTGGTGACGGCCTGGACGAAGACCCCGCAGGACGAACACCGGCTGCTGTCCGCCGTACTCGCCACCCTGCTGCCCCGCGAGATCCTGACGCCCGCCGAACTCCCCGGCTCCCTGGCGAAGCTGGGCCTGTCGGTGCCGCTGACGGTGGCCGGCATCCAGACGGAGTCCCGTTCCCTCGCCGAGATCTGGTCCGCCCTGGGCGGCGAACTCAAGCCGTCCCTGGACCTGGTGGTGACCGCGCCCTTCCCCGCCTTCCCGGAGTACGACGCCGGGCCCCCGGTCACCGAGGGCGCGACGGTCCGGGTGCGCGACCTGGCCGACGACACGGCGGAGCCCGCCGGGCGCTCCCACCGCCCCCACCAGGTCGCGGCCGCCCGCGCCGCCCGCGCCGCGGCCCGGAGGAACCCGGCCGCCCGACCCGCGGACCCGCGGTGAACGCCCCGCACACCACCGCCTCCGACGCTCCGTACGAGGCCCCCGCCGATGCCCTGCTCGCACGGCTCGCCGTGCTGCGGGAGCGGGTGACCGCGCTGGTCGAGCGGCGGGCCGCCGCCGATCCCACCGCCGACGACCCGCTGCGGGGCCTCTACCTGTCCGAGGAGGCGGTACGCCACCTGCTGCGCACCTGGCAGCCCGCGGCCACCGACGCCGAAGACCCCGGTACGGATACCGGCACCGCCCGAGGCCCGCAGCCCGCCGACGGCGGAACCGCCGACCGGCTGGCGTCCCTGGCAGCCCGGACGGGGCTGACCGAGCTGGACGTCGCCGTGCTGCTCGTCGCCCTCGCACCCGACGTCGACCGCACCTTCGAACCGCTCTACGGCTACCTCAACGACGACGTGAGCCGCCGCCGGGCCACCGCCGGCCTCGCCCTCGACCTGTGCGCCGTACCCGCGCACGCGGCGGCGGCCCGCGCCCGCCTGCACGCCTCGGCGCCGTTGCGCGCCCTCGGCCTGCTGGAGGTCGAGGAACCGGAACGCCCGTTCCTGACCCGTTCGCTGAGCGTCCCCGACCGGCTGACCGGTCACCTCCTCGGCGACGACACCCCGGACGCCGCCCTGCTCGGCCGCCTGCACCCGATGCCTCAGCCGCTGCCCGCCGACCCCGCCGCCGAGGACTTCGCGCAGCGGCTCGCCGCCCGCCTCCTCGCCGGCCCGCACACCGTCCACCTGCGGGAACAGCGCGAGGGTGACGGCCTCGCCGCCATCGCCTCGGCCCTGCGCCTGGCCGGCCTCGACGCGCTGCACTGCCCGGACCCCGGGGACCACGTCCCCGAGCTGCTGCGCGAGGCCCGCCTCGGCGGCCGGGCGGTCGTCGTGCCGAGCCTGCCGGAACGGCCCGGTCCGCTGGTGCGGGCGCTGACCGCGGCGAGCGACGTGACCGTGCTGATGACGGACCCGCGCCCGTACGACCCGCACTGGTCGCCCGACGACCCCCTGATCCTGGAGGCCCCGGGCCGCCGGGCCGGCGGGACATCCGCCTGGCGGGCCGCGCTCGGCCCCGACGCCGACGCCTTCGACCTGGCCGCCACCGTCGCCCCATACCGCCTCGGCGGCGACCGCGTCCGGCGGGCAGCCGAGGCCGCCCGTGCCCTCGCCGCCTTCGACGGCGGCCCGGTCACCGCCGCCCACGTCCGGATCGCCGCCCGCCGCCAGTCGGCCTCCGGCCTGGAGAGCCACGCCCGGCGCATCCGGCCCGCCGTCGACTGGACGGATCTGGTCCTGCCCGACAAGCCCCTGATCCAGCTGCGCGAACTCGCCCTGCGCGCCCGCCACCGCGACCGGGTCCTCGGCGACTGGCGGCTCAGCGCGGGCGGCGGGCGCGGCAGGGGCGTCCTCGGCCTGTTCGCGGGCGAGTCCGGCACCGGCAAGACCCTGTCGGCGGAGGTGGTGGCGGCCGACCTGGGCCTCGACCTCTACGTCGTCCAGCTGTCGTCGATCGTCGACAAGTACGTCGGCGAGACCGAGAAGAACCTGGAGCGGATCTTCACGGAGGCCGACCGCACCGACGCCGTACTCCTCTTCGACGAGGCCGACGCGGTCTTCGGCAAGCGCTCCGAGGTCAAGGACGCGCACGACAAGTACGCCAACATGGAGAGCGCCTACCTGCTCCAGCGGCTGGAGTCCTTCGACGGCATCGCCCTGCTCACCACCAACCTGCGCGCCAACATCGACGAGGCGTTCACCCGGCGCCTGGACCTCGTGGTCGACTTCCCGTTCCCGGACGCGGGGCAACGGCTGGCCCTGTGGCGGCACGGCCTCACACACGTCCCGTCCGCCGACGGCATCGACCCGGCGCCGCTGGCCCGGGACTTCGAGCTGGCCGGCGGTTCGATCCGCAGCGCCGTGGTCACCGCCGCCTACCTCGCCGCCGGACGCGGGGACAGCGTGACGGCGGGCGACCTCCTGGAGGGCGCCCGCCGTGAGTACCGCAAGGCCGGGCGGCTGGTGCCCGGCGAGGGCGGCTGGTGACCGTCAGTCCTTCTTGACGTCAGTCCTTCTCCACGTCAGTCCTTCTCCACCGGGACGATCTCCCACTCCTGGTCGTCGGAGTTGGTGCAGTTGTAGATCGTCAGCCGGGCGAAGAGGCCGCCGCCGTTGGCGTTGCTCACGTCCAGGCACTTGTTCTCGCTGACGACATTGCGGATCCAGTACGCGCCGCTGGGCTGCTTGTCGATCCACCAGAGCTGGTTGTCGCCGAGCGTGCCGTCGCAGTGGAACTCGGAGACGGGCGTCGTGATGGGCCGGGAGCCGAACTCACCCAGGTCCATGCAGAGTTCGTCCTTGACGTTCCGGATCTGGAAGAGAGCCGCCCCGCCGGGGCCGCCCTTCTCGTCCTTCACCTCGATGTCCCAGATCTGGTTGTCCCCGCCGGTGTCGTCGCAGACGGCCTGCTGGACGGGGCCGTTGATCTCCCCCTTCCCACGACCGGGGAGTTCGGCGCACATGCCGGTGGTGGCGTTGCGCAGCAGGACGTTCTGGGCGGGCACCACCGGCTTCGGCTTCGGCTTCGCGGGCTTCTTGGACTCGCCGCCACCGCCTCCACCGCCGCCTCCACCGCCGTCGTTCTTCGGTTCCTCGGAGGCCGGCTGCTCGGGTGCGACCGGCTGCTCCGGGGGCGACTCGGCCGCGCTGGGCAGGGTCTCCGGCGATGCGCTGGGACTGGGCACCAGGGCGGCACCGGCCTGCTCCACCTGCTCGCTGGCACTGCTACGGACCTGCGGCTTGTACGCGATCCAGATCATCACGAACGCGATCGACAACGCCAACGCGAACCCGAAGAACGTCGCCAGCCAACGCGGCAGAAACCCCCGCTGAACGTACGTCCCCTCGACCTCCGTCGGATCAACCCCCGACCGCCGCACCGCCAACGTGAACGGCCGCTCCTCCTTCGCCCCGAACCAGATCACCTGCCGCGGCTTCAACGTCGTCTCCACGAACGCCGCACGCCCCGGCTCGATCTGCACATTCCCCGGACGAATCTCGTACGACAGATGATCCCCGGTATCACTCCCGGAAACCGACGCCGTCACCTTCGTATTACCGAGATTGTCCACCGCCAGCCGCGGCCGCCCCCGAAACCGGCCCTTCACCGTCGGCGGCACCAACTCCGCCCGCACCTCCGTGAAAGGCGTGACCGTCAGATTCCCCTCCGGAACCGTCACCGCCTCCGGATGCTCCGTCGGCGTGATCCGCACCGCATACGGATTCGGACCCGCCGTCGCATCAGACGTACGCGGCGGCGAAAAGGTCAGCTCGACGGTACCGGTGGTACCCGGGTAGAGCCTGAGCGTCTGTGGCTCGACTGTTGTCCAGGGCGCCACGTCCCCGACGGGCTCGAACCGGTACTCGTCCACCACATCGCCGGTGTTGCGCACCCGCAGCCGCACACGCGTACTGCTGCCGGGATCAACGGTGACGGACGCGGGCTCCAGGGAAGTCCAAAGGCTCACGCCTCGACGCTACGGCGGGACCAGCGCCTCGTCAGGAGCCGCCGGGGCAGACCGGGTTGCCCCGGCGTACCCGTCACACGGTGAAGCGGACGGACTCCAGCTGGAGCTTCTGGTCCATCGGGCTGCCGAAGTACAGCCACTTGCCGGGGTCGGTGCAGCCCAGGCCCAGCCAGCCCCGGTCCTTCACGTACGAGTTCTGGCAGACGACGCCGTCCGTGACCGCGAGGGTGTAGCCCTGGAGCGGGGAGATCGCCTCCTTGGTGCTGCCGAGGTACATGTCGACGCCGTCGGCGGCGCTCGACCAGTCGTCGCCGGTCAGCCAGCCCTCGACGACGTGGGCGCCGTTGCCGCTGGTGCCCTTTGTGCCGGACACGGCGATGTTGAGGGCCTTGATGGGCAGGCCCTTGCCGGTGGTGCCGGCCTCGGCGCCGTCGCAGACCGGCGCCTGCCAGCCCCGGTCCGCCACGTAGGCGCGGTAGCAGATGTGCCGGCCCTCGCTGCGCGCGGCGACCTCCTGGACCGCGGTGGCGGCGGTCCGCTCCGGTGCCTTCTCCTTCTTGGACGGCTTGGGCTTCTCCGCTTCACCGCCACCGCCGCCGCCACCGTCCTTCTCGGGGCTCTCGCTCTGTGCCGGGGGCGGTGACTCGGCCCGAGCCGACTCGGCCGCGCTGGGCAGGGTCTGCGGCGATGCGCTGGGACTGGGCACCAGGGCGGCACCGGCCTGCTCCACCTGCTCGCTGGCACTACTGCGGACCTGCGGCTTGTACGCGATCCAGATCATCACGAACGCGATCGACAACGCCAACGCGAACCCGAAGAACGTCGCCAGCCAACGCGGCAGAAACCCCCGCTGAACGTACGTCCCCTCGACCTCCGTCGGATCAACCCCCGACCGCCGCACCGCCAACGTGAACGGCCGCTCCTCCTTCGCCCCGAACCAGATCACCTGCCGCGGCTTCAACGTCGTCTCCACGAACGCCGCACGCCCCGGCTCGATCTGCACATTCCCCGGACGAATCTCGTACGACAGATGATCCCCGGTATCACTCCCGGAAACCGACGCCGTCACCTTCGTATTACCGAGATTGTCCACCGCCAGCCGCGGCCGCCCCCGAAACCGGCCCTTCACCGTCGGCGGCACCAACTCCGCCCGCACCTCCGTGAAAGGCGTGACCGTCAGATTCCCCTCCGGAACCGTCACCGCCTCCGGATGCTCCGTCGGCGTGATCCGCACCGCATACGGATTCGGACCCGCCGTCGCATCAGACGTACGCGGCGGCGCGAACGTCAGCTCCACCGTCCCCGTCGTACCGGGATACAACCGCAGCGTCTGCGGCTCGACGGTCGTCCAGGGCGCCACGTCCCCGACGGGCTCGAACCGGTACTCGTCCACCACATCACCGGTATTGCGCACCCGCAGCCGCACACGCGTACTGCTGCCGGGATCAACGGTGACGGACGCGGGCTCCAGCGAAGTCCAAAGGCTCACGCGGCGAGGCTACGAGCGCTTCGGGGTGCCGTCAGGTGCCGTGGGGGCAGACTCGCTGCCCGAAGAGGCGGTGGCGCCCGCCGTCTCCGACCGTCGGCTCTCCGGGCTCGAGCACGAACTTGAGCCGGACGGATCTACATGTTCTGGAGATCCGGGTCGTCCACGACCCGCTGCGCCACCACGGACGGAGCGGTCGCGGCCCCCGCCGCGAAGGCGGCGCCGTCCGCCTCGGCCGCCCGTTCGGAGTCCTGGCCCGGGTCGGTCACGGTGACTCCGGCGCCGTTGCTGTTGCCGGTCTCGCGGTGGCCTCTGAGGTTCTTGTCGACGTGGCCCAGCTCGTGGCCGATGAGGTCCTTGCGGCCGGTGGCCTGTGGTCCGAGGAACACGTGGGTGCCGACCGTCATGGCCTGCGCGCCCAGCGCCACGGTCGCGCGCTGGGCCGTGGGGTTGTCGTGGATGCGGGCGGCGGAGAGGTCGTTGCGGTAGAAGGCGGTCGCCTCGGAGAGCAGCGACCCTCCGAGCGGGCGGCTCGGAGAGGCGATGGCCTCGTCCAGGAGCTGCCGCTGGCCCGCCGGACCGCCGTCCTCGATCCCGCCGTGGCCGCAGCCGGCACCGTGCACGTGCTGGTCCTGGTCGACGAGGCGCGAGACGGCCCGGTTGCCGACGGAGCGCTGGAGCGCCAGGGCCGTCTGGGGGGTCACCGGTCCGCCTGTCGTGCCGACGGGCGCGGTCACCGCCCGGCGCGGGGCCCGACCGTCCCTCGCGGCCTTGTCGCCGACGGCTTCCTCGTGAGCGCGCACCATGCTCCCCTTCACACTGACCGGGCGGTCCCCACCAGCCTTACCTCCCGCCCCCGCCCGCCGGCAGGTCCGGGAGGGCAGCGAAGAGGGCAGTGGTGCTTCCGGCCGTCAGCGGGGGCGGGGGTCACGCCGGCCGGTGACGCGGGTGGTCCTCAGACCGAGGAGAGCTGGTTGAAGATCTCCTTCTCCCAAGCGTTCTGCTCTCCGGGGTCGTTGAGCGAGGCTTCCCACTCCTCCTCGGTACGGCTGTGCTGGGACGGGCCGGCCTTGAGCACCTTGAGCAGCGCACGCGCCGAGGCGCGGATGTCGTCGGGAACGCTCTTGCCCACGTGAACGCCCGGCCCGGCCGCGAGCGCGTACAGCTTCTGCGCCATGTACCGGCGCTCGCCCTGCTGGACGGACTTCGTCACCTTGAAGAACTCCAGCACCGCGTCGCCCCGTCCGACGCCGGCCGCCGGTGCCCCGGGCTCCGCCGCCCCGGTCTCCCCGGCCTCCTCCTGGGCCCGGGTGGGGCGGGCGAACCTTTCCGGGTGCCGCGCCTCGACGTACCGGTTGCTGCCCGCCCTGACACCCTTGTAGACGGCGTTGCCGAGCAGCAGGGCCGCCGCCGTCCCCGCCACGGCGGGTGCCGCCGGGCCGCTGACCGCCCCGGCCACGGCCGCGACGGCCAGCCCGCCGCCGGCGGCACGCACCGTGTTCCCGCCCAGGTTGGTGACGCGCTTGCCCAGCTTGGTGTGCTGCTTGTGCCGCGCGTACCTGCCCACGTCGGCGAGGTCGGCCCGCAGGTGCTGGGTGAGGACGGCGACCTCCTGCCCGAAGCGCGCGACCTCGGCGTCCCGCGCGGCGGCGAGACCGTACAGCCGGCGTGGCGGCAGGGCCCTGACCCGCTCCAGCCGCTCCTGCGCCCGCCCCAACCGGTCGAGTACGTCCTGGAGTCGCGCCGCCTCCACGGGCGCCCCGCCGGGGAGCGCCTCGACCACTTCCTTGAGGGCGCGGTTCTTGTGGTAGGTCCGCCAGACCGCGGCGGCCTCCCGGACGGCTATCAGCGTGGAGTAGAAGACGCCGGCCCCGCCGGTCGTGATCCCGAGGGCGGGCACCCCGCCCAGGTTCCCGGCGTTGCGCACCGCGGCGTTGGCCATGCCGCTGACGTCACCGACGACCATGCCGGAGTTCTGGGCCGCGCCGAGTGGCTTCCCCTTCCAGTCCTTCCTGGGCTTGTGGGAGTCCGGTCCCGTCCCCTCGCGGCCCTCGTACCCGGCCTTCAGGGCACGCAGGTCGTTGAACAGCCCCAGGGAGTCGGTCACGACGTTGATCCCGGTGCCGACCTGTCCCTGGATCGCACTGGCCTCGACCAGGCCGGCGTTCGACGTGCCCAGCCCGTGGCTGCGCACGCCGCCCTCCGTCGGGGCGTTGACCCGGGTGGCCACCGTGTCGGGCGGGTCGATGGCCTTCTTGGCCCGGTCGGCCTTGGAGGTACCGAAGAGCCGGCCGACCTTCGCGTTGATGTCCCTGAGCTTCTCCCCGGCGCCGGACAGACCCCGCAACGCCCTGCGCCCCGGCTCCTCCCCGGCGTCCGCCTCTGCCGGCCGGCGCCGCCGCTCCGCCGCCCCGGCGGCCAGTTCCGCCCGCCGACGCCGCTCAGCCGACGGGGTCTCTCCGTCCCGACGACCGTGTTCCGCCGCGGCCTCCGCGGCGGTCCCTTCGTCCCGCGGCCCCTGCTCCTCCCCCGCGGCCGTCGCTTCTCGCTGCCGCCGTTCCGCCGCCGCGGCCGCCAGCTCCGCCCGCCGGCGCCGCTCAGCCGCCGCGGTCTCCTCCCGGGCGGGGGCGTCGGCCGCGCGTTGCAGCAACGCGGTGACGGCCCTGTTCCCGGCGCCGGCCTGCAAGGAGGCCAGGGGGCGGCGCGGCTGTCGGGCTCCGTGCCGGGCGGCGGCGGCAGCGTCGGTGCGTGGTGCCTGCTGCGCGTGCGAGCGGTCCAGCACGGACAACTCCCTTCGGGGATCTCGTCACTGCGGCCGGAACGGCCCGACAGCCACCGGGCGACGTCCTGGTGAACCGATGTCCAACAACACACGATGGTGAGGCACCGGGGGCGGCCGTCCACCGGAGAAGGCGGGGAGTCTGCCCCAACGGGCACGGCGAGGGGCAACGGGAGTGCCCCCGCTCCGGCTCCGAAGGCCGTTCCGGCGAGGGAACGCGCGCGCGAGGGTGAGGGGCGTCCTGTCTCGTACCCCGAGGAGAGCAGAGCATGCCGTCCTACCTGTCGCCCGGCGTCTACGTCGAGGAGGTGGCCAGCGGCTCGCGCCCGATCGAGGGGGTGGGCACCTCGGTCGCGGCCTTCGTCGGGCTCGCGCCGACCGGCCCGCTGAACGAGCCCACGCTGGTCACCAACTGGACCCAGTACGTCGCGGCGTTCGGTGACTTCACCGACGGGTACTACCTCGCGCACTCCGTCTACGGGTTCTTCAACAACGGCGGCAGCGCCGCGTACGTCGTCCGCGTCGGCGGCTCCGCCCAGGACGCCGTCGGCGACGGCTCGGGCACGACCGCCGCCCCCGCCGCGGTCACGGGCGCCGCCGCGCCCGCCGCGCTTCCCGCCGCCGAGCCCAGGCAGCTCGGCACGTTCGCCGTGACGGCCACCGCCGCCGGCCAGAACGGCCCGCTGTCCGTCGAGGTCGCCGACCCCGAGGGCGAGGGCCCCGCCGAGCGCTTCAAGCTGATCGTCAAGGACGGCGACAAGCCCGTCGAGACCTTCGACGTGAGCGCCAAGAAGGGCAACCGCGCCTACGTCGTCACCCAGGTCAAGGAGCGCTCCAAGCTCATCACCGTGACGGAGGCCGCGCCGTCCGCGCAGCTGGCCCGCCCGGACAACCAGACCCTGACGCTGCCCGCGCCGCCCGCCGCCCCGGTGGAGAAGGCCGCCCCGGCGAGCCAGGGCGGCGAGGTCTCGCACCCCGGCCCGGCGCACTACCTCGGGGACTCCGCCGACCGCACCGGCTTCGGCGGCCTGGAGGCCGTCGACGAGATCTCCATGGTCGCCGTGCCCGACCTGATGGCCGCCTACCAGCGCGGCGCGATCGACCTGGAGGCCGTCAAGGCCGTCCAGCTCGGCCTGATCGCCCACTGCGAGCTGATGGGCGACCGCGTCGCCGTCATCGACCCGCCGCCCGGCCTGAACGCCCGCCAGATACGCGTCTGGCGCCAGGAGACGGCCGGCTACGACTCCAAGTACGCGGCCCTGTACTACCCCTGGATCAAGACCTTCGACCCGGCGTCGGGCCAGTCCCGCCTGGTCCCGCCGAGCGGTCACGTCGCCGGCATCTGGGCCCGCAACGACTCCGAGCGCGGCGTGCACAAGGCCCCCGCCAACGAGGTCGTCCGCGGCGCCGTCGACCTCGAACTCCAGATCACCCGCGGCGAGCAGGACCTCCTCAACCCGATCGGCGTGAACTGCATCCGCGCCTTCCCGGGCCGCGGCATCCGCGTCTGGGGCGCCCGCACCCTGTCCTCCGACCCGGCGTGGCGCTACCTGAACATCCGCCGGTACTTCAACTACCTGGAGGAGTCGATCCTGATCGGCACCCAGTGGGTGGTCTTCGAACCGAACGACCACAACCTCTGGGCCCGCATCCGCCGCAACATCTCCGCGTTCCTGGTCAACGAGTGGCGCAACGGCGCCCTGTTCGGCCAGAGCCCCGAGCAGGCGTACTACGTCAAGTGCGACGAGGAGACCAACCCGCCCGAGTCGGTCGACCTCGGCCGGGTCATCTGCGAGATCGGCATCGCGCCGGTCAAGCCCGCCGAGTTCGTGATCTTCCGGCTGGCCCAGTTCTCCAGCGGCAGCGGGGAGCTGGAGGAGTAGGCGCCAGGCCGCCCGCCTCCTCTCCGCACACCCCCTCCCCCCTCCCTAGAAGGACAGCGAATACATGAGTCTCCAGCCGGGTGACGCCCTCACTTCACACAACTTCGGCCTCCAGATCGACGGTGTGATGGTCGAGTACCTCGCCGAGGTCAGCGGCCTCACCCTCGAACAGGACGTCATCACCTACCAGCAGAACAGCTCGATGGGCCGGGCCGAGGTGGCGCTGCTGCCGGGCGTGCAGAAGAACGGCCAGTGCACCGTCGTGCGCGGCATGACCCAGTCGGCGTCGTTCACCCAGTGGATCAACGACTCGATCCGCGGCCAGATGAGCACGGCCCGCAAGAACGCGTCCATCATCATGATGGACTTCCAGGACAACCCGGTGAAGCGGTACAACCTGCGCAACGCCTGGTGCAGCAAGATCGACACGAGCACGGTGAAGGCGGGCGAGGCGGCGGCCCTGACCGAGACCGTCACCATCGTGTTCGAAGAACTGGTCATCGAGTAATGCGGCGTACGGCTGCCAAGGCACCCGCCGCTCCACCCCAGACCGCGGCGGCGGGAGCGGACTTCCCCCGTTCTGCTTCCGCCGCCGCTCCGACGGAGGCGCCGGCCGACCCGGCGCCCCGCCGGGAACTGGTCACCGAGTTCCCCTTCGAGCTGCCGCGCGGCTACGTCGACGAGTCGGGCACGCTGCACCGGGAGGGTGTGATGCGCCTGTCGACGGCCCGGGACGAACTGGTCCCGCTGCGCGACGTGCGCGTGCAGGAGAACCCGGCGTACCTGTCGGTGGTGCTGCTGGGCCGGGTCATCACCCGGCTCGGCACGCTGACGATGGTGCATGACGGGATCGTGGAGAACATGTTCGCCTCCGACCTGGCGTTCCTCCAGGACTTCTACCGCCAGATCAACGCGGAGGGGCACACCCGCGCGGCCGTGCAGTGCCCGCACTGCACGGAACCCTTCGAGGTGGAACTCGGCGGGAGCCGCCTGGGGGAATCGTGACGTACGCGACCGACCGGCTGCACGAGGAGATCGCGTACGTCGCCTACCACTTCCACTGGGGCCTGGACGCGATCCTGGACCTGGAGCACCGGGACCGGCGCCGGTACACGGAGCAGATCGCGTCCCTCGTGACGCGCGGCGCGGCGGAGGGCTGATCGGTGGGATTCCTGGACCGGCTGCGGGGACGCGAGGGCGCTGCCCGCGCGGGTGACGGCGGGCCGGGCTCCGCGGGGAGCCCGGCAGAGGAGGCGAGTACGGCAGGTACGGCTGGTACGGCGGGACCGCCGGACGTGTCGGGTGCTGCCGCGCCGCCCGTGGCCGTCGCGGCGTGGACGTCCCTGCCGCCGATCCAGCGGGCGGCGGACGGCGGACGGACCGGCGTCGCGGACTCCGGGTTCGGCGGGCGGCTGCCGACCTGGCAGAACCCGTCGTTCAGCGGTGCGCCGTCCCCGGCGGTCCTGGACCCGGCGGCCGGCCACGGCCTGCTCTCGGGAGCGTTCGCCGAGCCGGCACCCGAACGCCCCTCGCGGCGCCTGCCGTCGGCGTCCCCGGGCGGTGAACCGACGGCGCAGCGAATGCCGGTCGCGCCGCTGCGACGGACAACGCCGGGTGCGGGACCGGTCCCAGGGTCGGCCACGTCTGCGTCGTCGGCTTCGGCTTCGGCTTCGGCCACGACCACGGCTCCCGTGGGGCGTACGCGGTCCCCGTCGTCCCCGGCCCCGCTCCCGCCGGTCCAACGGTCGCGCTCCGCGGGGCCGGCGTCCCCCGCGGCTCCCGCCCACGGCCTCCGTGCGACACCCGTGCCGCCCACCGCGTCCCGGGCGCGGGACTCCCTCACCAAGGCGCCGTCCGTTCCGGCGGCCGTGCAGCGCCGGGCCCTGCCCGCGAGCCGCCGGACGGCCGACGCCGTGCCCGGCTCCCCGGGTCCGGCGCCGTCGTCGGCGGACGGCGACCGAGGAGATCCCGGCGCCGCCCCGGCTGCCCGTTCCATGCCGGGGACGGGCCCCTCCGACGTCCGCCCGGCCGCATCGGCCGGTGCGCCCGTCCAGCGCGCGGCGCACGCACCCCGCCCTTCGCCCGCAAGGCCGACGGACTCCGCCACACCTGGGGCGACGGCCGCTTCCCCGGGCGGATCGACGGGCGGCGCCCCGGCGCCGGGCGCCGCGCCCCGGCCCGGTACCGGTTCGGGCTCGGGCTCCGGTTCCGGTTTCGGTTCCGGTTTCGGCTCGGGCTCCGGCTCGGGCTCTCGCTCTGGTTCCGGCTCGGGCTCCGGTTCCGGCTCGGGCTCGGGCTCCGGCTCGGGCTCGGGCTCCGGTTCGGGCTCCGGCTCCGGTTCGGGCTCGGGCTCGGGCTCCGGCTCCCGCTCTGGTTCCGGCACCGGGTTCCGCTCTGGTTCCGGCACCGGGTCCGGCGGCCGGCACAGCGCCCCGGCATCCGGGACGCCGGTCCAGCGTGCTGTGAACCGACGGGAGGTGACGCCCGACTCCAGCGGCACCCCGGCCTCGCGCACCAACGCGCCCGGCGACCGGGCGGCGCGCACTCCCGTCGCCGGTACGCAGGTACAGCGAGCGACGCCCGGCTCCGGCACGGGCGTGTCCGACGCCCGGAGCACGACCGCACCAGTCACCGGTACGCCGACACAGCCCGCGCCCCGCAACTCCCGCACCACCGCACCCGACAACCCCAACCCGACCGCACCAAGCCCCGGCACGCCGGTACAGCGAACGACCCCCGGCTCCCGCACGAGCACCACCGGTGACCGCAACCCGACCACACCAAGCCCCGGCACGCCGACACAGCGAGCGACGACCGACTCCAGCACAGGTGCACCCGACACCCGCAGCACGACCCCACCAGCCACCGGTACGCCGACACAGCCCGCGCCCCGCAACTCCCGCACCACCGCACCCGGTGACCGCAACCCGACCACACCAAGCCCCGGCACGCCGGTACAGCGAACGACCCCCGGCTCCCGCACGAGCACCACCGGTGACCGCAACCCGACCACACCAAGCCCCAGTACGCCGACACCCGACGCCCCGGCGCAGCCGCCGGCACCCGGCCACGGCACCGCACCGGTCGGCCCGGACGGCACCACGACCGGCCTCCCCGTCCAGCGGTCCGCGCCCGCCACCCCCGCACCGGCGGTCTCCGCCCCACGCACGCCCGCAGGGACGCCCCCCGCAGGCAACCGGTCCACGCCCACCCCCGGCGGCACATCACCCACCCCGCCGGCCCAGCGTCCCGCGCCCCCGCAGGACTCCGCACCGACGGTCACCACCCGCGCCGCCCAGGCCGCCCCCGACACCCCGACACCCGCCACGCCGGTCCAGCGGACCCCCGCCTCCGCCCCCGGCGCGAGCCCAGACCTCGGCGGCAGTACGACCACCGGCAGCCCGGCCGCACGAGAAACGCACCCGCGCACCCGCCCCTCCGGAACCACGAGCCGGGCAACGTCCGCTCCGGACGGCGCCCCGGCGACGAGCACCCCGGTACAGCGGTCCACGCCCCGCACCGACCGCCCGACCGCGGCACCCGGCACCCCCCTCCCTCCGGTCCAGCGTGCCGTGTCCCACGGGATCCCGGCACCGGCCCCGTCCTCGCCCGCCGGCAAGGGACATCGCCCCGCCACCACCACGCCCACCCCACCGCGCACCGTCCACGGCACGACCGAGCCGCAGCCGTCCTCAGCCCCTCCCCCGACGGACCGCCCCCTCGACGCGGCCGGCACCACGCCCGCCGTCCAGCAGCGTACGTCGGCACTCGGACGCCCGGCCGCACCGCGCCCCTCGACTCCCGACCAGGCCCCTGACACCCGGCACACGGCGACGCCCCGCACCACGGCACCGCGCCCGCCCAACGGCCCAGACGCCGCACCCGCGGTGCAGCGCTCCACGGACCGCTCTCCCACCCCCGGCGCCACACCGGCTCCCGTCGCCCGCCCGGTGACCGGAACGGCCGCCACCGGCCACTCCGCCGACGCCAACGCCGTACGCCCGCCCCGCCCCGGACCCAACGCCCCCGGCGCCATGCCCCCGGTCCAGCGCGGCACCACGGCACCACGCGCGGGCCTCGGCGCCCCCACCTCCAAGCCCGCCGACGTACGCCCGGCCCCGAGCCCCGAGCCCGTCGAGCCCGCGCGTCCGGCCGTCGCCCCGGCGCCCCTCCCCGCCGACCGCCGACGCTCCCCTCTCGGCGCTCCCCTCACCACCGCACCGGCCGACAGCAGGCCACTCGCCGCCCCGGCCCAACCCACCGCGAGGCCGGTCCAGCGCGCCACCACCACGGCCACCCCCACACCCCCGGCAACGACCCCCCGAGCACCCGGCACCCCCACACCCCCGCCGATCCAGCGCACCACCACCGCGACCATCCCCACACCCACACCCCCGGAAC
>NZ_JAGMUF010000086.1:0-3362 GCF_019049125.1 Streptomyces sp. AC602_WCS936 | reverse complement strand
CTGGGAACGACGCGACGACATCCACGAAGCCTTCCTCAGCCTCGCCATCTGCCTGATCACCCACCGCCACGTCCAACGCCTTTGTTAGGACCTCTTAGGCCGCGTATCGAGTCGTGATCATGTGATTGCGCAGTGCGGTCGCGAGCAGGGCGCCAGCGGTTTCTCTCACCTGCGAATTTACCCATCGGGTGTACTGAGCGATACTGACTCGCATGCACCACTCGCTCACGCACTGGGACAGTCCCTTCATCAACTTCAAGGACTTCCAGTTTCCAGACGGCCGTGGACACGGATTCCGGTGGGTGCACATCAAGCGATTCCACCTGCCGGCCGGCACGCCAACCGACCGGGAGCTGCTGGCCGCCCTGATCGCGCACCCGGAGTTCCGCGACACCTATGACGGAGCCGGCGTCTGGCTTGAACCACGTCACGGCCAGTGGTGGTCGGACCGGATCACTCCCAGTGCATACACAGCCATCGACGAGTCGACCGCGACCAGCACGGTTCATACCTGGGCCACCGATGGCGCCCCCCTTCCCTCAGGCCTCGACATGAGGTTGCGCGAGGCGGTCTACGAACCAATCCGCCAAGCAACGAGCCTGTACGCGCTAGAGGCCCTCCCCGACGACGCGTGCCACGACTACGGCCCGATCCACATCGAGTTTCACGAGCTCGTCCTCATCGACCGCCGCATGGGCACTCTCGCCCTCCTGGTTGCTGGCGACGACTGAAACAGTTGCCTCCACCGAGATCAGATCAGCCGACCGCGTCGCATGCTGAGCGCTCCAGTCGCAGACCCTGCCGACCGAACACGTCAGCGGGACGTCACTTCGCGGGATGCGCTCTCGTGGCGAGCCCTGGCACGATAAATCGTCCTGCGTGACGCAAGTGCAACTGACTGACGGAGACCGGGAGTTTATCGGCCCATACCTGCCGGTCGGCGAGTGCGGCCCGTATCCCGAACTTGTGTATGACCGGCCGTTGTTGTAGTGGGTGTGCTGGTTTTCTGGCCTGTGTGTGTTCAGGTTGATTGGCTGGTGCGGGGGTGCGGGAGTGGCTGGCCCGGAGGTGCTGGCGGCTGTTGGGTTGAGGTGTCGGGGCTGTCCTTGCGTGCTTGTGGCGTGGGGCTTTCTCGGTTTGGTTGGGTTTCGCTGGTGTGCCTGGTTGTACTGATTTTTTGTGCAGGTGTAGTGGCCCGTCTATTGGCATTCGTGTCGGGCGGGTTGCTGCTGGGTGTGGATCCAGGTCCAGAGCAGGTCGTCGGGTGGGAGCACGAGCCGGTCGAGGCCGAGGGTGCTTGCGGTGTGGCCGAGGAAGCCCGGGTCGGCCTGGGGGCGGGGTGTGCGTGAGAGGTGCCGGGCGAGGGTGACGGTTTCGGGGTAGGTGACCGCGTCGCGGGCGGTGAGGGTCCAGGACTTGCCGCCTGCGGGTGGTGGGTTGGTGGCGGCGAGGCGGGGCAGGCGGTTGTGCCAGCGTCGGGTGAGGTGTTGTTGGTGGTCGTACCAGCGGGTGGTGATCGAGCTCGCCCACTGGTAGGCGGTGGTGGCGTCGGGCCGGCGTGTGAGGCGCCTGTGGGCGTGGTGGGCCTGGGAGAGCTCGGGTAGTGCGCAGGTGTTCAGCGGAGCACGGTGGCTGGACGGGGTGGCCCATTGGTAGTGGCGGGGGCACAGACGCTGGTGTGCGGGGTGGTAGGCCCATGCCTGGGTGGTGGTTCCGTGGGTGTGGTGGAGGGTGCACTGCGGGCAGGTGCGGGTGGGCTGGTCGGCGGGTTCGAGGTGGTGCCAGCGGGCGGTGGCCCGGCGCGGTATCGGGCTGCCTGGCCTGGAGGGCTTGCCCAGGGTGAGGTGCAGGTGGGGGACGCGGGTGAACACGGCGAGGTGGTGGATAGCTGCGGGGGAGAGGGCGAGCTCCCTCGCTGCTTGCGGGAGTGGTGCCTGGGCGGCCGTGGACGGTGATGCCGATGCCTTCGAGTAGTTGGCGTGGGTCAAGGCGGTAGATGCCGGCGAGGCGGTCGAGGTAGGAGGCAACCGATTCGTGGCGTACCGGGCTGACGCGGAGCGCCCCGGCGGGTGGCGTCGGGCGCGGGATGTGTGTGGTGAGGCGGCCTGGCGGGGTCACGGCCGTTCCGGTGTGGGCGGGAGCTGGGTGCTGTGTCGGGTTGGGCGCCGTGTGGTGGTGCGTTTGGCCGGGTATCGGGGTCGGTTGTTCTCTTCGGCGAGGTGGTCGAGGGTGATGGCCTCCAGGCTGGCTTTGGTGATGCGTTCGCTGCTGTCGAGGATGGCGGTGATGGCGGCTTGGCGTAGGAGGCGGGCGAGGCTGCCGATGCGTCCGCCGGTGCGGATGTGGAGGTAGGCGGCGAGGCGGGGCAGGGTGCCGAGCCGGTGGCGGGTGAGGTCGAGGCAGGCTTCCATGGCGGCGACGAGGTCGCGGAAGGGCAGGGTGGTCCCTCGTCGGGCGGGGATGGTGTCGCAGTCGATGAGGGTGGCACGGCCGGCGAGCTGGGCGCCGCGGGTGCCTGTGAACAGGGACGTGGTGGTGACGTCGATGCCGGCGTAGACGAAGGTCGCCCCGATGCGTTCGGTGAGGTCTTTGAGGAGGTCGGTGGCTTCGGTGCCGCTGCTGGTGTGGGGGTTGAGCCGGTGGACCTCGTCGATCATGACGAGGCGTACGCCCGCTCGCGTGTAGGTGTCGCAGACCGTGGTCATGATCTGGGCCTGCGTCATCCGGTGGGTGACGGGGATGCCGAGGAAGCGGGCGAACTCCGCGGCCAGGGTCTTCGCGCTGGCGCCGGGCGGGACGAGGACGTACGCGACGGGCATCTGGTCGCGGATGCCGGTGCGGGCGGTTTCGGCGAGGTGGCAGGTCCGGCCGACTTGCAGGAGCGCGGTGGTTTTCCCGGTGGTCGGGGGGCCGGTGACGATCAGGCAGGGGCGGGCGGTGGCTCGTTGGTGCCGGCCCAGGACCATGAGAGTGCGCACCGTGGTCGTGATCGTGTCGATGGCCGGGGTGCGGACGGTCACGAAGTCGGAGTGGTAGGCGAGCCGCTCCTCTGCGCTGCGAGGCGGTGCGCCGGCGTCGGGCGGCGTTGTGGGAGGCGTGTCGACGAACTGCTGCCAACCTTGCCACGTCGTCGGCGCCGGAAATTCGTTCAGGTTGTACTCCGGATTCGGCTCTTGCTTCACCACTGCTCTGCCTCTCGCCGCGCGTCGTAGACGCCGAAGCCGCCAGCCGCCGCTGTTGCGGCCCAGTCCTGGACTCCGTCTTCGTCGACGTCAAGAAGCTCGGCCGGATCCCCGACGGCGGCGGCCACAAGGTCCTGGGCCGCCAGGCCGCCGGGCCACCCGCAGCGGCATGGGCTCCGA
>NZ_JAGMUF010000085.1:0-209 GCF_019049125.1 Streptomyces sp. AC602_WCS936 | reverse complement strand
GGCGTCCCGGCCGTGGTGGTCGGCGGTCCCGGCGCTCCGGGGGGTCCTGGTGCCACCGGCGCGGCGGGCGCGGCGGGCGCGGCGGACTCGCCGGTCGCCGATTCGGTCGCCCCGGCCCGCGTGGAGGGCGTCCCGGCCGTGGTGGTCGGCGGTCCCGGCGCTCCGGGGGGTCCTGGTGCCACCGGCGCGGCGGGCGTGGCGGGCGCCCT
>NZ_JAGMUF010000084.1:0-340 GCF_019049125.1 Streptomyces sp. AC602_WCS936 | reverse complement strand
CGCCCGCCGCGCCGGTGGCACCAGGACCCCCCGGAGCGCCGGGACCGCCGACCACCACGGCCGGGACGCCCTCCACGCGGGCCGGCGCGACCGAACCGGCGACCGAACCGGCGACCGGCGAGTCTGCCGCGCCCGCCGCGCCGGTGGCACCAGGACCCTCCGGAGCGCCGGGACCGCCGACCACCACGACCGGGACGCCCTCCACGCGGGCCGGGGCGACCGAACCGGCGACCGGCGAGTCTGCCGCGCCCGCCGCGCCCGCCGCGCCGGTGGCACCAGGACCACCCGGAGCGCCGGGACCGCCGACCACCACGGCCGGGACGCCGTCCACGCGGGCCGG